>NZ_JAZIBG010000037.1:0-40289 GCF_036621135.1 Aquincola agrisoli
GATGTCCTGCGCCTGCGCCTGCAGCGGCACCACCGCGCTCAGCGCCAGCAGCGCCGTGCCCGCCGCGTTCAGCAGCCATCTTCTCGTCGTCGTCGTCGTCTTGGTCTTGGTCATGGGGTGTCTCCTTCGTGGTGTGATGGGTGGGGCTGGTGTGTCACGCCGCCTTGCGGACGCCGGCGATGTTGTGGAGCTGCATGGCGGTGGACGGCACGCGCCCATGGGCGCGGAAGGCCTCGAACAGCGCGCGGTCCAATGCGCCGCAGCCTTCCGGGGGGCGTTCCAGCATCGACCAGCGCGCCCACTTGCGCGACTCGAAGCGCCGCACTTCGGCGGCCAGCAGTTCGGAGCGGCGCCAGGGAGACGACTCGGTCTCCAGGCAGGACCAGGCATGGCGCAGCCAGTGGTCGCGGCGTGCACGGCGCAGCGCGCTCTCGTTGGTCGGCAGGTGCAGGCAGCGCTCCAGCGGCAGCCGGCCGCCGCTGGCGAGGAAGGCGCTGAAGCCCTTGGAGAGCCAGTCGATGTCCTCGGGGCTGACGCAGTCGCTGGCGACGCGCTGAGCCCTGTCGAGCTCGGGGACACGGGTGCAGGCGGCCGGTGATGAAACGTGGGCGGGGGGTGGAAGGGGCCGCGTTGCGACGGCGCAATGAACTTCAGGGTCTCGCACGGTTGTCTCCGAACAGGCTGCGTGCCCGGTCCTCTTCTGGAACCTGTGGCCTTGCAGCGAGATGCGATCGATAGGGTTTCTTCTAGGCCGTTGCCCCGTGGGGCGGCCGAGGGCAACTGTAAAGTTGCCGTGCTGCTAGGCGAAACGACGTTTTGTTAACCGACAGATGAGAAAAACTCAATGAAGCTGGTGTTCCTCGCGACGCTCGACGCAATCCTTCGGCGCGGCAGCTTTGCCGCGGCGGCCGAGGAGGTCGGCCTCACGCCCAGCGCGGTGAGCCTGCAGGTGAAGCGCCTCGAGGAGCATTTCGGCCAGCCGCTGTTCGACCGCACCGGCCGTGTCGTGCAGCCCACCGCGATCGCGCGTGAGCTTTCGTCAACGATGCAGGAATCGCTGGCGAAGATGGACGCGCTGAGGACACGCTCGCAGCCGCAGGCGGCGGGCCGCGTGACGATCGGCACCATCCGCACGGTGCAGACCAGCACGCTGCCGGTCGCGCTGGCCGACGTGCGCAGGCGCCATCCGCAGCTCTCGGTGCGTGCGGTGCAGGGCGACTCGGGCGTGCTGCTGGAGCAGCTGAAGGCCGGCGAGATCGATGCCGCGGTGGTGATCCGGCCGGCGGGCGGCGGCTCCAAGCGGCTGCACTGGCAGCTGCTGGCGCGCGAGGCCTTCGTGCTGATCGCCCCGCCCGACAGCACGGGCGCCACGCTGTCGGAACTGCTGGCCGCGCACGACTGGATCCAGTTCGACACCACGCTCACCGGCGGGCGCATGGCCGCCGGCTACCTGCACCGGCTGGCGCCGCGGGCGCGCAGCACGATCGAGATCGACTCGATCGACACCATCGTCGCGATGGTGTCGGCAGGGCAGGGGCTGTCGGTGGTGCCGAAGCCGCGGCACCCGATCAGCGTCGCGCACCCGGTGCGCGAGATCGCGCTCGGCGCCCAGGCACCGTCGCGGCAGATCGCGTTCGTCAGCCGCGGGCCCGATGCCGACAACCGGCGCATCCGGGCCCTGCGCGAAGCCTGCGAGGTCGCCTACAACGACCCCGTGCACGGCGTGTTCCACGCCTCGCCGTGAGGCCCGCCCTTCAGGCCGGCCTTCAGGCCGGCACGATGCGGCGGACGCAGCGGCCCCGGGCGTCGACGTCGACGGTGACGGGGAAATCCGCCAGCTCGAACTCGTGGATCGCCTCCATGCCGAGGTCCTCGAACGCCACGACCCGGGCACTGCGGATCGACCGCGACAGCAGGTAGGCGGCGCCACCGGTCGCCGAAAGGTAGGCCGCGCCGTGGCGGCGGATCGAATCGATGGCCTGCGCGCCGCGCTCGGCCTTGCCGATCATCGCCAGCAGCCCGGTGCGCGACAGCAGCGGCTCGACGAACTTGTCCATGCGGGTGGCGGTGGTCGGCCCTGCCGGGCCCACCGCCTCGCCGGGCACCGCATCCACCGGACCCACGTAGTAGACCGTGCGGCCCCGCAGGTCGACCGGCAGCGCCTCGCCGCGGGCCAGCAGGTCGACCAGGCGCTTGTGCGCGGCGTCGCGCGCGGTGAGCACCCGGCCGGACAGCAGCAGCGTCTGCCCCGCGCGCCAGCTGGCCACCGTGGCGGCGTCGAGCCGGTCGAGGTCGACCCGCACCGCGCCCTCGGCCTCGAAGCGGTCGGGGATGCCGTCCCATGCCGCCGGCGACGGCCAGGGGATCGGCGCCGCGCCGCGGCCGTCGAGCGTCAGCCGCAGGTAGCGCGTCGCGGCGCAGTTGGGCACCAGCGCCACCGGGATGGTGGCCGCATGGCAGGGCGCCGTGCGCACCTTCACGTCGAGCACGGTGCTCAGCCCGCCCAGCCCCTGGGCGCCGATGCCCAGCGCATTGATGCGCGTGTGCAGCTCGAGCCGCAGCGCCTCGGCCGCGTCGGCGGCGCCGCGTGCGCGCAGCAGGTCGATGTCGATCGGCTCGAACAGCGACAGCTTGGCCAGCAGCATCGCCTGCTCGGGGCTGCCGCCGATGCCGATGCCGACGATGCCCGGCGGGCACCAGCCCGCGCCCATGCCGGGCAGCTGCGCCAGCACCCAGTCCGCCACGCTGTCGCTGGGGTTGAGGGTGGCGAAGCGCGCCTTGACGTCGCCGCCGCCGCCCTTGGCCACGACCAGCAGCTCCAGCGTGTCGCCGTCGACCAGCTCGGCCTGCACGATGGCCGGCGTGTTGTCGCGGGTGTTGGCGCGCCGGCCCAGCGGGTCGCCGACCATCGTCGCGCGCAGCGGGTTCGCCGGCTCGGTGTAGGCCCGGCGCGTGGCCTCGTCGGCCAGCGCCTGCAGGCTGCGCAGCGGCGCGCCGTCGCGGCGCATGAAGCGCACGCCCATGCCGACGCGCGCGAAGACCTGCGCGACGCCGGTGTCCTGGCACAGCGGCCGGCGGTGGGTGGCGCTGAGGCGGCTGTTGACCAGCAGCTGCATCAGGGCCGCCCGGGCCGGCGGATGCGTCTCGGCCTCGTGCGCGCGGCGCAGCGCCTGCACGAAGTCGGGCGGGTGGTGGTGGCTGACGTGCTGGAGCGCGCCGGCGATGCTCTCGACCACGTCCTCCTGGGCGATCTGCGTCATGGCGGGGCTCCCGTGCAGCGTGCGCTCAGTCGATCTGGATGTTGGCGTCGGCGGCCACCTTGCGCCACTTGTCGACCTCCGCCGCGGTGTGCGCGGCAAAGGCCCCCGGCGCGTACTGCGCCTCGGGCAGCAGCTGGATGCCCTGGTCCGCCATCTTCTTCGTCCACTGCGCATCGCCCAGGGCCTTGAGATAGGCCGCATGCAGCTTGGCCAGCACGTCCTTCGGCGTGCCCTTGGGCGCGTAGAGGCCGTACCAGGTGGCGGCCTCGAAGCCGGGCAGGGTCCCGGCGGCCAGCGGCGGGACGTTCGGGTACTGCTGGGGCATGGGCTGCAGCGAGGTCAGCGCGATGGCGTTGACGCGGCCGCCGGCCACCTGCGGCAGCGCGGTGTTGCTCTGGTCGAACATGGCGTCGACCTGGCCGGCGATCAGGTCGTTCATCGCGGGTGCCGCGCCCTTGTAGGGGACGGGGGTCACGTCGATGCCGGCCTTGCTCTCGAACAGCGCGGCGATGAGGTGGGAGGTGGAGCCCACGCCGGCGTTGCCGAAGTTGATCTTGCCCGGCGCCTTCTTCGCCGCGGCGATCAGCTCCTCGGCGGTCTTGAACGGCGACGACTTCGGCACCAGCAGGACCAGCGGCGTGTCGGGGAAGCGGAAGACGGCGTCGAAGTCCTTGACCGGGTCGTAGGTCAGCTTCTTGTAGAGCGACGGGCCGGCGCCCATGTAGCCCATGTGCCCGACGAGGAAGGTGTAGCCGTCGGCCGCGGCCTTGGCCACCTTGCCCGCGCCGATGGTGCCGCCGGCGCCGCCGATGTTCTCGATGATCACCTGCTGGCCGAGCTGCTTGCCGACCTTGTCGGCGATGTCGCGCGCCATCGCGTCGGTGGGGCCGCCCGCGGCGAAGGGCACCACCCAGGTGACCGGCTTGGCAGGCCAGGCCTGCGCATGCGCCTGCGGCGCCAGGGACCAGACGGCGGTGGCGGCCACGAGCGCGGCCACACGTTTCACGAGCTTGGACATGGTTGTCTCCACAAGAAGAGGGCGGGACGGGGGGAAGGGGGGAGGAGGATGGGCGCGGCGCTTCAGCGCCCGGCCTGCGTGGACAGCGCGACGGCGCGGTCGACCATCTGCGGCGCGAGGCCGAGGTAGTTGGCGGGATCGGTCAGCCGGTCGATCGCGGCGCGGTCGAAGTGCCGGGTGACCTCGGGCAGCGCGGCCAGCGCCTCGGCCAGCGTGCCGCCCTGCTCGTTGACCGTGCGGCAGGCGTCGTAGACCACGTCGTGCGCCTGCTGCCGGCCCATCGCGGGGGCCAGCCCCATCATCACGGCCTCGGCCACGATGAGGCCGCGGCTGATGCCGAGGTTGTGGCGCATGCGGTCGGCGTCGACGATCAGGCCGCCGAGCGCGAACTTCGCCTGGTGCAGCGCGCCGGCGGTGAGGATGAAGCTCTCCGGCAGCGCGATCCATTCCGCATGCCACGGGCCGGTGGCGCGCTCGAAGTCCTGGATCATCGCGTCGGTCATCAGGCCGGCGTGCTGGCGCACGGCCTTGGCGGCCGCCAGCATCAGCTCGCTGGAGATCGGGTTGCGCTTCTGCGGCATCGTGCTGCTGGCGCCCCGGCCCTTGACGAAGGGCTCGTACAGCTCGCCGAACTCGGTCGACGCCATGATCATCACGTCGACGGCGATCTTGCCCAGCGAGCCGGTGACCAGCGCCAGCAGGTTCACCGCCTCGGCGAAGCCGTCGCGCGCCACATGCCAGGTGGTGGCGGGCACCTGCAGGCCCAGTTCGTCGGCCAGCGCCTGCTGCACCTCGAAGCCTTGGGTGCCGAGCGAGGCGAGCGTGCCCGCGGCGCCGGCGAAGCCGACCACCTGCACCCGTTCGCGCAGCTGCGCCAGCCGCTGCTGGTGGCGGTCGAACATGGCCAGCCAGATCGCGGCCTTGTAGCCGAAGGTCACCGGCAGCGCCTGCTGCAGGTGGGTGCGGCCGGCCATCGGCGTGTCGCGGTATTTCTGCGCCAGGCCGGCCAGGATGCCGCGCAGGTCGCGGATGTCCGCGTCCACGAGGTCGAGCGCGGCGCGGACCTGCAGCACGTTGGCCGTGTCCATGATGTCCTGGGTGGTGGCGCCCCAGTGGATGTAGCGGCCGGCGTCGCCGCACATCCCGACGAGCTGGTGGACCAGCGGCAGGATCGGGTAGCCGACGATGTCCGTCTCGTGGCGCATGTGGTCGAAGTCGATGCGCTCGAGCCGGGATTCGCGGGCGATGACCTCGGCGGCCTCGGCCGGGATAACGCCGCAGCGCGCCTCGGCGCGCGCCAGCGCCACTTCCACCTCGATGTAGCGGCCGATGAGCGCGCGGTCGCAGAACACCTCGCGCATCGCGGGCGTGCCGAAGGCATCGCGGAACAGGATCGAGTCGACGACGGTGCTGGAAGACGCTGGGAACATGGAGGGCTCCTGGGTGCCAGGTAATTTGTTCGAACATATGGACTTTAATATGTTCGAACAAATAGGCACTCCGGGTTTACCCGCCGCACCGGCGACCGGCCTTATGTCTGTTAATGTTCGAACATATGAACCATTCAGAACTGGCGCGCGAGTTGGTCGAGGGCATCACCGCGGGGCGCTTCGCGGTGGGCACGCTGCTGCCGACGGAGTTCGAGCTGTGCGACCGCTACGGTGCGTCGCGCTACACGGTGCGCAAGGCGCTCGATGAACTGCAGGAGCTCGGCCTCATCTCGCGCAAGCGCAACGTGGGCACGCGGGTCGAGGCGCCACGCCCGGCGCGGCGCTTCACGCAGTCCATCGCCACGGTGGACGAGCTGGCGCAGTTCGGCGCCGCCCACGTCCGGCTGGTGCGCAGCGTCGAGGACGTCGTGGCCGATGCCGGCCTGGCCGCGCAGCTGGGTTGCGACGCGGGCAGCGCATGGCTGCGCATCTCCAGCCTGCGCATGGACGGCGGCCGCAGGAGCCGGCCCATCGCCTGGACCGACGTGTACGTCGACGCGGCGTACACCGAGATCGGCGCACTGGTGCGGGAATCGCCCGAGACGCTGATCAGCTCGCTGATCGAACGCCGCTACGGCCGGCGCATCGTGCAGATCCGCCAGGAGATCAGCGCCACCTCGGTGCCCAAGGCGCTGGCCGAAGAGCTCCAGGTCGAGCCCGGCACGCCGGCGCTGAAGGTGCTGCGCCGCTACCTGGACAGCGCCGGCAAGGTGTTCGAGATCTCGCTGACGCTGCACCCGGAGAACCGCTTCGTGCTCTCCACCTCGCTGGAGCGCGCGGGCGGGCCGCGGCCCGACGCCGAAGCGCCCGGCTGACCTTGCTCAGATGAGGTTGCGCATCGCCTGCGCGGTCTCGCGCAGCACCGGCAGCACGCGGGCGACGGCGTCGTCACTGCTTTCGTGGCCCATCGGCATCGTGACGTTGAGCGCCCCGACGAGCACCCCGTGGCGGTCGCGCAGCGGCACCGCGATGCCGCGCGAGTTGAGGTCGAGCTGCTGCTCGGAGATCGCCCAGCCCTGGGCGCGGATGCGCGCCAGCTCCAGCCGCATGCGGTCCTTGCTGGCGATGGTGTGCGGGGTGAAGACCTTCAGCGCGTGTGTATCGACCCAGTGCGCCCGTTCGTCGTCGGGCCGCAGCGCGAGCATCAGCAGCCCCGCCGCGGTCACCTGCGCCGGCACGCGCGCGCCCAGCACGTAGCCGGTGTTCATGCTGCGGTTGGGGCCGTTGCGTGCGATGTAGACCACGTCGTCGCCGTCGAGCACGCTGAGGTAGGCGATCTCGTGCGTGCCCGCGGCCACGCGCTGCAGGAAGGGCTGCACCACCCGCGGCAGCCGCGCCGACTCCAGATACGACTGGCCCAGCCGCAGCACCCGCGGCGTGAGCCAGAACATCTTGCCGTCGCTGGCGACGTAGCCCATGTGCTGCAGCGTCAGCAGGTAGCGGCGGGCGGCGGTGCGGGTCATGCCGGTGCGCTGGCCCGCCTCGCTCGCCGTCATGCGCGGATGTGCGTCGTCGAAGGCCTCGATCAGGCCGACGCCGCGCTCCAGCCCGGCGATCCAGTCGCGCCGGTCCAGCCCCGGGGGCGGGGCGTCGTCGCCGGGGGCTCTCGGGTCGGGTTCGGCCATGGCGCAGTGTGCGGAGCGGCGAGGGGCAGGGGATTCAGGGCAAACCCGATAAGCGTTCGATGATCGATCAATAAAGTTCGATGATCGTTCGTTGAACGGAGGAAGCGCCTTCAAAAGCGTCAGGTTGGCACCTAGAGTTCCGGTGAATCGCACAACCCGTGCGATTGTCGAACACACCGGAGCACCCCATGGCGGACATCCGCGGCAGTACCGAGCTGTACCTGATCCCTGGCGATCCCGTCGGCAACGTGCGCCTGCCCCGCATGTTCAACGCCGTCTTCGCCCGCTTCGGCCTCGATGCGGTGATGGTGCCCGTGCAGGTGAGGGCGCGCGACTTCACCGTCTGGCTGAAGGCCTCCTTCCTGGCGCGCAACGTCCGGGGCCTGCTGATCGCGCCGCCGCACAAGCCGCTGGTGGCCGACCTGGTGGACGGCTGCGGCCTCTTCGCCCGCGTCGCCGGCTCGGCCAACGTGGTGCGGCGCATGCCCGAGGGCGCCGGCCTGGAGGCCGACCTGTTCGACGGCGAAGGCCTGGTCGGCGCGCTCGACCGCTTCGGCATCCCCTTCCGCGGCAAGCGCGTGCTGGTGCTCGGCGCGGGCGTCAGCGCGGCGGCCATCGCGGTGACGCTGGCCGAGGGCGGCGAGGACGACGGCGCGCTCGAGGTCGCCCTGCACGACATCGCGCCGGGCAAGGCCGCCAGCGTGGCGGCACGCATCGACGCGGCCTTCGACACGCCGGTCGTCGCCGTGCCCACGGCCGACCCGGCGGGCTTCGACCTCGTCATCAACGCCACGCCGCTGGGCCTGCGCCCAGACGACCCGATGCCCTGCGACGTGGCGCGCATGGCGCCGCACGCGGCGCTGTTCGACATCCTGCTGCGCGGCCAGCCCACGCCGCTGGTGCAGGCGGCCCGTGCACGCGGGCTGCATGCGCAGCCGGGCTTCGAGATGCTGATCCAGCAGATGCCGCACTACCTCGACTACTTCGGCCTCGATGCCGCCGCCGCCGCGGTGCGCGAGGACGCCGACTTCCTGCGCGAGCTCGTCTATCCCGCCGAGCTGGCCCCGGAGATCCGATCACCGCTGCGCTACCCCGATCCCCGCGCACGCTGAAGCCTGCGGCCGCAGGCCGCCCCGTTCCACCCTGGAGACACACCATGACGCAAGCCACGGCCCGCGGGCCGAAGGTCCGCCAGCAATCGACCAAAGCCGCCGCGAGCGGCTGGATCGGTTCGGCCCTCGAGTACTACGACTTCTTCATCTACGCGACCGCCGCGTCGCTGATCTTCCCGCAGATCTTCTTCCCGAAGGGCGACCCGGCGATCGCGATCATCGCGTCGCTCGCCACCTACGGGGTGGGCTACGTGGCCCGCCCGATCGGCGCCTTCGTGCTCGGCCACCTGGGCGACACGCACGGCCGCAAGAAGGTGCTGGTCTGGTGCATGTTCCTGATGGGCTTCTCGACCATCGCCGTGGGCCTGCTGCCCACCTACGACCAGGTCGGCCTGTGGGCACCGTTCCTGCTGGTCGTCTGCCGCCTGATCCAGGGCTTCGCAGTCGCCGGTGAAATTTCCGGCGCCAGCTCGATGATCCTCGAGCACGCGCCTTTCGGCCGCCGGGGCTTCTTCGCGAGCTTCGCGCTGCAGGGCGTGCAGGCCGGCCAGATCATGGCCGCGGCCGTGTTCCTGCCGCTCGCGCACTACATGCCCACCGAGCAGTTCAACACCTGGGGCTGGCGCATCCCGTTCTTGCTGAGCTTCATCGTCATCGTGGCCGGCTACATCATCCGCCGCGAGGTCGACGAGACCCCCGCCTTCACCGAGGAAGGCGCACGCCGCCAGGTGCCGCGCTCGCCGATCGTCGACGCTTTCAAGTACAGCTGGCGCGACATGCTGCGCGTGGTGCTGATGGCGCTGATGAACGTCATCCCCGTGGTGGCCACCATCTTCGGCGCGGCCTACGCGGTGCAGCCCGCCTACGGCATCGGCTTCGAGAAGGACGTGTACCTGTGGATCCCGGTGCTGGGCAACATCCTGGCCGTGCTGGTGATCCCCTACGTGGGCAACCTGTCCGACCGCATCGGCCGCAAGCCGCCGCTGATCGTCGGCTCTTTGCTGGCCGGCCTGCTGGCCTTCGGCTACCTCTACGCGATCAGCATCCACAACGTGCCGCTGGCCATCGCGATGTCGCTGCTGATGTGGGGCGTGGTCTACCAGGGCTACAACGCCGTGTTCCCGAGCTTCTACCCCGAGCTGTTCCCCACCCGCACCCGCGTGTCGGCGATGGCCATCTCGCAGAACCTGGGCACCGCCGTCACCGCGATGCTGCCGGCCGTCTTCACCGCCGTGGCGCCTCCGGGGTCCGCCAACATCTGGTTGACGGTGGGGGCGCTGGCCTTCGGCATCACCGTGATCGCCGCCCTCGCCGCGATGAGCGCCCGCGAGACCTACCGCGTGCGCATGACCGACCTGGGCGACCCCGACGCCACGCCGCTGGACAAGGCCGAATACGACCGCCTGCGGCAGCAGAGCCTGGCCTCGCCGTCCCTCCAGCAAGCCCACGCCTGAGGACCCCGCGCCATGCTGTCCGGCACCACCACCCTCATCGCGCACTTCGGCTTCCCGACCGAGGCCTTCAAGGCGCCGCTGATCTACAACCCCTGGTTCGATCGGCACGGCATCGACGCCGCCGTGATCCCGATGGGCGTGCGGCCCGAGGACTACGCGGCCACGCTGCCCCAGGTGATGCGCATGTCCAACCTGCGCGGCGCGCTGGTGACGATGCCGCACAAGGTCACCACCATGGCGCTGGTGGACGAGGTCTCGACCACCGCGCGCATCGCCGGCGCCTGCAACGCCATCCTCAAACGCGACGACGGCTCGCTGCTCGGCGACCTGTTCGACGGCACCGGCTTCGTGCGCGGCGTGGAACGCAAGGGCCGCAGCTTCCGCGGCGCGCGGGTGCTGGTGGCCGGCGCGGGCGGGGTCGGCTCGGCCATCGCCGCATCGATCGCCGCCGCCGGCGCCGCCGAGCTGATGCTGTTCGATGCCCACGCCGCATCGGCCGAGGCGCTGGCCGGCCGCCTGCGCGCGCACTACCCGCTGCTCACCGTGCGCACCGGCTCCCGAGATCCGGCGGGCTACGACGTGGTCGTCAACGCCACGCCGCTGGGCATGCGGGCCGACGACCCGCTGCCCTTCGACGTCGAACGCATCGCCCCGTCGACCTTCGTCGGCGAGGTGGTGATGAAATCGGAATACACGCCGCTGCTGCGCGCGGCGATGGCGCGGGGCTGCGAGGTCCAGGTGGGTACCGACATGCTGTTCGAGATGATCCCGGCCTACCTCGGGTTCTTCGGCTTCGGCACCGCCACCGCCCAGGAACTGCGAGCGTCCGCACAACTCAGGTACACGTGAGCCCAAACCCGACATGAGCATCTTCGAGGGATTCCTGTCCACCTCCGAAACGCTGGCCGCCTTCAGCGACCGCAGCTTCGTGGATGCGATGCTGCGGTTCGAGGCGGCGCTGGCACGGGCGCAGGCGGCGGAGGGGCTGATCCCCGCGTCGGCCGCGCATTCGATCGTCGGCAGTTGCCAGGTCGACCTGTTCGACGTCGACAAGATCGGGCGCGACAGCGGCCGCGCCGGCAGCCTGGCCATCCCGCTGGTCAAGGCGCTGAAGGAGGCCGTGGGCCTGTTCAACCCCGACGCCGTGCCCTACGTGCACTTCGGCAGCACCAGCCAGGACGTGATCGACAGCGCGATGGCGATGGTCACCGGCGAGGCGGTGGCGCTGGTGCAGGCCGATCTCGCGCGGGCGACCGAGGCGCTGCTGGTGCTCGCGCAGCGGCACGCCGCCACGCCGATGCTCGCCCGCACGCTGATGCAGCCGGCCTCGGTCACCAGCTTCGGCTTCAAGTGCGCGCTCTGGGCGGCGCCGCTGGTGCGCGGCATGGCGCGCCTGCGCACGGCCTCCGAGCGCGCGCTGCAGATCCAGCTGGGCGGTGCCGCCGGGACGCTGGCGCAGATGCAGCGGCAGGGCCGCCACCCGCGTGCGGCGGTGCGGGCGCGCATGGCCGCCGCGCTGGGCCTGCGCGACGGCGGCACGCAGTGGCATACGCAGCGCGACGAATGGGTCGCGCTCGGCTGCGAGCTGGCGCTGGTGACCGGCAGCCTGGGCAAGGTCGCCTGCGACATCGCGCTGCTCAGCCAGTACGAGGTGGGCGAGGTCGCGGAACCCGGTGAGACCGGCCGCGGCGCCTCGTCGGCCATGCCGCACAAGCGCAACCCGGTGGCGTCGATGGTCGCGCTCGCTGCGGCGCACCGGGCGCCGCAGCGCGTGGCCGGCCTGCTGGCGGTGATGCCGCAGCAGCACGAGCGTGCCCTCGGCGCCTGGCAGGCCGAGCTGGCCGAATGGCCGCAGCTGCTGATGGCCGCGCACGGCAGCACACGCGCGATGGCCTGGGCGCTGCCGGCGCTGCAGGTGGACACGGCCCGCATGCGCGCCAACATCGAGCAGGTGCGCGCCGGCCTGCCGCGCGAGGCGGCCGACGAGTGGTTCAGCCCCGCGCTGGCCGAGGACGCCGGCGCGCAGGCGCTCGAGCTGATCGAGGCCCTTCGCGCGCAAGGGGCCGCTGCCCCGGCGGCGGGTCCCGCGCGATGAACGAGGGCGGCGGCGCCTGGCGGCGGCCGGTCTCGTTCGCGCTCCTGCTGCCGCTGCTGCTGGCGGCCCAGCCGGTCGCGACCGACAGCTACCTGCCCGCGCTGCCCGCCATCGCACGCGAGCTGGGCTCGGCCAGCGCGAGCCTCACGGCGTTCGTGCTGGCCTTCGGCATCGCACAGCTCGTCTGCGGCCCGCTGTCCGACCGTTTCGGCCGCCGGCCGCTGCTGCTGGCCGGACTGGCGTGTTATGCGCTCGCGGCGCTGGGCTGCGCCTTCGCCGGCAGCCTCGGCTGGCTCGTGGCCTGGCGCGTGCTGCAGGGCTTTGCCATGGCCGACATCCTGGTTTGCACACGTGCCGCGGTGCGCGACCTGTACCCGGCGCACGAGGGCCCGCACGTCATGGCCCGGGGCCTCACCGGTCTGGGCATCGTGGCGCTGGCCGCGCCGGTGCTCGGCGCGTGGCTGGTGCAGGGCGCCGGCTGGCGCTGGGTGATGGCCGCGATGGCCGTCTACGCGCTCGTGCTGCTGGCCCTGTGCTGGCGCGGCTTCGGCGAGACGCGCCGGGCCGCCGTGCACGCGCGGGCCGCCCGCGGCAGCCTGCGCGAGGTATTCGCCAGCCGCAGCTTCCGCGCCTGGTCGTTGCTCGCCGCGTCGACCTACGGCGGGATCTTCTGCTTCCTACTGCTGTCGCCCATGGTCTACATCGACCACCTCGGCCTGTCGCCCACGCTGTACGGATGGATCCCCGCGGGCGGCTCGCTGGTCTACATCTTCAGCACCACGATGTGCCGGCGCCTGCTGCGGCGCCTGGGGTTGGTGCGCACCGTGCAGATCGGCGCGACGCTCAGCCTGGCGGGCCCGGCGATCCAGGTCGCGGGATGCCTCGCCGCGCCGCAGTCGGCGCTGCCGCTGCTCGTGGGCCATGCGGTGTATGCGCTGGGGCACGGCATCCACCAGCCCTGCGGGCAGGCCGGCGCCGTGGGCGACCTGCCGCACCTGGCGGGGCGCGCGGTGTCCTGGTCCGGCTTCGGGATGATGTTGGTCGCGTTCTGCGCGGGCCAGGCCGCGGCGCAGTTCGTCGACCCGTCGATGGTGAACGGCGCCTGGCCGATGGTGGTCCCGATGGGCCTGGCCGGCATCGCGCTGGTCGTGATCGCCTTCGGCTGGCTGCCGCGCCTGACTGCATCCTCGGCTCAGGGAAGCTCCTAGCCGCGCCGGCGGCGAAGCGAGGTACACCCCTGGCATGGCAGACCTCGAGCGCTTCGTCTCGGCGCAGGCGCCGGTGTACGGGCAGGTGCTGGCGGAGCTGTCGGCCGGCCGCAAGCAGACGCACTGGATGTGGTTCGTCTTCCCGCAGCTGCGCGGCCTGGGCCGCAGCGGCATGGCGCAGCACTACGGCCTGGCCGGCCTGGCCGAGGCACGGGCCTACCTCGGACACCCGGTGCTGGGCAGCCGCCTCGTGGCCTGCAGCGCCCTGGTGCTTGCAGCACCGCACACCCCGGCGGAAGCGATCTTCGGCCCCATCGACGCGCTGAAGCTGCGGTCGTGCATGACGCTGTTCGAACGGGCGGCCTCCGCCGAGCCGGTGTTCGCGCAGGTGCTGGAGCGCCACTGCGGCGGCCAGCGCGATCCGCAGACCCTCGCGATGCTGGCCGGCCGCTGAGGTGCCGAAGGCGCCGGGCGCGTGGCGGGGCGGCAGGCCGGCTGCGTGAGAATCGGCGCCGCATCGGAACAACACATCAGGGGGCCCATGAAGCGCTACGAGGCGCTGGCGAAGGAGATCGCCGAGTCGATCGGCAGCGGCGTGCTGCGCCCCGGCGACCGGCTGCCGTCGGTACGGCAGGCGTGCGCCAGCCGGGGCGTGAGCCCCTCGACGGTCTTCCAGGCCTACTACCTGCTGGAAGCGCAGCGGCTGGTGGAGGCGCGCGAGCGCTCGGGCTACTACGTCGCCGCGGGCGTGCGGGGGCGCCCGCCCGAGCCCGAGGCCGCCTCCGCGCCCGATGGCGGCACGGTCGCCCTGGAGGTCAGCGACCGGGTGTTCGAGATCCTCGAATCGACCCGGGCGCGCGATGTCGTGCCGCTGGGCTCGGCCTTCCCGAGCCCGCTGCTGTTCCCGCTGCAGCGGCTGGCGCGGGTGAGCGCCTCGGCCGTGCAGCAGCTCGATCCGTGGAGCACCGTCGACGACCTCACGCCGGGCAACGAGGCCCTGCGCAGGCAGATCGCGCTGCGCTACCTGGCCGACGGCATGCACGTGCGCGTGGACGAGATCGTGATCACCAACGGCGCGATGGAGGCGCTGAACCTGTGCCTGTCGGCGGTGGCGCGGCCGGGCGACGCGGTGCTCATCGAATCGCCCACCTTCTATGCCGCGCTGCAGGCGCTCGAACGCATCGGGCTCGAAGCGATCGAGGTGCCCACGCACCCGCGCGAAGGCATGGCGCTGGAGGCGCTGGAGCGGGCCATCCTGCGCCACCGCCCCAAGGCGTGCTGGCTGATGACGAACTTCCAGAACCCGCTGGGCAGCTCGATGCCCGAGGCGAAGAAGGCTGCGCTGGTGGAGATCCTGTCGCGCCACGGCATCCCGCTGATCGAGGACGACGTCTACGGCGAGCTGTATTTCGGCGAGCAGCGCCCGCGGCCCGCCAAGGCCTTCGACACGCAGGGCCTGGTGATGCACTGCGCCTCGTTCTCCAAGTGCCTGGCGCCCGGCTACCGCGTCGGCTGGGCGGTGCCCGGCCGCTACACCCAGGCGGTGGCGCGGCTCAAGCTCACCACCACGCTGAGCGCGCCGGCGCCCACCCAGGCCGCGCTGGCCGCCTACCTGGAGAAGGGCAGCTTCGACAAGCACCTGCGCCGGCTGCGCCGGACGCTGGCCCTGCAGCAGACGGCGTTTGCGCAGGCCGTGGGCGAGCATTTCCCCGCGGGCACACGCGCCACCCGGCCGGCGGGCGGCTACTTCCTGTGGGTCGAGCTGCCGCGCGGCACCGATGCGCTGCAGGTCCACCAGCAAGCGCTGGCCAGCGGCATCAGCGTGGCGCCGGGCCCCATCTTCTCGGCCACGCGGGCCTTCACCGACTGCCTGCGGCTCAACTACGGCCATGCCTGGGATGCACGCACCGAGCAGGCGCTGGTGACGCTCGGCCGCATCGTGGCCCGCCTGCGCTGACGCCGGCCCCGCCGCACGGCCGTTGCCGGCCGCAGGCGTATCAGCGCTGCATCACCGGATGGCGGGGTGCACCCATTGGCAAGCGGAATGGCGTTCCGTATCGTCGGACCACCGGAAGGATGGCGCACTTTGGGGGGAGGGGCGTCGCCATGACGATCACGGCGTGGGGCATCGATTGGGCCCAGGGTGCCCACGTGCACCGCTGGTCGGGGCTGCTTTTCGACTACACGATCCGCTTCTCGGCCGGGGCCGTGATCGACTGGCAGGCGGCCATCCGGCATGACGGCAAGCCCTGCGGGACGTTGAAGGGCACGGTGGCCGGCCTGTCGCTGCAGGGCGAGGATCTCGTGCGCTATCTTGCCCAGGCCTATGTGGAGCCCGCGATCGACCGCGGTGCGCCGTTCTCGCGCCGGCCGTTCTGAGGGGCTGCGCCGCCGGCACGCGCATTGCCAATGCCCCGGCATGCCGAACCCTCTTCCTACCGATCCCGATCCCGAGCCCGCGCGCGACAGCCGGTCCGCGGGCACCCGCCGGCCGCCGCGCCGGGCCACCACCCCCCACGCCGCCATCGGCGCCACCCTGCGGGCCGTGTTCGGCTTCGAGTCGCTCAGGCCTGGCCAGGTCGGCGTGGTGAAGCGGGTGCTGCGGGGCGAGTCGACGCTCGCGGTGATGCCCACCGGCGCGGGCAAGTCGCTGTGCTACCAGCTGCCGGCCGTGCTCGACGGCCGCCGCACGCTGGTGATCTCGCCGCTGATCGCGCTGATGGACGACCAGTGCGCGGCGCTGGTGTCGCGGGGCATACCGGCGGTCGTGCTCCACAGCGGCCTGCCGGCCTCGGCGCTGCAGCAGGCCGAGGAGGCCGTGCGAAGCGGCCGCGCGGGCATGGTCTTCACCTCGCCCGAACGCGCCGCCGAACCCGGCTTCGCGGCCTTCGTCGCCGAGGCCGGCCGCATCGGGCTGATGGTGGTCGACGAGGCGCACTGCCTGAACCGCTGGGGCGCCTCGTTCCGGCCGGCCTACCTCGAGCTCGGGCCGCTGCGGCGGGCCCTGGGCCAGCCGCCCGTGCTGGCGCTCACCGCCACCGCGTCCGCCGACGCGGCGGCCGACATCTGCGGGCAGCTCGGCATCCCGGCGGACGGCGTGCAGCGCTGGGGCGTGTACCGGCCCAACCTGCATTTCCGGGTCGAGCCGATGGACACGGCGGCGGCCAAGCGGGATCGTGCGCTGGCACTGGTCGCGGGCACCGAAGGCACCGGCATCGTCTACACCAGCACCGTGCGGGAGGCCGAGGCCATCCACGGCTTGCTCGTGGGCGCCGGCCAGGCCGCGGGCCTCTACCACGGCCGGCTCGCGGCGCGCGAGCGAACCTCGGCGCAGGAGGCCTTCATGGCAGGCGCCTTGCGCGTGATGGTCGCGACGCCGGCCTTCGGCCTGGGCATCGACAAGCCCGACATCCGCTTCGTGCTGCATCTGCAGCTGCCGCCGGGGCTCGACGCCTACTACCAGGAGGCGGGCCGGGCCGGGCGGGATGGCCAGGACGCGACCTGCACGCTGCTGTACCTGCGTGCCGACCGGGGCGTGCAGCAGTTCTTCATGGCCGGCCGCTACCCCGAGCGGGACGCGGTGGAGGCCGTGGACGGCGCCCTGCGGCGGCTCGACGCCGCGGGCGGGGCTGCCAGCGTCGCGGCGGTGGCCGCCGAGGCACAGCTGCCGCAGGCGCGGGTGCACGCGATCCTGGGCATGCTCCGCCTCGAACGCCTGGCCAGCCGCCGGCGCGACGGCACCTGGCGTGCCGGCCGGCAGGCGATGGACGGCCGTGCGCTGGACCGCGTGCTGCGCGGCTGCGAAGCCCGCAGCCGCCAGGACCGCGCCGAACTGGAGGCGATGGTCTTCTACGCGCAGAGCGGCATCTGCCGGTGGCGCGCGCTGCTGTGCCACTTCGAGCCTGACGCGCAGCACGAGGCCTGCGGCCATTGCGACACCTGCGAACGGCTGGCGCGGCTGGAGGCCCAGCCGTCCGCCCTGCAGGCGGCAGACGCCGGCACCGAAATCCTCGTCGGCAGGCTGACGCCGGGCACGGCAGTGCGCGTCAAGCGCTACGGCGCCGGCGAGGTGCTCAGCGACGACGGCAGCAGCGTGACCATCCGCTTCGCAGGGGGCGCGGAACGCTGCTTCCATCCCGACTTCGTCCGGCCCGCGCGAGGGCGCGCCGCCGCGCGTGCGCCTGCCGCGGCGAGCCCGTAGCGGCCGCGGGTCGGCGCTGTCCGGCACGCGGGCGGGGCGGGGGCCGCTATCGCGGCTTGCGGGGGCCTGCGATGCTGGGGCCCATCTTGCAGATCGGAGGTACTCCCCATGTCCCAAGCCATTCCCGCCGCTGGCGATCCGGGCACGCAACGCATCGACGTGCAACAGGCGCAGGCCCTGCGCGATTGGGCGAAAAAGTTCGACGTGACGCCCGAGCAGATCAAGGAGGCCGTCGACGCGGTGGGCGACAGCGCCCCGGACGTCGAGCAGCACCTCAAGGGCTCCAAAGCCACGAGCAACAGCGAGCAGGCCGCGTCCAAGTAGCGCAGGCACCGTTCACCGGCGGCGATACTGGCGGGCGCAAGGCCGCCCGCGCCGCTGGAGAACGCACATGACTGGAACGCCCGCGGCGCCGAGCCCGCGCCTGACCTCGCTGTCCCATGGAGGGGGCTGCGGCTGCAAGATCGCGCCCGGCGTACTGCACGAGATCCTCAAGAACACCCGTGGCATGCCCGTGCCGCCGCAGCTGTTGGTCGGCATCGAGACGGCTGACGATGCGGCGGTCTACCAGCTCACCGAGGACATCGCGCTCGTCGCCACCACCGACTTCTTCATGCCGATCGTCGACGACCCGTTCGACTTCGGCCGCATCGCCGCCACCAACGCGATCAGCGACGTCTACGCGATGGGCGGCCGGCCGATCATGGCGCTCGCCCTGGTCGGCATGCCGATCAACGTGCTGTCCACCGAGGTGATCGGCCAGATCCTCGCCGGCGGCGAGGCGGTGTGCCGCACGGCGGGGATCCCGATCGCGGGCGGGCACACGATCGATTCGGTCGAAGCGATCTACGGGCTGGTGGCCCTTGGCGTCGTGCATCCGAAGCGCGTCAAGCGCAATGCCGGCGCGAGGCCCGGCGACCGCGTGCTGCTCGGCAAGCCGCTCGGCGTCGGCGTGCTGTCGGCCGCGCTGAAGAAGGCGCTGCTGCCTGCGGAGGGCTACGCACAGCTGGTCGCCACCACCACGCAGCTCAACACCCCGGGCCCCGACCTGGCGGCGATGGACGCCGTGCACGCGATGACCGACGTGACCGGCTTCGGACTTGCGGGCCACGCCCTCGAACTGGCCCGCGGCGCCGGGGCGGACGTGCTGATCGACTGGGCGCGCGTGCCGCTGCTGCCCGGGGTGCGCGGCATGGCCGCGCAAGGCCTGGTGACGGGCGCGTCGGGGCGCAACTGGGCGGGCTACGGCGCCGAGGTTGCGCTGCCAGGGCGTTGGGAGCCGGCCGACCAGGCATTGCTGACCGATCCGCAGACCAGCGGCGGCCTGCTCGTCGCCTGCGCCCCGGAGGCGGTGGGCGATGTGCTGGCCGTGTTCCACCGCCATGGCTTCGGCGCCGCGGCGGAGATCGGCGAAGTGGCGTCCCCGCGCGGCAGCGCGCCCCGGCTCGTGCTGCGCTGACCGCGTGGTCAGGCCGCCGCGAGCACCGCGTCGGCGAGGCGGCCGATCGATTCGTCCGACAGGTCGTGCGCCTGCAGGCTGCGGCGCTGCGGCCACAGGTGGAAGTGGCGCTCCTGCGACCTGGCGTAGTGCGGGTCGTAGTGGTGGGCCATCAGCTCGGCGAACAGCGGCGCCAGCGCCCCGCTGCGGGCCCAGCCCTGCCAGCGCGCGACCGCCTCCTTGCCCTGCAGCTCCTTGAGCGGCGCGAGCTTCGCGGCCAGCGCCTCGCGGTCGTCGCCCAGGTAGGCGTAGTCGCGCAGCAGGTAGGCCAGGCGTGCGTCGCGCCCGGCGTCGATCTCGATGCAGGGGCTCGAGCGCATGCGTGCCACCAGCGGGAGGGGCAGTGCCAGGCGGCCGATGCGTGCGCTTTCACCCTCCACGAACAGCGGGCGCGACAGATCCACCGCACCCAGCACCTGCACGATGCGGGACTCGAACTGCTTCTGCGACGGCTGCTCGACCCCGGGCCAGGCGCCGAGCAGCGAGCCCTTGTGGCTCGCGCAGTGCTCCAGGTCGAGCACCTGCGCGCCGCGCGCCGCCAGGGCCTGCAGCACGCGCGTCTTGGCGCTGCCGGTGGCGCCGCAGACGATGCGCAGCACCAGCTGCGGGCAGAGGGCTTCGAGTTGGGCCAGCACGTGGTGCCGGTAGCTCTTGTAGCCGCCCGCGAGCTGCTGCGCGTCCCAGCCGACGAGCCGCAGCCAGGTCACCATCGAGCCGCTGCGCAGCCCGCCCCGCCAGCAGTAGACCAGCGGTTTCCACGACTGCGGCGTGTCGGCGAAGCGCTCGCGCAGGTGGCGGGCGAGGTTGGCCGCGACCATCGCGCCGCCCACCCGGCGCGCCTCGAACGCGCCAGCCTGCTTGTACAAGGTGCCCACGATGCGGCGCTCCTCGTCGTCGAGCACCGGGCAGTTGATGGCGCCGGGAATGTGGTCGAGCGCGAACTCGGCCGGCGAGCGAGCGTCGATCAGCGTATCGAACGCCGGCAGGTCGGCCACGCGGACCGGCGGGGGCGCGCTCATGTACCGCGCCCGGCCCGCGAAGGCGGCTGCACAGGGGGGCTCATGCGCCAGGCGCTGCCGCCTTGCGGCAGCGCGCGCGGACGCGGCGCGGACGGGGCGGGAAGGCACAGGCGGGCGGGCATGGTCGGCGTATTGTCGACGACGCCTCCGGGCCAGGCATGGCGGTTGCCGGTGCAGGAACCACCGGCTGCAGATCCCGATGCAGGCGGCATGGCCGCCACTGCGTTGCAAATTCGCCTGACATGCCCGGCACCGAGCCCTCTCCCGACCCCCTGCACTCACCGGCCACCTGGCGCACCTGGCGCCAGATCGTCGACAGCGCCGTCGATACCGCCTTGATCGCCACCGATCGCGCCGGCAAGGTCGTCATCTGGAGCGAAGGCGCGCACCGGCTGCTGGGCTGGACGGAAGCCGAGATGCAGGGGCAGGACCTGTCGCGGCTCTTCACCGACGAGGACCGCCAGCGCGGGCGTTTCGAGGGGGAGATGGCCGAGGCGCTGGCGCAGGGGCGGGGCGGCGGCGAGGAAGGCTGGCGGCTGCGCCGCGGCGGCGAGCGGTTCTGGGCCATCGGCGAGCTCACGCCCATCCGGGACGATCGCGGCGCGCACACCGGCTTCGTCAAGATCCTGCGCGACCGCACCGCGCAGCGGCGCAACTACGAGACGCTGGTGGAGAAGACCCGGGCGCTGGAGGTGCTCAACCGCGCGACCTCGGCGCTGGCCGCCGAAAGCGACGTGCAGCGGGTGGTGCAGATCGTGACGGATGCGGGCGTCGAGCTGACGGGGGCGGAGTTCGGTGCGTTCTTCCACAACGTGGTCGACGACGCCGGCGAGAGCTACATGCTCTACACCCTCTCGGGCGCGCCGCCCGAAGCCTTTTCCAAGTTCCCGATGCCGCGCAAGACGCCGGTCTTCGCCCCCACGTTCGACGGCGAAGGCATCGTGCGCTCGGACGACATCACGCAGGACCCGCGCTACGGCCGCAACCCGCCCCGCCGCGGCATGCCCGAAGGGCACCTGCCCGTGCGCAGCTACCTGGCCGTGCCGGTGCGGTCGCGCAACGGCGCGGTCATCGGCGGGCTGTTCTTCGGCCACCAGCGGGCCGGCGTGTTCACCGATCAGTCGGAAGCCGGTTTGCAGGGGCTGGCCGGCGAGGCCGCGGTGGCGATCGACAACGCCCGCCTCGCCAAGGAGCGGCGCGCCGCCGAGCAGGCGCTGCGCAACCTCAACGAGCGGCTCGAGCAGGAGGTCCAGCAACGCACGCAGGAGCTGGAGCGCAATGCCGAGGCGCTGCGCCAGTCGCAGAAGATGGAGGCGATCGGACAGCTGACGGGCGGTGTGGCGCACGACTTCAACAACCTGCTGCAGGTCATCATCGGCAACCTGGAGATGGTCCGGCGCAACGCCCCGGCCGACGCCGCGCGGCTCATCCGCGCCGCCAACACCGCGATGAACGGCGCGCGGCGCGCGGCCGCACTGACGCAGCGCCTGCTGGCCTTCGCCCGGCGGCAGCCGCTCGCGCCCAAGGCGCTGGACATCAACGTCCTGGTCCATGGCCTGTCCGAGCTGCTGCACCGCACGCTGGGGGAGACCATCGCCCTCGAGACGGTGCTGTCCGCAGGCCTGTGGCGCGTCGAGGCCGATCCCACCGAGCTGGAGAACGCGGTGCTCAACCTGGCGGTCAACGCGCGCGACGCGATGGCCGAGGGCGGGCGGCTGACGATCGAGACGGCCAATGCCTACGTCGACGAGGCGTATGCCGCGCAGCACGCCGAGGTGGCGGTGGGCCAGTACGTCGTGCTGTCGGTGTCGGACACGGGCGTGGGCATGGAGGCCCAGACGCTGCAGCAGGTGTTCGAGCCGTTCTTCACCACCAAGCCGGTCGGGCAGGGGACGGGGCTGGGACTGAGCCAGGTGTACGGCTTCGTCAAGCAGTCGGGCGGCCACGTGAAGATCTACTCCGAGCCGGGGCTCGGCACGACGGTGCGCATCTACCTGCCGCGGCTCCATCGACAGGCCGACCCCGAGACGCCCGCCGAGGAAGGCCACCAGGCCCCGGAAGGCGCGTCGCAGGAGACGGTGCTCGTCGTCGAGGACGATCCCGACGTCCGGTCGTACGCCGTCGACAGCCTGCGGGAACTGGGCTACCGCGTGCTGGAAGCCGCCGACGGGCCCGCCGCGCTGGCCGCACTGCAGCGGCAGCGGGACGTATCGCTGCTGTTCACCGACGTGGTGCTGCCCGGCGGCATGACCGGCGCGCAGCTCGCGGCCCAGGCGCACGGCCTCTCGCCCGCGCTGCGGGTGCTCTTCACCACCGGCTACGCGCGCAATGCCATCGTGCACCACGGGCGGCTCGACGCGGGGGTCGACCTGCTGACCAAGCCCTACACGTTCGCCGAACTGGCCAGCCGCGTGCGGGACGTGCTCGACAAGGCCTGAGCCGCGGGCACGCGGTGCCGCTCAGGCGAGCGCGCCCAGGCGCGAGAAGCCCGTCTCTCGTGCATCGGCGGGCTGCGCGTCGAGCCGCGCGATGAGCGGCACATCCTCGTCGCGCGGTACCGGCCGGCCGAGGAAGTAGCCCTGCACCTCGGCGCAGCCCTCGTCGCGGGCGCAGGCCAGGTGCTCCGGGCGCTCGATGCCTTCGGCCACCGTCACGACGCCCAGGCGCCGGCCGAGCTCCGCCACGGCCCGCACCACGGCGGCGCAGTCCGCGCGGTCCACCGCATCGCGGACGAAGGAGCCGTCGATCTTGATCTTGTCGAAGCTGAAGGTCCGCAGGTGCGCCAGCGACGAGTAGCCGGTGCCGAAGTCGTCCAGCGCCACCCGCACGCCCAGCTCGCGCAGGCGGCGCAACTCGGTGATCGCCTGCGCGCCGTGGCAGAGCAGGGCGGTCTCGGTGACCTCGACCTCCAGCCGGCCGGCGGGCAGGCCGCTGCCGCGCAGCGCCGCTTCCACCGCCGGCACGAGGGTACCCTTGCCGAGCTGCCGCGCCGACACGTTGACGGCCACCCGGGCACCGTCCTGCCAGCCTGCGGCGCTGCGGCACGCGGTGTCGAGCACGAAGGTGCCGAGCTGGTCGATCAGGCCCGTCTCCTCGGCCACGGGCACGAAGTCGGCCGGGGAGATCCACCGGCGGCCGTCGTGCCAGCGTACCAGCGCCTCGCGTGCGGTCACGCCGCCGGTGGCGATGTCGCAGATGGGCTGGAAGAAGACGAAGAGGCCGGCGAGGTTCTCCAGCGCCGCCCGGAGCCGGGCTTCGAGCCGTACGCGCTGCTGGACCCTGGACTGCATCTCCGCCGTGAAGGTGCGGGCCGTGCCCTTGCCGGCGGCCTTGGCGGCATACAGCGCGATGTCCGCGCGGGCGAGCAGCGTGTCGCTGTCGCTGCCGTGCTGCGGCGACAGCGCCACGCCCGCCGAGGCGCCGATGCGGACCTCGCGGCCATGGGGCAGCGTGTAGGCCGCGCCGAGCATCGCCACCAGCTCGCCCGCCAGCCGCTCCCCGGCCTCGGCCTCGTCCGCCGCCACCAGCACCGCGAATTCATCGCCCCCCAGCCGCGCCACGGCCAGGGCCTCTTGCGCGCAGCGCTGCTGCAGCCGCTGCGCGACCTTCGCGAGCAGCGCGTCGCCCACGCGGTGGCCGAGCGTGTCGTTGACCAGCTTGAAGCCGTCGAGGTCGATCATGAGCACCGCGAGGCGGGGCCGCGCCGAGGCCAGCGCCAGCCCCAGGCGTTCGTGGAAGGTGTGGCGGTTGACCAGCCCGGTCAGGGAGTCGTAGTGGGCGAGCTGCTGGATGCGTTCGTCCGACCGCAGGCGCGACGTGATGAGCGCCCACGTCACCATCGGGCCGATGTAGTCGCCGCGGCTGTCGGTGATGGCGGCGGCCTGCAGCTCCAGGATCTCCGCGCCCAGATGCAGGCGGCTGGTGCGGGGCAGCTGGCCGGGGTCGGCGAGGAAGCGCCGCTGCTGTGCCGGGTCGGCGTGGAACACGTCCATCGACAGCCCGACCAGCGTGCCGCCCGAGCCGGGCAGCAGGTAGCCGATCTTCGAGAAGAGGGCCTGCGACGCCCGGTTGGCGTAGTTGATGCGGAAGCTCTCGGGGTCGACCGTCATCACGGCGCTCGGCATGTCCTCGATCATGCGCAGCAGGCGGGACTGCTCGCGCTCGCGCCGCGACGCCTCGGCACGTGCGTTGACCATCTCGACGAAGTCGCGGTTCTGGATCCAGATGATCACCAGGGCCGCCGAGGTGACCAGCAGCACGTCGATCGCCGTGCGGGCCAGCACGTCGACGCCCGACGCGCCGAAGAACACCATGAACGGGATCCCGGCGAAGACGGCGATCAGCAGCGGCGCGGGATAGGCATGGATCAGGCAGAACATGCTGCTGATCATGGTCACCGCGAGGAAGAAGGCCACGTGGCCCTGCTCGTACGCGTCGCCGAAGGGGAAGAGCTGCACGCTCCACGTCACCAGGGCCGCCGCCAGGCCGGCCGCCAGCAAGTTGGTGCGCTTCAGCGCCCGGTCCGCGGCCGCCGCGCTCACCGGGGCGCTTCGCCGCCGCCGCCAGACCGCCAGCCGCACGAGGCACAGCACCGCGAGCACCGCCGCGGGGAGCCAGGTCAGCACCGCCGGCGCGCGGTCGTGGAAGGTGAAGACCAGCACCCCGGCGTTGGCGACCAGGATGAAGTACATCAACGGGATGAGCCGCGAGAGCGCCGCGAACTGGGCAGCGCGCAGCTCGGCGGACGTGCTGCCCTGCTCGGGCACGCCGCTGCCCAGCAGCACCGCGCGGGCGTACCGGCGCAGGTCCGTCGGCGTCATGGCGGCAGGGCCGATTCCTTCGCCGGGGAGGGGGCCGGCGCGGCGGCCTCCGCTGCCTGCAGGCGGCCTACCAGCTGGCGGGCCGCGGCCAGGTGGGCGGGCGGTGCGTTCTCCTCTTCCTCTTCGTCCTGGTACTGGCGGGCGATGCGCTGGATCTCCTCCTCGATGCGGAAGAAGGCGTCCAGCACCAGCGGATCGAAGGTGGTGCCGCGCATCGCGCGCATCAGGTCCGTCGAGTGCGCGTGGGTGAAGGGCTCCTTGTAGCAGCGCCGGCTGATCAGGGCGTCGTAGATGTCGGCCACGGCCATGATGCGGCCGGACAGCGGGATCTCCTGCCCCGCCAGCCCGTGCGGGTAGCCGGTGCCGTCCCACTTCTCATGGTGCGTCTCGGCGATCTCGCCGGCGATGGTCAGGAAGTTCTCGCCGTCGATGCGTTCGGCCGTGTTGCTGATGATGTGGCGGCCGTACTCCGCATGGCGCTTCATCTGCGCCATCTCGTCGGGCGTGAGCCGGCCGGGCTTGAGCAGGATGTGGTCGGGCACGCCCACCTTGCCGATGTCGTGCAGCGGCGCCGACATGAACAGCAGGTCGATGAACGCCTGCGTCAGCGTCGCGGTGTAGTGGCCCGAGCGGCGCAGTTCCTCGGCGATGGCGCGCACGTAGTGCTGGGTGCGCTTGATGTGGGCGCCGGTCTCCGGATCACGCGTCTCCGCCACGGCCGCCATCGACTCGATCGTCACCTGGCGCGCGTTCTCGAGCTGGCGCTGCCAGGCGGCCGCGCGCCGCCGCTCGATCGCGAAGCGGGTCACGAAGCAGGCGACGAAGAGGATCGCCACCACGGCCAGCGGCGCGGCGGGCGAGACCACCAGGCCGCGCAGGGCGAAGCCGGCGAGGGCGGGGGCCGCCACGAGCACGGCCGTCGCCGCGCTGCCGGCGACGAACAAGGCCACGCTGCCCCCGGCCATGAACACCGCGGTGGTGGCGATGGCGGCGAGCACGCAGGCCGTGGCCACCGCGGACCGGCCCCAGTCCGGCACCACGAGGTGCCTGTCGCTCAGGATGTTGTCGACCATCGCCGCCTGCACCTGCGCGCCGGGGAAGCGCGGATGCACGGCCGTGGGCTGCAGGTCGTTCAGGCCGACGGCCGAGGTGCCGAGGATCACCACCTTGCCTTCGAACGCCGCCGGCGCGGCCTCGCCCTGCAGCACCTGGATCGCCGGCACCACCGGGTAGCGCGCCGGCGGGCCGTCGAAGCGCAGCAGCGCCGTGCCGTCCCGGGCCACGGGGATGCGGTGCGTGCCCGCCACGAGGCGGGCCCCGTGCGGGCCCGGCTCCACGCGGACCTGCGTCTCGCCCATCGCACGCAGCGCGGCGGCCAGGGCCATGTGCACGTGCAGGCTGCCGCCGTGCGCCAGCACGAGCGGCAGGCGGCGCAGCTGGCCGTCGGCGTCCGGCCAGCTGTTCACGAAGCCGGTGGTGGCGGTCGCGGCGGCGATCGGCGGGGTGTTGGCCATCAGGCCCGTGGCCGCGGGCGGGGACAGCAGGTCGGTGCGGCCGGTGACCTGCAGGCCGGTGGCCAGCGTGCCGCCGCGGCTGGTGTGGTCGAAGTAGAGGTAGCTGCCGCCGATGGCGCCGGCCTGCCCGATCACCTCGCCCAGGTAGCCGTCGTTGTCGTCGAGTCCGGCGGGCACGCCGCGCACGTCGAGCGAGAGGCCGAAATCGCGCTGGAACGCCTGCCGCAGCGTCTCGATCGACGTGCGGTCGGGTTCGGGGAACAGGATGTCGATCGCGATCGCCGCCGGGCGGTCCGCCGCGATGCGCTGCAGCAGCGAGGCGATGCGGTAGCGGGGCCAAGGCCACTGGCCGACCGCGTCGAGGCTGACGTCGTCGATGTCGACGACCACGGTGCGCTGCGCCGGTGCGCCGCTCGCCGTGCGGCGCACCAGGGCGTCGAGGAACGCCCGGTCCATCGCGGCCACGGGGGCGAGGCCGGCGTGCGAGGCCAGCGCCACCACGGCCGCCACGCCGAGGCCGAAGAGCCCGAGCAGCGAGGCTTCGCGACGGGTCAGGCGCCGGCGGAAGGTGCGGGTGGGCATCGTCGGCGGGTCAGAGGATCAGCACTTCGGCGCGCCGGTTCAGCGGCTCGGCCTTGCGCTCGCCCGCGCCCACGGCCGGCTCGCTGTCGCCGAAGTACTGCACGGCGATCTCGTCGAGCGACGGATCGCTCTCGCGCAGCCATTGGGCGACGGCCTGCGCGCGCTCGGCGGAAAGCTTCAGGTTGCGCTCGCGGCTGCCCGTGGCGTCCGCATGGCCGAACACCGTGATCTCGGTCGGCTTGCGGGCCCTGGCGGCCGCCAGCAGCTCCGGCAGCCGGGCCTTGGAGGCGTCGGTCAGCACGGCGCGGTCGTTGCGGAAGTAGAGGGTGAAGCTGCGCGGCGGCGTCGGCTGGGCGCCGAGCAGCGGGCCGTGCGCCGCCTCGAGCGCCGCACCGTCGAGCGGGGCGGCGGCGGCGGGCGCGCTGGCGCCCAGCTCCGCGGTGGTGGCGGCCCAGGCCGTGTCGACCTCGCGGCTGCCCGCGGCGGTGCTGACGGTGACGGCGCCCACCCGGCCGTCCTCGTCGGGCATCAGGACGACGGTGGTTCTCGGGCGCGGCGGGGCGGGGGTGGCGCAGCCGGCCGCCAGGGCCGCTGCGAGGAAGGCCGCCGCCAGGCGGGACGTTGCCGATCGCGGGACGGGCATGGCTTTACTCGGCCTGGATCAGGAAACGCGTGCCGCGCACGCCGACGGTGGCGGCCGGCGTGTCCACCCGCACCGACTCCGGCGAGAGCTTGCCGATCTTGCCCGAGGCATAGACCGCGCTGCCCTTTGCCAGGAAGAGGTCGAACCGGTACCTGGACTGCTTGGGCTCGAACACGTAGTCGCGCAGGTGGACCACGCTCGACGGCCCGACGCTGAGCAGCGTGCCGTCGCGGAACACCACGCCCGCGGTGTCGGCGGGGCCGGACACCAGCCGGTCGCTGACCCGCAGCTGCATCCCGGGGTCTGCGGCCAGCGTGGCACCGCCACGTTCGACGCGGACGGCGCCGCTCACGTTCTTGATCAGGCCGATGTGCTGTTCATCCGCGGCAGCGTGCGCGCCGAGGCATGTGCAGAGGAACAGCGCGGCCGGCATGGGGATGTGCATGCAGGTCTCCTCCAGAACGTCTTGTCCTTCGATGTACAAGACATAACGGCGGGGTGCCCCGCCGCTTGAGGAAGAAAAATTGCAACAGAGCGGCTCGGTAGGCCGGGTTACGGCTTCTCGGGCACCGGCGGCAGCCCCCCGCCGCCGAGGTCGGCGCCGGTCAGCGGGTCGGCCTGCGGGTCGGAGGCGGTGCGCCGGGCCATCTGCTGGACCAGCTGGTCTTCTTCGGCCGACAGCTTGACGGTGAAACCCCCGTCGCCCCCGTCCACGGCCGAAACCTCCTCGACCTGGTCCTTCACCGTGAAATGGGCCTCGCTGTTCCAGGGCCCTTGCATGTCGCCCGGCCCCTGCGACAGGTTGTAGTAGATGCGGCTGAAAGGTTCGACCGGCGGCATCTTGCCCGGCGGGAAGTTGGGCTGGATGGCATAGAGCGCCTTCTCGAACGACTTCTGGTGCGCTACCTCGCGTGTCATCAGGAAGCCCAGGGCCTCCTTGACGCCGGGGTCGTCGGTCAGCGCGATGAGGCGCTCGTAGACGATCTTCGCGCGCGACTCGGCCGCGATGTTGGAGCGCAGGTCGGCCGTGGGCTCGCCGATCGTGTCGACGTAGGCCGAGGTCCAGGGCACGCCGGCCGAGTTGGTGAGCGGCGGCCCGCCGCCGTAGAGCACCTGCGTGATGTGCGAATCGTTGCCCGCGCCCGTGATGGAGCGATAGAGCTCCGCCTCTTCCTCCGCGGCTTCGGCGAGCCGACCCTTGGCGCCCTTGTTGAGCATGCCGACGATGGTCCCGATGATCTCCAGGTGGCTGAGCTCCTCGGTGGCAATGTCGATCAGCATGTCCTTGCGGCCGGGATCGTCCTCGCCCAGGTACTGCGTGAAGTAGCGGCACGCCGCGGCGAGCTCGCCCTGCGGGCCGCCGAACTGCTCGAGCATCAGGTTGGCCAGGCCGGGGTTGCTTTCGCCGACGCGGACGGTGTACTGAAGACGCTTGCTGTGAAAAAACATGGTGACCTCGTCGAGTGATGACGAGCTTGCAGGGCAAGCGCGGTGCCATGCCGGCCGGCGGCGCGGCGGCGCCGTCAGCTGCGCGCCACCCCGTCCGGCCCCGAACTGGGCACGCGCGCGGCGGCCGCCGGGTCCGCCGGCGCCGCCTCGGCGTCCGGCACGGTCGCGAGCGAACTCTGGGGCTCGACCGGCATGTGCCCGCCGTGGCGGTCCCGGGTCGCCTGCTGTGCCCGGCGGGCCTTGATCAACGCCGCGTCCGGATCGTCGGGCGCCACCTCCGGCGGCAGCGCGGGGTCGGGCACCGCGGAGGGCGCGTGCGTGCGTGTCGGCGGCGGCACGTAGTCGCCGTAGTTGCTGCCGGAGGGGGTGCGGTCGCCGCCGTCGGTCGTCGCGACACGCGGCTCGTGCTTGTGGCTGTGCAGAGGGTGGTCGTCTTGCATCGGGGGCTCCTGTCGGTCGGCGTGTGCCCGCCTGCGGCAACTGCCGTGCCGCAGGCTTGCCGACGCGAGGCGTCGCCAGGCGCAGGCGCGCCCGGCCTAGCGCGCCGGGCGTCCCAGGGCCCAGCCGAGCAGCACGCCGCCCGCGAAGCAGACGGCGGTGGCGGCCACCAGCACCGGCGGCAGCGTGCGCACCGAGCCTGCCAGCAGCGAGCCGGCGTGGGGCGCGGCCAGCTCCAGGCGCCTGCGGGTCATGCGCGCGCCGAGTGCCGAGAGCCGCGAGCCGAGCAGGCGCTCCGCCGCCGGCCGATCAGCCGCCGCACCTCGTCGTGCTCGGGGCGCGACTTGCCCAGCACTTCGTCTGCCGTGAGCACGACCTCCAGCGCGGGATAGAAGATCTCCTCCTCCAGTTGCGCATGGATCTCCAGGGCCAGGCAGACCGCATCGGCGATCAGCCGCTTGCGCTCGGGCGAGGCGTTCGCCCGGTAACGATGGGACATCGTCAGCACGTGCGAGTGGTCCAGCCGAATCATCGCCGTGATGCCGGGCGACAACGCATGGACGACATGATCGGCTTCCATGGAGGCCTCCTCACTTGCCGGCGTTCTTGACGCTGGCATCGAGCTGCTTGGCCATCTGGAGGTGGTGCTCGAGCGCCGGCACCGTCTTGCTCGCGAAGGCCTTCACCTCTGGGTCACGGGCATCCTGCGCGGCCTTGCGGAACAGCTTCAGCGTGTCTTCATGGGCGTCCACGCCCATGCTGCCGATGTAGTGCCGGTCGAACCGCGCCCCGTCGGTGGTGCCCAGGATCTTCATCTTGCCTTTCTGCACCAGGGACGGCCCGGTCGGCAGCTCCACGCCCTTGGCCGCGGCCAGCGCCTTCAGTTCCTCGTGGACCTTGGTGTGGTCGTCGATCATCTGCTGCGCGAACTTCTTTACCTCGGGGTCGGTGGCCTTCTGCAGCGCGACCTGGCTGGCCTCGACCTCGGCATGGCCGTTCTCGGCCGCCTGCTTCATGAAATTGGCATCGCTGCGGGGCATCGCTGGCACCCTCGCGCTCGGGCCCGCGGCATCGCTCGCCCCGGCCCGCGGCTGCTGACTCCACGCGGCCGGTGCGGCGCCGACGGTGCAGGCCACCGCGGCGATCAGGAAGGCGTGTCGTGCTGGCTTCTTCATGCGTGTCTCCTTCGACAGTGGGGTCGCCGTGGGACGGCAATCGGCATTCCAGGGGCGTACCGGCACCGGGCACGCGGCGGGCCGGGGCGGTGGCGGCGATTGCCGCAATCCGCACCGAGCGGCACGGCTGCGAGCAGGGAGGGCGCCGACAAGGCAGGCATACGGCCGCAGTACGGGCAGGGTGGGCCGGCACGGCCGTGTCCGAACGGTGCTCAGCGGCGCTGCGTTGCCGCCCCGCCGGCAGCCGGGGCACGCTGGCGCCGCGTGCGCCAGTCGAGCGCGGCGCGCGCCAGGCGCACCAGCCGCAGCGGCCAGTGGCCGCCGCCCCGCGCCGCCGACGCCATCGCCACCGCGGGCGAGCGGGCGGGTGCCACCAGGGGCACCAGCAGCAGGCCCAGCCGCCACCAGCGCTGCCACCCGTGGGATGCATCGGCGCGGGGGGCATCGGCGCGGGGCGGCGCGGCCCGCGCAGCCGGCGTGCGCACCGCCTCGCCGCGGCCCTCCCGGGCCGGACGGTGCCGCAGGCGCGAGGCCATGCGCATGCCCAGCCAGGCCATGGCGGCAACGCCGGCCCCTGCCAGCGCGAGACGCCCGCCCGTGTGGGCGGCGCCGCGTGCATGGCGTGACAGCTCGTCGACGCGCTGGCGCAGCTCGCGGTCGCAGCGGCCGACCTCGCGCTCCGCTTCGCGCACGCGCTCTTCCAGGGGGGTCATGGCGAGGTCTCCGATCCGCCGTGGGGGCGCAGCGTCGTCAGGTGCCGCAAGGTGGCGGGCAGCGCCAGCAAGGGCACCATCGCCAGGGCACGCCAGGCCAGCAGGCCTGCCATCACGACGTTGATGGCGGCGATGAGCGCCATCGCCCACATCGGCGCCCAGCCTGCCAGGTCCACCATCAGCCAGGCGACGGCGGCCCACAGCGCGACCCAGGCGGTGAGGGCCATCACCGATCCCAGCACCAGCAGCGCGATGATCTTCGGCAGCACGTCGCGCGCGCGGCGCAACTCCAGCGCCAGCAGGTGCACGCGCGAACTGCCGGCCGCGGCCGCCGCCTGCAGCACGTCGCGCAGGCCGGCCGGCAGGCCCGCCAGGCTCTGGCCGAGGGAGGGAGGTGCGCGCGGGGGATCGTCCATGGTGTCCTGGCTCAGTGCATGCCACGAGGGCGGATGCCGGCCTTGGGCAAACAGGGTGCCAGCGCTGGCGACCTGGGCACGCTGGCGCGCGGCCAGCTTGCCGACGTGGTGTGCGCCGGTTTGAAGGGCGGCGGACTACGCCGCGGCCGGCACCGGCGTGTTGAGCAACTGCTGCTCCCACAGGTACGCGATGCCGCTGCCGCCGGCATGCTGGGTGATCACGTTGGTCAAGGCGGCCGCCTGCTCGGCCCGGGCCCAGTCGCGCTGCCATTCGGCCGCCAAGGCCAGCCAGGTCATCATGTTCGCGCCGGCCGCGATCATGCGCTGGATGGCCACCAGGTGCGCTTCGACCGACACACCGCCCGACGCGTCGGTGACCACGGTGACGTCCCAGCCTTCGCCGAGCGCCTGGATGGTGGGCATTGCGACGCACACCTCCGTCCACAGTCCGGCGATGACCAGCTGCTTGCGGCCCGTCGCCTCGACGGCGCCCACCACCTTGCGGTCCTCCCAGGTGTTGATGAACGTCCGGTCGATCACCTCCTGGCCGGGGAACACCTCGGTGATCTGCGGGAACAGCGCGCCGCCGCGGGCCGCGATCACCGTCGTCAGGATGGTCGGCACGCCGAAGGCCTTGGCGGCTTTGGCGAGCCCCGCCGTGTTGTTGATCACCATCTGCGGTTCGTGGCTGTTCACGTTCGCGAGTTGGTAGGGCTGATGGTCGATCAGGACGAGCACCGAATCCTCGGGTCGAAGGAGCGAAGCCAGGCCGTTGCGAAAGCTCATGGAAGGGTCCTTGGTTGCTGCTGAGCCCCATTGTGTTGTTCCTGAACCTGGCCCGGTAGTAGCATCAGACGTCGAACTGTGTTGCTCGAACAGGAACGCCAAAGTGGATATCGAAGCGCTGCGGACGTTCGTGGAAGTGGCTGACGCCGGGGGTGTGTCGCCTGCCGCCGTTCGGCTCGGCGTCGCCAAGTCGATCGTCAGCCGCCGCCTCGTCCGGCTCGAAGCGGAACTCGGGGTGCAGCTGCTGACGCGGTCCACCCGCGGGGCGGCCCTGACGGAAGCCGGGGCCACGTTCCGCGACCACGCGGCCCGGGTGTGCGCCGAGGTGGACGCGGCCAGGAACGCCATCCTCCCCGCTGGCGAACTGCGCGGGCGCCTGCGCGTCGCGGTGCCGCTCTCGTTCGGCCCCAGCCACTTCGCGCCCATGCTCGCGGAGATGGCGCGGCGCCACCCTCGGCTGCAGATCCAGACCTGCTACAGCGACCGCTTCGTCGATCTCATCGCGGAGGGTTACGACTGCGCGATCCGGGTCGGCTACCTCCAGGATTCCAGCCTGGTCGCGAGGCGCATCGTCCCGCTCCACGGCAAGCTGGTCGCCAGCCCGGCGTATGTGCACGCGCATGGTTCGCCCGACACGCCGGAAGCGCTCGCTGCGCACCAGGCCCTGATGCAGGGCACCGAGGCCTGGCAACTCATGGACGGCGACAAGATCGTGACGGTGCGCCCGCAGGGGCGCTTCAAGGCGGACAACGGCACCGCCTTGCTGGCGGCCGCCGTGGCCGGGCTCGGGATCGCGTACCTGCCCGACTGGCTCACCGACCCCCACGTGGCCTCCGGCGCGCTGGTGCCGGTGATGCCGCGGCATCCGCCGCCGCCGGCGGGTGTCTACGTCATCCGGCCGCCCAGCCAGCATCCCGAGCGGAAGGTGCGGGTCCTGATCGAACTGCTGATCGAGCAGTGCGACCGCTTCTCGCGGCCGGCGGGCGGGGCGCCCGCCTAGGCGTACAAGCCCGCCGCCCCCGCCAGCCGCGCCAAGCCGGCCGCCGCGAGCGGCTCGTCATGCACCTCGGCCTGCAGCCCCTGCTGCGCCAGCGCACGGGCATAGCGCGCGCAGAGCGCGGCCTCGCCGACCAGCACGACGGGGCGGTCCCGCATCTCGGCTGGGGCACCCGCCGAGGCCACCTCGTTCCCGATGAGCAGGCCCGAGAGGTAGTCGGGCGCCACCGCCGGCGCCAGCTCGTCGAAGAGGCCCCGGGCCCGGACGCCGAACAGCAGCCGCGCGATCTCCCGGCCGCCGGCACGCACCGCGTCCGCGACGCCGCGGTCGAAAGCCTCGAGGGCCTGCGCCTGCGGTGCCTGCGGGGCGCCGGCCGGTGCCATCAGGCGCGAGAGCACCGAGTGCTCGCGCAGCAGCGCGAACAGCTCGCCGGTCATCGCGGTGGAGAAGGACACCAGGCGGCCGTCCTGCAGGCGCGCCCACTTGCAATGGGTGCCCGGCATCACGACCAGGGCGCCTTGCGCCAGCGCCGGGCGCACCGCCGTCAGGCCGACGAGCTGCGTCTCCTCGCCGCGCATCACGTCGGGGGCGCCGGACGCATCGCGTGAGAGCACGCCGGGCACGATGTGCACCGTCACGTCCGGGCCGCAGGGCACCTGCACCATGCGGGCGGGCAGGGCGTCGAGCGACATCGGCGCCGGCACGTACCCGGCATCGCGCCAGCCGTGCGCGCTGCCGGCCATGCCGCAGGCGATCACGCCGCGGGCGTCCGCCAGCCAGTCGCCGGCCACTGCGCGCAGCGCGGCCTCGAAGGCAGGCGGGCCGCCCTGCAGCCGGGAGGCGCCGTCGCCGCTGCTGCGCGCCTCGGCGATGCGGCCATCGGCATCAAAGCGCCAGGCGCGCAGCCGCGTGCTGCCCCAGTCGAGCGCGACCAGGCCGCCCGAAGCGCCGCCCCCGGTGCTCACCATTCGGCCACGCTCCCGTCGGCATGGCGCCAGACGGGATTGCGCCAGTCGGCCGCGCGGCGGCTCGCCTCGACGATGCGCTCCTCGTCGACGATCACGCCCAGCCCCGGCTTCTCGCTCGCACGCACATGGCCCTGGTCGACGGCGAAGTCCTCGCGGTTCACCACATAGTCGAGCAGCTCCGCGCCCTGGTTGTAGTGGATGCCCATGCTCTGCTCCTGGAACACCGCGTTGTGCGACACCAGGTCGACCTGCAGGCAGGCGGCCAGCGCCACCGGCCCGAGCGGGCAGTGCGGCGCCACGGCCACGTCGTAGGCCTCGGCCATCGAGGCGATCTTCACGCACTCGGTGATGCCGCCGGCATGCGACACGTCGGGCTGCAGGATCGAGATGCCGCCGGCCTCGAACACCCGCTTGAAGTCGAAGCGCGAGTACATGCGCTCGCCGGCGGCCAGCGGGATCGCCGTGTGCTCGGCCAGGCGCGCGTAGTGCTCCCACTGCTCGGCGAGCACGGGCTCCTCGACGAACAGCGGGCGCAGCGGCTCCAGCTCGCGCAGCAGCACCTTGGCCATCGGCACCGAGACGCGGCCGTGGAAGTCGATGCCGAAGTCGATCTGGTTGCCGAAGGCCTCGCGGATCTGCGTGAACTTCTCCAGCGCGCGGTCGACGTCGGCGTGCGTGGCGATGTGGTCCATCTCCTCGGTGCCGTTCATCTTGAAGGTGTCGAAGCCCAGCGTGCGCGCGTGCCGCATGCCGTCGACGATCTCCGCCGGCCGGTCGCCGCCGACCCAGCAGTAGGTCTTGACCTTGTCGCGCACGCGTCCGCCTATCAGCTCGTAGACCGGCTTGCCGAGCGCCTTGCCGTGGATGTCCCACAGCGCCTGGTCGATGCCGGCGATCGCGCTCATCAGGATCGGGCCGCCGCGGTAGAAGCCGCCGCGGTACATCACCTGCCACAGGTCGTTGATGCGGCGTGGATCCTGGCCGACGAGGTATTCCGACAGCTCGTGCACCGCCGCCTCGACGGTGCGTGCACGGCCCTCGACGATGGGCTCGCCCCAGCCGGTGATGCCTTCGTCGGTCTCGATCTTGAGGAACATCCAGCGCGGCGGAACGCGCCAGGTCGTGAGTTTGGTGATCTTCATGGGAGTGCTGCGGTCGGGGGGCGGGAGGGAAGGTGGTGGGAGTGCGGCGCGGCTCAGCGGGCGGCGTCCTGGTGCCGGCGCCAGGCCTCGACGAAGGCGCGTGCCTGCCGTGCCGTGACGTCCGGCGCCTGGCCCGCGCGGTACAGCTCGCCGCCGAGGCCTGCGCCGGCGCAGCCGGCGTCCAGGTAGTCGGCCAGGTTGCCGGGGCCGACGCCGCCGACCGCCAGCAGGGGCAACGCGGGCGGCAGCACCGCGCGCATCGCCTTCACGTGCGACGGGCCGAGCGATGCGGCGGGAAAGATCTTCACCGCCGTCGCGCCCGCGCGGGCGGCGGCGAACACCTCGCTCGGCGTCAGCGCGCCGGGCAGTGCGCACAGGCCGCGGCGCACGCTCTCGGCGATCAGCGCCACGTCGGTGTGCGGCGACACGGCGAGGCGGCCGCCGCTGGCCTCCAAGGCATCGAGGTGCGCGCCGTCGAGCACGGTGCCGGCGCCGACCCAGGCCGACGGCGCGAGCGCCACGATGCGACGCACGCTCTCGGCCCAATCGGGCGAGTTCGTCGGCACCTCGATGGCATCGAAGCCGGCCGCGAGCAGCACGCGGGCGTGTGCTTCGGCCTCGGCGGGGGTGATGCCGCGCAGGATCGCGACGAGGGGCAGGGCGGTGGGCCAGGTCATGGTGGGGTTCCGTTCGGGGTGTGCGGCCGGTGGTCAGGACGAAGCCTGGTCGAGCCCGCTTTCAAGGTTGGCTTGGGTGACGCCGAGCAGCGTTTCCATCGCCAGCCGGGCGCGCCGCGCGTCGCGGGCCCAGATGGCGTCGAGCACGTCGCGGTGCAGCGGCAGGCTGCGGCGCGGCGCGCCGGGGCGGCGGGTCGACAGGTCGAACGACAGCCGCAGCGCGGCTTCGATGCTGGCGCCGAAGCTCGACAGGAAGGGGTTGCCGGTGGCGGCGAGGATGGCGCGGTGGAAGGCGAGGTCGGGCCCGGCGTAGGCGACCGGATCCATGCCGGCCGCGTCCATCTCGCGGTAGGCGCGCTCGATGACGGCGATGGCCGCGTCGGGTGCGAAGGTGGCGGCCAGCTCGGCGGCGGCCGGCTCGACGATGCGGCGCAGCTGCAGCAGGTGCCGGGCGAGGTCGGCGCGGTCGTTGCCGGTCCACACCCAGCGCAGCAGGTCCTCGTCGAGCATGTTCCATTGCGCGCGCGGCAGCACGCGGGTGCCCGCCTTCTGCCGCGAGGCCAGCATGCCCTTGGCCTTGAGGCCGGCCAGCGCCTCGCGCACCGAGGTGCGCGCCACGCCGAGCTGCTCGGCCAGCTCGATCTCGGTCGGCAGCGTGGTGCCCTCGGGCCATTCGCCGGCCATCACGCGCAGCGCGAGCGACTCCGCCACGCTCTTCGGGGCGCCCCGGGCGGCGGCGGCCGGGGTCTGTGCTTTGCGTGCCATTAGTCAGACATAAATCGCTGTGTTGCCTGAAGTGTGCATGAGTTCTCAAGAAGAAGCATGCAGGTTATTACCGGTCTTCCGTTATATTGTCTGTCATATTATTCTTCGCATCAAGCGATGGGCGAACTCCGCCCGTCGGCCACCAAGGAGTACGCGCCGTGAAGCGCAAGCACATCTTCCTGATCATCACGGACCAGCAGCGCTACGACACGATCGCCGCGCTCGGCTTCCCGTACATGCACACGCCCCACCTCGACCGGCTGGTGCGCGAGGGCACGGTGTTCGAGCAATGCCACATCACCGCGCCGAGCTGCGTGCCGTCGCGCGCCAGCCTGTTCAACGGCTACTGGCCGCATGCCACCGGCATCCTGCGCAACGGGGTGGCTTGGCAGCGCACCTGGGTGCAGACCCTGGCGGAGCAGGGCTACCACTGCGTCAACGTCGGCAAGATGCACACCATCCCGTACGACGCGAAGGCGGGCTTCCACGAGCGCTTCGTGATGGAGAACAAGGACCGCTACTACGAGGGCCGCTGGTTCGCCGACGAGTGGGACAAGGCGCTGGTGGCGCGCGGGCAGGTCAAGCCGTCGCGCGAGCGCTACCGCGAACTGCCCGACTACCGCGAGCGCCTGGGCGCCTACGAGTGGACGCTGCCGCCCGAATCGCACGCCGACTTCTTCGTCGGCGACACCGCCGACTGGTGGCTGCGCACGCGGCCCAAGCCCGAGTCGCTGTTCATGCAGATCGGCTTCCTGGGCCCGCATCCGCCGTACGACCCGGTGGCCTCGTATGCCGAGCGCTACCTGAACGACCCGCGCGTGCCGGTGCCGCCGGCATCGCCGCCCGACGCCGACGACCTCCCGGCCTTCCTGAAGGCCAAGCGCCACCACGACGCCCGCGAGGACCACGACGCCGTGCTGTGGTCGATGAACCCGACCGAGGCGCAGCTGCGCCGCCTGCGCGCCTACTACCTGGCCAACGTGACGATGATCGACGAGGCCATCGGCAAGCTGCTGGCCACGCTGAAGGAACAGGGCTACCTCGACGAGTCGCTGATCGTCTTCACCGCCGACCACGGCGACAACCTGGGCGACCACGGGCTCTCGCAGAAGTGGTCGATGTACGAGCCGGTGATGCGCGTGCCGGCGATCTTCTGGGCGCCGGGCGAGGTGCCGGCCGGCGAGCGCCACGACGGCCTGTGCCAGCTGTTCGACATCGGCCCCACGCTGCTCGAATGGGCGGGCGCGCCCGTGCCGCCGTCCTACCAGGCGCAGAGCCTGATGCCGGCCCTGCGCGGCGAGCCGTGGAGCGGCCGCGACATGGTGTTCGCCGAGCAGGCGGGCGACGTGGCGCTGACCGGCGCCGCGCTGTTCAGCATGGCACGCGACCGCCGCTACAAGCTCGTGCACATCCTCGACAGCGAGGAGGGCCAGCTCTTCGACCTGCAGGCCGACCCGGCCGAGGAACACAACCTGTGGCACGACCCCGCGCACGCGCCGCAGAAGTCACGCCTGCTGCAGGCGCTGCTCGAGTGGCGCATGCGCACCTCGGTGCAGACGCTGCACCTGATGGCCGAGGCCCGCTGAGGCCGCGCCCATCCCACCGGCCGGGCCGCGCGCCCGGCTTCCACCCCTGAACCCCACCCTCCAGAGATCGGAGACACGATGCACACCGCTTTCCCCACCCGCCGCCACACCCTGGCCTGCATCGCCGCCGCGGCCGCCGCGCTGCTGGCCGCAGCCACCCCGGCCACCGCGCAGCCCGAGGGCCGCCCGGTGACGCTGCTGGTCGGCTTCCCGCCCGGCGGCGGCGTCGACATCGTTGCGCGCCAGCTGGCCGAGAAGCTGCAGCGGCAGACGGGCCGCACCTTCATCGTCGAGAACAAGCCGGGCGCCGGCGGCAACCTGGCGATGGAGACCGTGGCCCGCGCACCGGCCGACGGGCTGACGCTGCTGATGGGCAACCTGGGCATGCTGTCGGTCAACCCGGCGCTGTACCCCAAGCTCTCGGTCGATCCCTCGCGTGACCTGGTGCCGGTGTCGCGCCTGGTCGTCACGCCGCTGGTCGCCATCGTGCCGCCCGGCAACGGGGGCCGCACGGTCCAGGACGTGCTGCAGCAGGCGCGCAAGTCCGACGGCTTCATGTTCGCCTCGGGCGGCAACGGCAACATCAACCACCTCGCGCCGCAGCTGTTCTCGATGCAGGCCCAGGTGCCGATGACGCACGTGCCCTACAAGGGCAGCGCCGCGGCGCTGACCGACCTGTCGGCCGGCCGGGTGCACTTGATGATCGATGCGGGCAACGTGGTGCAGGGCTTCGTCAAGGACGGCCGCGCCCGCGCGGTCTTCACCACCGGCGAGAAGCGCTCGACCGGCTACGACGTGCCGACGGCACGCGAAGCGGGCTTCCCCGACATGGTGATCTACGGCTGGCAGGGCGTGCTGGCACCGGCGGGCACGCCGCCGGCGGTGGTCGAGAAGTGGTCGCAGGAGATCGGCCGCGCGCTGGCCGACCCGGTGCTCGCCGCCAAGCTGTCGGAACAGGGCACCGAGCCCAACCACCTCGGCCCGGCCGCGTTCAAGACCTTCGTCGAGGCCGAACGCAAGCGCTGGACCGGCGTGGTCAAGGCCGCGAACATCACGCTCGAGTGACGGATCAAGCCGGCCGGCACCGCCTGCCGGCGCTGCCGCGAACACCGCCACGACGGCCGCAGGTATCACCAGCGCGCTGCCGCCCGCGCCGCGGATGGCTCCGTCCGGTGATCCGCGCCGGCCTGCCGGTGGCCGAGCTGAGGGCTGCCGCGTCCGTGCGGGCGGCCGCGGCGCCCGCTGTGCGTGGCCATCCCGAACCAGCGGCCGGGAGCCGCCGGTGACCTATGCGACGCGGGCCTTTGCCCTACAGCGTCGACTTCGTCGTCACGGCAATGCCGGAGCCGACGACGGCCTGGGTGGGCATGGCCGGCCTGGCGCCAACGGCGCCAAGCCGCTCAGGCCGTCGCCGGGCGGCGCTGCGCGCGCCGCGCAAGGCCGCCAGGCCCAGCCCGAAGAGCAGCCACGTCCCCGGTTCGGGCACGGCGCTGACCGACCCGTTCTGGACCGTGACCGTGATGTCGCCGAAGTTCGAGTTCGACAGCATCACGTCCGAGAAATTCAGCGCGCTGCTGCCTGCCCGCAGCACGTCGAAGCTGATGCTGGCCAGTGTCCCGCCGCCGTTGACGCCGGGCA
>NZ_JAZIBG010000038.1:0-86742 GCF_036621135.1 Aquincola agrisoli
CCACGTCGCGGCCGCGGCGCCCGGCAAGGTCACCGCGATCGACACCCACTGGATCTGGCAGGACGGCCAGCGCCTGACGAAGGCGCCGCTGCAGATCAGCGGCGGCCACATCGAAGTGCCGACGACGCCGGGCCTCGGCGTGGTGCTGGACATGGCCGAAGTGGAGAAGGCGCATCGCCTGTACCAGGAGCACGGCCTGGGCGCACGCGACGACGCGATCGCGATGCAGCACCTGATCCCCGACTGGCGCTTCGATCCGAAGCGCCCCTGCATGGTCCGCTGAAGCGCGTCGCGCGTCGGGGGACAATCGCCCGATGCCGATACGCACCGTCGCCGCCACCCGCTACGTCACGCCCCTGCGCGAGGGGGGCTCGCTGCCGGCGGTCGTCGAGGGCTGCGACGAGGGGCTGTACGTCCTGAAGTTTCGCGGCGCCGGCCAGGGCCCGCGGGCTCTGATCGCCGAGCTGGTTGCCGGCGAACTGGCACGCGCCGCCGGCCTGCGCGTGCCGGAGATCGTCTTCATGACGCTCGATGCCGAGATGGCGCGCACCGAGCCCGACCCCGAGATCCAGGACCTGATCCGCGCCAGCGCCGGCCTGAACCTCGCGCTCGACTACCTGCCCGGCTCGGTGACCTTCGATCCGCTCGTGCGCATCCCCGGCGCCGAAGCACCCGACGCCGACGAGGCCTCGGCCATCGTGTGGCACGACGCCTTCACCACCAACATCGACCGCACGCCACGCAACGCCAACCTGCTGCTGTGGCACCGCCGGCTGTGGCTGATCGACCATGGCGCCGCGCTGTACTTCCACCACGACTGGAACGACTACCTCGCCCGCAGCCGCTCGCCGTTCACGCACGTCAAGGACCACGTGCTGCTGCCGTTCGCCGATCGCATCGCCGCGGCCGACGACCGCATGAGCGCGCTGCTGACGCCGGAAGTCGTCGCGGGCGTGGTCGCGCTGATCCCCGACGAGTGGCTGGCGGGCGACGCCCCCTTCCCCTCGGCCGAGGCACACCGCGATGCCTACCGGCAGTACCTGTGCAGCCGGCTGGCATCGCCGCGCGCATTCGTCGACGAAGCCCTGCGCGCCCGCGCCGCCCTGTCATGAACGACCCGCGTTTCGCCTGTACCTACGATTACGCGATCGTGCGCGTCGTGCCGCGTGTCGAACGCGGCGAGTTCATCAACGCCGGGGTGATCCTGTCGTGCGCCTCGCGCCGGTTCCTGCAGGCCCGCATCGAGCTGGACGAGGCGCGGGCGCTGGCGCTGGATCCGGCGCTCGACCTGCCGTCGATCCGCGCCACGCTGGCCGCCATCCCGCTGATCTGCGAAGGCGGCAAGGCCGCCGGCGCCCTCGGGCAACTGCCGCTGCGCGAGCGCTTCCACTGGCTGGTCGCACCACGCAGCGCCAGCATCCAGACCTCCCAGGTGCACACCGGCCGCTGCGACGACCTGGAAGCAGCACTCACGCACCTGCTTGAGCGCATGGTGCGGCCGCCGCGCTGACCGGCCCGGTCAGCGCGTGGCGGGCGTGCCGCCTTGGCCGTAGAGGACCTTGCGCTGCGCCTCCTTCTCGGCGTCGCTCAGTTCCCGGGGCGGGTTGATCTTCTGTACCAGCGCATACGCGCGCTGCACGGCGGGCCGCGCCTGGATGGCCTGGAACCAGCGGTGCAGGTGCGGGAAGTCCTCGAGCCTCTGTTCGTGCAACTGGTGCGGCACGATCCACGGATAGCTCGCGATGTCGGCGATCGAATACTCGCCGGCAAGGTACTCGCGGTCGGCCAGGCGCTTGTTCATCACACCGTACAGGCGCGCCGTCTCCTTCACGTAGCGCTCGATCGCATAGGGGATCTTCTCGGGCGCCGCCATGTGGAAATGGCCGTTCTGGCCGGCCATCGGCCCGAGGCCGCCCATCTGCCAGAAGAGCCACTGCAGCACCTCGGTGCGCCCCCGCAGGTCACGCGGCAGCAGCTGGCCGGTTTTCTCGGCCAGGTAGAGCAGGATCGCGCCCGACTCGAACACCGACACGGGCTCCGTACCCTCGGCCGGTGCGTTGTCGACGATGGCGGGGATGCGGTTGTTCGGCGCGATGCGCAGGAAGTCGGGCGCGAACTGGTCGCCCTTGCCGATGTTCACAGGCACGACGCGGTACGGCAGCCCGGTCTCTTCCAGGAAGATGCTGATCTTGTGGCCGTTCGGGGTGGTCCAGTAGTGCAGGTCGATCATGGATGCGGGTCGGAGGTCTTCGGGCCGCGGATGATCCGGCATCGGGCGCGAGCCTGTCGGCGGCCTGCCGCAAATCCCTGAACCCGATCGTGCTTCCGCGGATCACACCGCGGCCTTCTCACGCTTTCCAACCCTGCAGGAGTTCGACATGGCCTACCAGCCCCCTCGCCTCACCGCCGCCGACTTCCATCCGGAGGTGCTGCGTCTGTTCGACCAATACGTGCACGGCCACCTCGACCGACGCGGCTTCATCGAGGGGGCGAGCAAGTTCGCGGTCGGCGGCGTGACTGGCGCCACCCTGCTGGAAGCGCTCAGCCCCCGCTTCGCCCAGGCGCAGCAAGTCCCTGCCGGCGATCCGCGCATCAAGGCGGAGTTCGTCGAATTCGATTCCCCCAAGGGCTACGGCAGGGGCCGCGGCTACCTGGTGCGGCCCGCCAACGCCGGAGGGCCGCTGCCGCTGGTGCTCGTGGTGCACGAGAACCGCGGCCTGAACCCGCACATCGAGGACATTGCGCGCCGCGTCGCACTGGAGAACTTCATCGCGTTCGCGCCCGATGCGCTGTTCCCCCTCGGCGGTTATCCGGGCGACGAGGACAAGGCCCGCGGGGCCTTCGCCAAGCTCGACCAATCGAAGACGCAGGAAGACTTCATCGCCGCCACAGGCTACCTGAAGTCCGTCAGCGGAGGCAACGGCAAGCTCGGCGTCGTGGGCTTCTGCTACGGCGGCGGCATCGCCAACTTCCTGGCCACGCGCCTGCCCGAGCTGAACGCCGCCGTGCCGTTCTACGGCATTGCGCCGCCGGCCGACCAGGTGCCGAAGATCAAGGCGGCGCTGTACGTCGTGCTCGCCGAGAACGACGAGCGCATCAACGCCAGCTGGCCCGCCTACGAGGCCGCGTTAAAGGCCGCGGGCGTGCCCTACGAGGCGCAGGTCTTCCCCGGCACGCAGCACGGCTTCAACAACGACACGACGCCGCGCTACGACCAGGCGGCCGCGCGATCGGCCTGGCAGAGGACGCTGGCGCTGTTCAACCGCACGCTGCGGGCCTGAAGGCCCCGCGCTTCAGAGCAGCACGATGTCGTACTGCTCGGGGTTCGGCGTCGGCTCGGCCGAAAGCGAGATCGGCTTGCCGATGAAATCGGACAGGCCGGCCAGGTGCTGGCTCTCCTCGTCGAGCAGCATCTCCACCACGGCCGCGCTCGCGACGACGCGGAACTCCTTCGGGTCGAACTGCCGGGCCTCGCGCAGGATCTCCCGCAGGATGTCGTAGCACACGCTGCGCGCGGTCTTCACCTGGCCGCGGCCGGCGCAGGTGGGGCACGGCTCGCACAGCATGTGGGCCAGCGATTCGCGCGTGCGCTTGCGCGTCATCTCGACCAGGCCCAGCTGCGTGAAGCCGCTCACCGTGGTCTTGGTGCGGTCGCGCTGCAACTGCTTGCGGAACTCGGCCAGCACCGCCTGCTGGTGCTCGTCGCGCGCCATGTCGATGAAGTCGACGATGACGATGCCACCCAGGTTGCGCAGCCGCAGCTGCCGCGCGATGGCGCCGGCCGCCTCCAGGTTCGTCTTGAAGATGGTGTCGTCGAAGTTGCGCGCGCCGACGTAGCCGCCGGTGTTGACGTCGATCGTCGTCAGCGCTTCCGTCTGGTCGATGATGAGGTAGCCGCCGCTCTTCAGCTCGACCCGGCGCGCGAGTGCACGGGCGATCTCGTCGTCGATGTTGAAGAGGTCGAAGATGGGCCGCTCGCCCCGGTAGAGCTCCAGCCGCCGCGCCGCCGTGGGCGTGTAGACCGCGCCGAACGCGGCGAGGTGCTCGTACTGCAGCCGCGAGTCGATGCGCACCGAATGCGTCGCCTCGGTGATGAGGTCGCGCAACACACGCTCGGCCAGCGTCAGGTCCTGGTGCAGCAAGGTGCCGGGCGGCTGCGCGTGGCTGCGCTCGCGGATCGTGCCCCAGGCCTTGCGCAGGTAGGCGATGTCGTCGGCCAGTTCCTCGTCGGTCGCGTCCTCGGCGTTGGTGCGCAGGATGAAGCCGCCGCCCCCGCCGTCCTCCGGCTTGCCCACCAGGGCACCCATGCGCTGGCGCAGCTGCTCGCGCAGCTCGTGCGAGCCGATCTTCTGCGAGATGCCGATGTGGTTGTCCTGCGGCAGGTAGACGAGCAGCCGGCCCGCGATGCTGATCTGCGTGGACAGCCTCGCGCCCTTGGTGCCGATGGCATCCTTGATGACCTGCACGGTCAGGGTCTGGCCCTCGAACACCTGCCGCTCGATGGGCACCGGCACCTGCATGCCGCCGTGCTCGCTGCGCGGCGCGCTGGTGTGCAGGTCCGCCACGTGCAGGAAGGCCGCACGCTCGAGCCCGATGTCGATGAACGCGCTCTGCATGCCCGGCAGCACTCGCACCACCTTGCCAAGGTAGACGTTGCCGACCAGTCCGCGTTCCAGCGCGCGCTCGATGTGCAGTTCCTGCACCGCACCGTTCTCGACGACGGCCACCCGCGTTTCCTGCGGGGTCCAGTTGATGAGGATGTCTTGCATCGACGGGTGTGTTCTGTTCTTGTATCGCAGGGAGCGCCACGGGCCGCGGCGCCTGTCTCCGCCGAACCGGCCTGCGAAGGGGTTCGGGCCATCATACCGGCGGGCCTGGCGGCAGCGGCTGCGCTAGAACATCACCCTCGCGCGGCGCAGCAGCTGCGCCGTCTCGTAGAGCGGCAGCCCCATGATCCCGGAGTAGCTGCCCTCGATGTGCGACACCCACCGTGCCGCCGCCCCCTGTATGCCGTAGGCACCCGCCTTGCCGAACGGCTCGCCGCTGTCGATGTAGCGGCGGACGTCCTGCGCCGACAGTTCGGTGAACCGCACGCGCGACACGTTCATCTCCAGCAGCGTCGTGCGGCCCGCGCTCACCGCCACGGCGGTCAGCACGCGGTGCGTGCGGCCGGCCAGCGCATGCAGCATCTCGGCCGCATCGGCGGCATCGCGCGGCTTGCCCAGGATGCGGCGGCCCAGCGCGACGGTGGTGTCCGAGGCCAGGATCGGCGCGTCCGGCAGGCCGCGCCGCGCCAGCCGTGCACGGGCCGCGGCCAGCTTGAGGCCGGTGACCCGGCGCACGTAGTCGGCGGGCAGTTCGCCGCTGCGCTCCTCTTCCAGCCGCTCCGCGTTCTCCTTGCGATCGGGCAGCAGCAGCTCGTGCGGCACGCCGATCTGCTCCAGCAGCTGGCGGCGGCGCGGGCTTTGCGAGGCAAGGTAGACGAAGCGATGCATCAGGCGATCATTCCCGGTGGTAGGGGTGGCCCGCGGTCACCGACCAGGCGCGGTACAGCGCCTCGGCCAGCAGCACGCGCACGAAGGCGTGGGGCAGCGTCAGGTCCGACAGCCGCAGCGTCTCGTCGCCCGTGGCCTTGAGCGCCGGGTCCAGGCCGTCCGGCCCCCCGACGAGGAACACCACGTCGCGGCCGTCGCCCAGCCAGAAGCGCAGGCGCTCGGCAAGCTGCACCGTCGTCAGCCGCGCACCCCGCTCGTCGAGCACCACCCGGCGCGCGCCCTTGGGCACCGCGGCCTCGAGCCGCTGGCCCTCGGCGGCCATCATCGCCTGGGCCGTCTTGCCGACGCTGCGCGGCTCGGCCTTCAACGCCTTCAGCTCGAGCTTCAGCTCCGGCGGAAAGCGTTTCGCGAAATCGTCGTAGGCGGTCTCGGCCCAGGCCGGCTGGCGCTGGCCGACAGCCGCGATGACCAGGCGCACGCCGCGGCCCGCCGAGCGCTCAGGCCCTGCGGGGTGCGGCCTTCTTGGCCGGCGCCTTGCGGGCCGGCGCGGGGCTCGCCGCGGTCTTGCGGGCAGGTGCCTTCTTCGCGGCGGCCTTGGGGGCCTTGGCAGGCGCCTTGCGGGCAGGCTCGTTGATCACCAGCTTGCGCGAATGCGGCTCGGCAGCAGGGGCCGCATGGCGCGGCGCCGACTTGCCGGTGGCCTTGGCGGGCGCCTTCTTCGCGGCGGACTTGCCGGCCACGGCCTTCTTCACCGGGGCACGGCCTGCCGGCGCGGCCTTGGCAGCGGCCGTCTTGCGCGCCGCGGGCTGGCGCGCCGGGGGCGCATCTTCCTCGTCATCGTCGTCGTCCACTTCGTCGGACTCGCCGCCCTTCGGCAACGCGCGCGTCTTGGTGTCGATCTTCATCCGCACCGCCTTGCCGCCCCAGATCTCCTCGAGGTGGTAGTACTCGCGGATGCCGGGCTGCATGATGTGGGCGACAGCGGCGCCGCAGTCGACGATGATCCACTCGCCGTTGTCCTCGCCCTCCATGCGCAGCACCTCCATGCCGCGCGAGCGCACGGCGTCGCGCACGCTGGCCGCCAGCGCCTTGGTCTGGCGGTTGCTCGTACCGGACGCGACGATCACACGTTCGAACAGCGGCGACAGGTGCTCGGTGTTGAAGACCACGATGTTCTGGGCCTTCACGTCTTCCAGGCCATCGACGATGGCGCGCTGCAGTTTGCGGATGTCCATTCAGTGTTTTCGGTACAAAGCGTGTTGGGCAATATAGCTGGCGACCGCAGGGGGTACCAGCGTGTCGATCGGCAATCCGCGTGCCAGGCGGGATCGGATGTCGGTGGCGGCCAGCGTGCTCGGCGGCATGGGGACCACCTCGGCGCGGTGTGGCACGCACTGCAGCTCGGGCGGCGCGACCGGCGGCACGCCCGCGCGGTTGGCCACCGCGAGCGTGACGCGGGCCAGCAGTTCCTCCCAGCCGTGCCAGGTGTGGAAGCGCTCGTACTGGTCCTGGCCGATGACCAGGAACCAGGTGTGCTCGCCGGGCTGGGCGGCCTGCAGCGCACGCACGGTCTCGATGGTGTAGCTCGGGCCCGCACGCCGCAGCTCGATCTCGTCGATCGTGAAATGCGCGTCGCCCGCCAGCGCCAGCTTCAGCATCGCGAGCCGGTGCACGGCATCGGCCGGTACCGAGGCCTTGTGCCACGGTTCGCCGGTGGGCACCCAGCGCAGCTCGTCGAGCCGCAGGTGCGCCAGGGCGGCATGGGCCAGCGCCAGGTGCGTGTTGTGCACCGGGTCGAAGCTGCCGCCGAAGATGCCGATGCGGCTCAAGCGGTGGGCCCGGCCGGGGCTTCTGCGGCCCAGTCGCGCGGGCGGAGGAAGTCGGTGTACAGGCGCGCCTCCGGCGTGCCGGCGTCGGGGTGCCAGTCGTAGCGCCACGCGGCACGCGGCGGCATCGACATCAGGATGCTCTCGGTGCGGCCGCCGCTCTGCAGCCCGAACAGCGTGCCGCGGTCCCATACGAGGTTGAACTCGACGTAGCGGCCGCGCCGGTAGGCCTGGAACTCGCGCTCCGCCTCACCGTAGGGCAGCGCGCGGCGGCGCTGCACGATCGGCAGCCAGGCCTGCAGGAAGGCATCGCCCACCGAGCGGGTCATCGCGAAGCCGTGCTCGAAGCCGCCTTCGGCGAAATCGTCGTAGAAGATGCCGCCGATGCCGCGCGGCTCGTTGCGGTGCTTCAGGAAGAAGTAGTCGTCGCACCACGCCTTGAAGCGCGGGTACAGGCCGTCGCCGAAGGGCGCCAGCGCGTCGCGGCAGGTGGCGTGGAAGTGGCGGGCGTCTTCCTCGAAGCCGTAGTACGGCGTGAGGTCCATGCCGCCGCCGAACCAGGTGACGGCCGCGCTGCCCTCGGGCAGCGCGGCGAGCATGCGCACGTTCATGTGCACGGTCGGCACGTAGGGGTTGCGCGGGTGCATGACCAGCGACACGCCCATCGCCTCGAACGGCGCGCCGGCCAGCTCGGGCCGGTGCTGCGTGGCCGAAGGCGGCAGTGCCGGCCCGCGCACGTGGCTGAAGTTGCAGCCGCCGCGCTCCAGCAGGTTCCCTTCCTCGACCAGGCGCGACAGGCCGTCGCCCTGCAGCCGCTCTTCGGGCGCACGCGTCCACCCGTCGGTGATGAACGGCTTGCCGTCCTCCGCCTGCACGGCGCCGACGATGCGCTCCTGCAGGCCGAGCAGGTAGGCGCGGACCGCCTCGACGCTCATCGTGCGCTCACCGCGGCTTGATGGCGCGGTGGCCGATGTCGTTGCGGTACTGCATGCCGGCGAACTGGATCGGCCGCAGGAACTCGTACGCCCGCTGCTGCGCGGTCTTGGCGGAATCGCCGAGCACCGTCACGCACAGCACGCGGCCGCCGCTGACCGCGACGGCGCCGTCAGGCTGCTGCGTGGTGCCGGCGTGGAAGACGATCGCGTCGTCGGCCGCGGGCGGCACGCCGGTGATCACGTCGCCCTTGCGCGGATCGGCGGGGTAGCCATCGGCGGCCATCACGACGCCCAGCGCGAAGCGGCGGTCCCAGTTCAGCGAGACCTGGTCGAGCGTGCCGTCGGTCGCGTGCATCAGCACGTCGACGAGGTCGCTCTTCAGGCGCATCAGGATGACCTCGGCTTCGGGGTCGCCCAGGCGCGCGTTGAACTCCACCGTCCTCGGAACGCCCTGCGCGTCGATCATCAGGCCGACGTACAGAAAGCCGGTGAAGGGCATGCGGTCCTTCGTCATGCCGGCGACCGTGGGCTGCACGATCTCATGCATCACCTTGGCATGCACGTTGGGCGTGACCACCGGGGCGGGCGAATAGGCGCCCATGCCGCCGGTGTTGGGGCCGGTGTCGCCGTCGCCGACGCGCTTGTGGTCCTGGCTGGTGGCCAGCGGCAGCACGTTCTTGCCGTCGCACACGACGATGAAGCTCGCCTCCTCGCCCTGCATGAACTCCTCGATCACCACGCGCGCGCCGTCGGCGTTGTGCTGCACGCCGAGCTTGTTGTCGACCAGCATGAAGTCGATGGCCTCGTGCGCCTCGGCCAGCGTCATCGCGACGACGACGCCCTTGCCGGCGGCCAGGCCGTCGGCCTTGATGACGATCGGGGCGCCCTGCGCATCCACGTAGGCATGCGCGGCGGCCGCGTCGCTGAAGGTCTCGTACGCCGCGGTGGGGATGTGGTGGCGCTTCATGAAGGCCTTGGCGAAGGCCTTGGAGCTTTCGAGCTGCGCGGCGGCCTGCGTGGGGCCGAAGATGCGCAGCCCGCGGGCGCGGAACACGTCCACCACGCCGGCGGCCAGCGGCGCCTCGGGGCCGACGACGGTGAGCCCGATCTTCTCGGCCTCGACGAAGTCGGCCAGCGCGGCCGGGTCGGTGATGGCGATGTTGTGCAGCTTGGGGTCGAGCGCCGTGCCGCCGTTGCCTGGCGCCACGAACACCTTCCCGGCCCGCGGGCTTTGCGCCAGCTTCCAGGCCAGCGCGTGTTCGCGGCCGCCGCCGCCGATGACAAGGATCTTCATTCGTCGAGTTCGAGGCTGGCGTTGTGGAAGACGTCCTGCACGTCGTCGAGGTCTTCGATCATGTCGAGCAGCTTTTGCATCTTCTGGGCGTCTTCGCCCGCCAGGTCAATGGTGTTCTCGGCGCGCATCGTCACTTCGGCGATCTCGGCCTTCAGGCCCGCGGCTTCGAGCGCGTTCTTCACCGCTTCGAATTCGGCCGGCGGGGTCAGCACTTCGATGGAGCCGTCTTCACCGGTGACGACGTCGTCGGCGCCCGATTCGAGCGCCACTTCCATCACTTTGTCCTCACTGGTGCCGGGGGCGAACACCAGCTGGCCGCAGTGCTTGAATTGGAAGGCCACCGAGCCTTCGGTGCCGAGGTTGCCGCCGTACTTGCTGAAGGCGTGCCGCACCTCGGCCACCGTGCGCACGCGGTTGTCCGTCATGCAGTCGACGATGATCGCGGCGCCGCCGATGCCGTAGCCCTCGTAGCGGATCTCCTCGTAGTTGACGCCTTCGAGATTGCCGGTGGCCTTGTCGATGTTGCGCTTGACGGTGTCGGCCGGCATGTTGGCCGCCTTGGCCTTGTCGACCGCCAGTCGCAGCCGCGGGTTGGCGTTGACGTCACCACCGCCCTGCCGGGCCGCCACCATGATCTCGCGGATCACGCGGGTCCAGACCTTGCCGCGTTTTTCGTCCTGGCGGCCCTTGCGGTGCTGGATGTTGGCCCATTTGGAATGTCCGGCCATGAAAGAAAGCTCCTCGCGCGACGCCTGCTCGGGGCGCCTGGCTCGATCGTGGGAAAGGCTGGCAGTTTACCGGTGCGCCACCCTTCGCCGCCGACATGCCCCACGAAAGCCGCCGCCGCCTAGACTGCGGGCTTCACGCGCCGGCTGCCGTACTCCCTTGCCGGCCACCGCACGGAGCCCCTCATGGCCGATCCCATCCTCGTCGCCCGCCACGGCGACACCGAATGCCACCTGCTGCCGGCCCTGGCCAACCGCCACGGGCTCATCACCGGGGCCACCGGCACCGGCAAGACCATCACGCTGCAGACGCTGGCCGAGGGCTTCAGCAAGATCGGCGTGCCGGTGTTCATGGCCGATGTGAAGGGCGACCTCACCGGCATCAGCCAGCCCGGCACGCTGTCGCCCAAGCTGGCCGCGGTGCTGGCCGAGCGCGGCATCGCGCCGCCCGAGCCCGTCGCCTGCCCCACCACGCTGTGGGACGTGTTCGGCACGCAGGGCCACCCGGTGCGCGCCACCGTCTCCGACATGGGCCCGCTGCTGCTGGCCCGCATGCTGGCCTTGAACGACACGCAGGCCGGCGTGCTGAACATGGTCTTCAAGATCGCCGACGACCACGGCCTGCTGCTGCTCGACCTGAAGGACCTGCGCGCGATGCTGCAGCACGTGGGCGACAACGCGAGCCAGTTCACCACCGCGTACGGCAACGTCAGCGCGGCCAGCATCGGCGCCATCCAGCGCGGGCTGCTGCAGATCGAGCAGCAGGGGGGCGACCGGTTCTTCGGCGAGCCGATGCTCAACATCGCCGATTTCATGCAGTCCGAGCAGGGCCGCGGCGTGATCAACATCCTGGCGGCCGACCAGCTGATGAACGCCCCGCGCCTCTATGCCACCTTCCTGCTGTGGATGCTGAGCGAGCTGTTCGAGACGCTGCCCGAGATCGGCGACCCGGACAAGCCCAAGCTCGTCTTCTTCTTCGACGAGGCGCACCTGCTGTTCAAGGACGCGCCGGCCGCGCTGATCGAGCGCATCGAGCTGGTGGTGCGGCTGGTGCGCTCCAAGGGCGTGGGCGTCTACTTCGTGACGCAGAACCCGCTCGACGTGCCCGACACCGTGCTCGCCCAGCTCGGCAACCGCGTGCAGCACGCGCTGCGCGCCTTCACCCCGCGCGACCAGAAGGCGGTGAAGTCGGCCGCGAGCACCATGCGCGCCAACCCCCAGCTCGACATCGAGACCGCCATCACCGACCTGGCCGTCGGCGAGGCGCTGGTGAGCTGCCTCGACGAGAAGGGCCGGCCCAGCGTCACCCAGCGTGTGTTCGTGCTGCCGCCAGGCAGCCAGATCGGCCCGATCACGCCGCCGCAGCGGCAGGCGCTGGTCGCCGGCTCGCTGGTGGCGGGCGTGTACGAGAGGGCCGTCGACCGCGAATCGGCGTACGAGAAGCTGCAGGGCCGCGCCGTGGCCAGCGCCGAGGCCGGCGACCGGCTGGCCAACGAGCCGCGCACCCTGCCCGGCACCGCAGGCACCGCGGGCGGCGCAGGCAGCGATGCCGGCGGCGGCCTGATGGACGGCCTGAAGGACATGATCTTCGGCTCGACCGGCCCCCGCGGCGGGCGCCGGCCGGGGCTGGTGGATGCGGCGGCGTCGTCCGCGGTGCGCCAGATCGGCTCGGCCGTCGGGCGCGAGCTGGTGCGCGGCGTGCTGGGCTCGCTGCTGGGCGGCGGCACCACGCGCCGGCGGCGCTGAGCGCGGGCCCGCGGGAACTCGGCAGCTCGGCGCGACACGGCCAGGAAGGGCGCCTGCGGGTGCCCTTTTTCTTTGCGCCAGGGCGGACGCGCAGCGCACGGCCTGCGGTTCGCGGCCCGCCGCCTGCACTTCGCGCCGCGCAGCGCGGTTTCGTCGCAGCGCGGTGGCCGGCCCGGCGGTGGCGCGGGACAGTCGCGCCACGACGAACCCGCCACCGGAGCCGACCGCCATGCCCTCCTCCCGCTTCCCCACCGCCTGCCTCGCCACGCTGGCCGCCCTGCTGCTCCTGGGCGCCACGCCGCCCGCCGTGGCGCAGGTCGGCCGCACCACCGTCACGCTGGGCGGCATGCCGGTGACCTTGAGCTACCCGACCGAGGCGCGCAGCACGCCGCAGCGCCTGGGGCCCTTCGAGATCGACGTCGCCCCCGATGCGGCGCCCACCGCCGGCGTGCACCGGCTCGTCGTCATCTCCCACGGCACAGCCGGCAGCGCGCTGGCCGACCAGGCGCTCGCGTCGGCCCTGGCCGAGGCCGGCTTCGTCGCCGCGCAGCCCCTGCACCCGGGCGACACCCACCTCGACGCGTCGCGCGCCGGGCCGCAGGCCTTCCGCACGCGGCCGAACGACGTGGTGCGGCTGCTCGACGCGCTCGCGGCGAACCCGGCCTGGCGCGACACCCTCGATCTCACCCGCGTGGGCGTGCACGGCATGTCGGCCGGCGGCGTCACCGCGCTGGCGCTGGCCGGCGCGCAGTGGCGCACGCTGTCGCTGCTGCAGCACTGCCAGGCGCATCTGGAGGACGACATCGGCTTCTGCTTCAACGGCGCACTCACGCCCGCGCAGCAGGCCGAACGCCGCGCCGGCTTCGAGGGGGCGCGCGGCGTGCCCGAGGCCTACCTGCCGGAGGGGCTGACACGCTGGGAAGGTGGCACGACGCCGGCAGCGCCCGGTGCCGACCTGAGGCCCGATGTGCGCATCGCCGCGGTGACGCTGGCCGTGCCGGTGGGTGCAATCTTCTCGGCCGACAGCCTGGCGCGCATCCGCATCCCGGTGGGCGTGCTCGGCGCCGAGCGCGACGAGGTCCTCGTCCCGGCGTTCCACAGCGCGCACGTGCTGGCGCACTGCAGCGCCTGCACCGACCTGGGCAGGTTGCGCGGCGGCGGCCATTTCGACGTGCTGTCGCCGTGGCCGGCCCCGGTGGCGCACGCCGTCGCGGCGCAGCAGATCCGCGGCGGCACGCCGCAGCCGGGTTTCGATCCCGCCGAACGCAGCGCCGCCGTCGCCCGCATCGTCGACTTCCACCGGCGCACGCTGGCGGCCGCCCCTTGAACGACGCCCCGGCACGGAGGCCTTGCCATGCACACCCCCACGACCTTCCTTCAGCTCTCCCCGGCCATCCAGCTGCACCTCGTGGCCGCGGTCGCCGCCCTGGTGCTCGGGCCCATTGCGCTGCGGGCCGGCAAGGGCTCGGCGATGCACCGCGGCGCGGGCTACGCCTGGGCGGCACTGATGCTGGCCGCGGCCGCCAGCAGCCTGTTCATCCACGACTTCGGGCGGCCCAACATCGCGGGCTACACGCCGATCCACCTGCTCACGCTGGCCACCTTCGCCGGCGTGGCCGCGGGCATCGTGCTGGCCATCCGCCGCCGCGTGGGCGCGCATCGGCGCACGATGTGGAACACCTACCTCGGCGGCTGCGTCGGCGCCGGCCTGTTCGCGCTGCTGCCGGGCCGCTTCCTCCACGGGCTGTTCCAGCACGCGCTGGGCGGGCTGTGAGCCGCGGCGCCCGGGCGCCGCACAATGCGCCGATGCAGCGCCTTCCCGCCGTGCTGAACGACCTGTACACGCCGCGCCGCCTGCTCCAGGTGGGTGTGGCCAACCAGCTGTTCAGCGCCGTCATCGGCGTGGGCTTCTGGCTGATGGGCTCCCCGGGGCTCTGGCGCAACGTCGCCGTCTCGCTGTTGATCGGCAACGCGGTGTGGCTGGGCATCGACGGCGGGCGGCTGCTCGTCGGGCGTTGGCTGAGGCGCCGCACCGGCCGCGGCCTGCCCTGGCCCGGCTGGCGCTGGATGGCGCCCGTCATCGTGCTGGGCGTGCTGGGCGGCTACACGGTCGGGGGCCTGCTGGCGCACGGGCTGCTGGGCATCGAGCTGTCGCCCATCGGCGGCAAACGCGGCACCGTCTTCGTCACGGCCGCGGCCGGCCTCGCCGCCACGGCGTTGTGGTACGCCCGGGAAACCCTGCAGAAGCACCGCGCCGAGGCCGAGGCGGCCCGTCGGCTCGCCGCCGAAACGCAGCTGCGGCTGCTGCAGTCGCAGCTCGAACCGCACATGCTGTTCAACACCCTGGCGAACCTGCGGGTGCTGATCGGGCTCGACCCGGCGCGCGCGCAGGAGATGCTCGACCGGCTGATCGGCTTCCTGCGCTCCACGCTCGGCGCCTCGCGCGCCACGCTGCATCCGCTGCAGGTGGAGTTCGACCGCACCGCCGACTACCTGGCGCTGATGGCGGTGCGCATGGGCGCGCGGCTCGCGGTGCAGCTCGAGCTGCCGGCCGAGCTGGCCGCGCAGCCGGTGCCGCCGCTGCTGCTGCAACCGCTGGTCGAGAACGCGATCCAGCATGGGCTGGAGCCGAAGGTCGAAGGCGGGCGCATCGTGGTGCAGGCCCGCCAGCACGCCGGCCGGCTGGTGCTGACGGTGCGCGACACCGGGCTCGGCCCGCCCCCGGCGCCCAGCCCCGCCGAGCCGGGCCGCGGCTTCGGCACGCAGCAGGTGCGCGAGCGGCTGGCCACGCTGTATGGCGACGCGGCCTCGTTCACGCTGACCCCTGCCGCGGATGAAGAGGGCGGCACGCTGGCCACGCTGGTGCTGCCGCTCGGCGTAACGGCGCCGGCAGGCACTTCGGGAGACGCACGATGAGCACGCAGCCCCTGGCCACCGCCCTGATCGCCGAAGACGAACCGCTGATCGCCGCCGCGCTGCGGGCCGACCTGCAGAAGGCGTGGCCTGCGTTGCAGGTCGTCGCGCAGGTGGGCGACGGCCTCTCGGCCGTGAGCCAGGCGCTGGCGCTGCGGCCGCGGGTGTGCTTCCTCGACATCCGCATGCCCGGCCTTGACGGCCTGCAGGCCGCGCAGGCGCTGGCCGAGGACTGGCCCGACGGCGTGCCCTTCCCGCTGCTGGTCTTCGTCACCGCCTACGACCGGTACGCGCTGCAGGCCTTCGAACGCGAGGCGGTCGACTACCTGCTGAAGCCGGTCGACTCGCCGCGGCTGGCGCAGTGCGTCGAGCGGCTGCAGCGCCGGCTCGGCAGCCATGCCGCGGCCGGGGCCGCGACGGCGCAGGCCCCGGGCGATGCGGGCCTGGAAGCCGCGCTCGCCCAGCTGCGCGGCCTGCTCGCGCAGTCGACACCCTCTGCCGCCAGCCCGCTGCCGCGCCTGGAGGTGATCCAGGCCGGGGTCGGCGCCATGCTGCACATGGTGCCGGTCGAGGAGGTGCTGTACTTCGAGGCCGCCGACAAGTACCTGCGGGTCGTCACCGCCGACAAAGAGCACCTGATCCGGCTGTCGCTGCGCGAGCTGCTGCCGCAGCTCGACCCGCAGCGCTTCTGGCAGGTGCACCGCGGCCTCGTGGTGCAGGCGCGCTGCATCGCCACCGCGCAGCGCGAGCCGTCGGGCAAGGTCATGCTCACGCTGCGCGGCCGGCCCGAGACGCTGGCGGCCAGCCGCCTCTACGCGCATCTCTTCAAGGGCATGTAGCGTCAGCGTAGGGATTGCCCCGGCGCGGGCCGCTGCGATCATCCCGGCCTCGCAGCACTGCACTCAGGAGATGCACATGGCCCCGACGGGATTGCCTGGCGGCGCAGACTACCGGGCCGAGATCCGTTTCGGGGTCGTGATGTACGGCGGCGTGTCGCTGGCGATCTACATCAACGGCGTCACGAACGAGATGTACGAAATGGCCTGCGCCACGCCGCGCGACCGCCGGCAGGCCACGGCCGGGCAGCCGGCCGACGCCGGCACGGCGCCCGCCACCACGCGCGAGGTGTACCGCCGGCTGTCGTGGCTGGTCAACGATCCGCCGCTGCTGCAGCGCTACGCCGACTGGCTGGCCCATCCTGGCACGCAGCCCGATCCGCTGGCGGCACAGGTGCCGGGCGACCTGCCCACGCGTTTCGTGATCGACGTGATCGCCGGCACGTCGGCGGGCGGCATCAACGGCCTCTTCCTCGGCAAGGCGCTGGTGAACGACGAGCCCTTCGCGCCGCTGCGCGACCTGTGGGTGCGCGAGGGCGACATCGGCCGCCTGCTGAACGACCGCCGCAGCTACCGCGACGATCCCGACATGCAAGGCCTGGCCGACCGCACCGGCGAGCCCGCGTCTCTGCTCAACAGCGACCGCATGTACCGCAAGCTGCGCAAGGCGATGGACACGATGTCCGGCGCCGGCCCCCACGGCACGGCGCCCTCCCCTTACGTCGACGAGCTGGACCTGTACGTCACCACCACCGACATCCGCGGCTCGCTGGTGACGCTGCGGCTGTTCGACAAGGTGGTGCACGAGAAGCGGCACCGCCAGGTGTTCCGCTTCCGCTACTGCGACGACGGGCAGCAGGTCGCCGGCAACGACCTCCATCCGGGCAACAACGCGTTCCTGTCGTTCGCGGCCCGCTGCACCTCGTCATTCCCGTTCGCGTTCGAGCCGATGACCCTGGAGGCCCTGCAGCGCGTGGAGCCTGGCCTCGGCGCCGACGCGCTGCGCCAGTGGGACCGCTTCTTCACCGGCGTGCCGGTGGCCGAGGTGCAGGCCGGCGGCCACCTGACGCGCGCCTTCGGCGACGGCGGCTACCTCGACAACAAGCCGTTCACGCACGTGGTCAGCACGCTGTCGCAGCGCAGCGCGGCGGTGCCGCTGGAACGCAAGCTGGTCTACATCGAGCCGGCGCCCGCGCACCCGGAAAGCGCCATCGCCGACCCGGACGCCCCGCCCGATGCGCTGAGCAATGCACTGGCCGCGCTGACCAGCATCCCGAGCTACGAGACCATCCGCGAGGACCTCGAGACGGTGCTGCGCCGCAACCGCCGCATCGAGCGCATCGACCGCATCGTCCGGCTGGGCGAGCTCGACCTCGACAACGCCGTGGACGATCCGATGGCCCGCGTGGTGAGCGAGGTGGCGCCCTACGACGACGACGGCATCCCGCCCTGGCGCGAGCTGACGATGGAGCGCATGCGCCTGTACTACGGCGATGCCTTCCTGCCCTACAACCGGCTGCGCCAGTACACCGTCACCGACGAGATCACCGACCGCCTGGCGCGCGAATGGAAGATCGAGCGCAACTCCGACCATGTGTACGCCCTGCGCGCGCTGGTGCGGGCCTGGCGCGAGGAGCGCTACAGCGACAAGCCGAACACGAGCGGCCGCTGGATCGGCACGCTCAACGCCTTCCTGGACGACTTCGACCTCGCCTACCGCGTCCGGCGCACCGCCTTCCTGCTGCGCAAGGTGGACCAGCTCACGCGGCTGATCGGGCGGCGCCTGCGCGGGCCGCTCGCCGACCCGAGCGAAGCCGACGCGGCGCTGGTCGGCCGCCTCAAGCGGGCGGGCATCGACCTCCAGGACGACGCGGCCGATCCCGAGCGTCACGACATGCTGGCGGCACTGCACCGGCTGAAGATCGACCTGTCGCTGGCCCACGGCACGCTGCGCCACCGCGATCCGCTGAACGGCGCGGCCGACCGCGGCGCCCGCGCGCAGCGCCGGGCCGTGCTGCGGCGGGAGCTGCAGGACGTGCTGGACCTGCTGCTGCTGAGCCGGCCGCAGGGGGCCGACGGCGAAGCACCCACGCTCAGCACGGCGAGCGGCGAGACGGTGCACGTGGCCTTTCCGCCCGAGCTGTTGAAGCTGCCCTCGGCCACCCGGACGCTGCAGGAAGGCATCTTCCTGCGCGCACGCGCCCTGCTGGCGCTGGCCCGCGGCACCGCGCTGACCTCGCTGCAGCAGGCGCTGGAGGAGGACATCGACCTGCTGGGTGCCGCGGTGCGGCGGCTGGTCAAGGGCGAAGGATCAGGCCCCCCCATCGGCGGCGCGCTGGTGTGGGCCCGGCTCGGCGGCCCCCGCCTGGCGGTCACCGACAACGGCACCGGCGGCAAGCAGCTCTACGTGCAGGTCGGCGACGCCGGCGAACCGGAACTGGACACCCCCGCGGCGCGGCAGCTGCGGCGCTTCCTCGGCGAGTACTACCTGCGCTTCGACACCTACGACCAGATGAGCTACCCGCTCTACTACGACACCGAATCCGGCGAGCCCGCGACGGTGGAGGTGGTGCGCATCAGCCCCGAGGACGCGCCCGCGCTGGTCGACGAGCGGGCCGACGGCCTGCGCAAGCTCGACGGCACGGCACTGGCCAACTTCGGCGCCTTCCTGCAGCGGCACTGGCGCAGCAACGACATCATGTGGGGCCGCCTCGACGGCGCGGAACGCCTGGTCGCGGCGCTGCTGCCCGGACCGGACGCCGCGACCCGCCTCGTGCGGGACACGCTCACGCGCCAGGCCCACCGCTGCATCGTGCGCGACGCGCTGCGGCCCGCAGGCTATGAACAGATCACCGGCCTGCTGTGCGGCGCTGTCGCCGAGGTGCAGGCCCGTTCGAAGGGCGTGGCCGGCGACGACCCGGACGCGCGGCGCGAAGCGCTGCGCAAGCAGCTCGTCGCCCGCCTGACGCACGACTCCCCGGAATCGCGCCGCCGCTTCGATCAGGTGGTCTCCTCGCTGCTCGACGACGACGCGCTGCTGGCCTGGGTCAAGGCCAGCCGCGAGGGCCGCCAGCCGCCGGATCCAGGGCCGATGCTCGACAGCGCGGCACGCGCCGTGACGATCACCGGACGGCTGCTGCAAACGCTGGTGTCGCAGCGCGGCCAGGACATGCCCGCGCTGCGCTGGGTGGCCCGCCTCGGCCTGGCCGGCCAGGGGCTGCTCGCGGTGTCGCTGCCGGGCAGCCTGCGTGCGCGCTGGTGGTCGCACGTGATGAAGGTGCTCTATGCCTTCCTGCTGGTGATGCTGGCGGCCGGGCTGGCCTTCGGTTCGGAGCCGGTCCGCACCGCCGCAATCACCGGCATGGGCGTGGTAGGCGCCCTGCACCTCGCCATCCTGCTGGCCGGCGACGTGTTGCACTCGCGCAGGAGCTGGCGCGCCAAGAGCGCCTGGGCACTGGGCATCCCGCTCGTGCTGCTGGCGGCGCTCGGCGTGCTCGCGCTGGCACGGATGGGTTGGCGCGACCTGCTCGGGCTGTAGCGCCGTAACCCCTTCAGCGGCCGCCTCGGCCGCTCTGCTGCGCCGCCAGCACCACCGGCTGGGCGGCCGACTTCGACACGACCTGGGGCGAAGCGGTGCGTTGTTTCGACGACGAGGCGGACTGCACGGCCGCGAACATCAGCCAGCCGAGCGCGGAAGCCAGCATGGCCACCTGCAAGGCCCGCCGCCGGCGAGGCGCACGATCGTCCTGCAAATCCCGGCACGCTGACCGTTCTGGTGGTGCCGCTTGTTGCAAAAACGCCATGACTGCGCCTCCCTGCTGTGATCATTATCACTGTAGGCAAGACGAAGTGTCAGGTCTTCCCCACTGCGGGGGAAGGCAGGGACTGTGTCAAAAATGCATCAGCGACGGTCCCGCCGGTGATGGTGGTGGTGCCAGCGATCCCGGCCGTCGCCATGGCCGCGGCCATGCCAGTGCCGGTGCGCCGGGTAGGGCACCACGTACTGCGGCGGCGGGCGGTAGCGCACCACCGGCGGTGGCACGTAGATCACCGGGGCCGGCGCGTACACCGCACCGTACGCCGGGCCGTAAACGGGCGCGTAGACAGGCGCCGGATAGGCCGGCGCATTGGAGATCACCGTGCCGACCATCGGGGCCTGGATGCCGACCGACCAATACACCTTGCCGGCATGGGCCACGCTGGCGAACAGGCCGCCGGCCAGGGCCAGCAGCGCTGCGAGATGGGCTCGTCGGATCATGCGGACTCCCGAAAGTTTGGATACCGCGCATTGAACGCTCGAGACCGCACGCCCGTGCACTTCCAGCTGTAGCGGTCGGTAAGCAATCGTGGTGCGGCCGCGGCCGGGCGGGGGCTTCCCAGGGCCGTGAATAGAATCATCCATGGCCGCCCCCCACGATGACAACACCTCCAAACCCAGTGCCAGCAACTTCCTGCGCAGCGTCATCGAACGCGACCTGGAAGCCGGCACCTATGCCTCGCGCCGCTTCGCCGGCACCCCCGGCGACGCCGCGCACCAGGCCGCCGGCCAGCCCGACCCGGCGAAGATCCGCACCCGTTTCCCGCCCGAGCCGAACGGCTACCTGCACATCGGCCACGCCAAGAGCATCTGGCTGAACTTCAGCCTGGCGCAGGAGTACGGCGGCGTCTGCCACCTGCGCTTCGACGACACCAACCCCGAGAAGGAAGAACAGGAGTACGTCGACGGCATCGCCGAGGCCGTGCACTGGCTCGGCTGGCGCTGGGATGCGGGCGGCGTCGAACACCGCTACTACGCCAGCAACTACTTCGAGTTCATGTACCGCGCGGCCGAGGCGCTGATCGGCGCGGGGCTGGCCTACGTCGACGAGCAGACGCCCGAGCAGATGCGCGCCAACCGCGGCGACTTCAGCAAGCCCGGCACCGACAGCCCCTTCCGCCACCGCAGCGCCGAGGAGAACCTTGCCCGCTTCCGCGAGATGCGCGACGGCAAGCACCCCGACGGCGCGATGGTGTTGCGCGCGAAGATCGACATGGCGTCGCCCAACATCAACCTGCGCGACCCGGCGCTCTACCGCATCAAGCACGCCGAGCACCACAACACCGGCAGCACCTGGTGCATCTACCCGATGTACACCTACGCGCATCCGATCGAGGACGCGCTGGAGAACATCACCCACTCGATCTGCACGCTGGAATTCGAAGACCAGCGGCCGTTCTACGATTGGCTGCTCGAACGCCTGGCCGGCCTCGGCCTGCTGGCGCAGCCGCTGCCCAAGCAGTACGAGTTCGCACGCCTGAACCTCACCTACGTCGTCACCAGCAAGCGCAAGCTGCGCCAGCTGGTGGAAGACGGCCATGTCACCGGCTGGGACGACCCGCGCATGCCCACGCTCGTGGGCCTGCGCCGCCGCGGATACACGCCCGAGGCGCTCAAGCTCTTCTGCGAACGCAGCGGCGTCAGCAAGGCCGGCGGCTGGATCGACTACAGCAACCTCGACATCGCGCTGCGCGACGACCTCGACCCGAAGGCCGCCCGCGCGATGGCGGTGCTCGACCCCGTCAAGCTCGTGCTGACGAACTGGGACGAGGTGATCGGCAGCGGCCAGACCGTGGCCTGCGACGCGCCGGTGCACCCCGCGCAACCCGAGCGGGGCCGCCGCACCTTCACGCTCGGCCCCTCGGTGTGGATCGAGCGCGAGGACTTCATGGCGACGCCCCCGAAGGGCTACCACCGCCTGACGCCGGGCGCCGTGGTGCGGCTGAAATACGGCTACGTGGTGCGCTGCACCGGCCACACGGCCGATGCCGACGGCAACGTGACCGAGGTGCAGGCGGAGCTGATCCCCGATACCAAGAGCGGCACGCCGGGGGCCGACAGCGTGAAGACGAAGGGCGTGATCAGCTGGGTCGGGACCCACGATGCGCTGCAGGCCGAGGTGCGCCTGTACGACCGCCTCTTCGCGGTGCCGCAGCCCGGCGAAGGCACGCTGGCCGACGAGCTGAACCCGAACAGCAAGCGCGTGGTGACGGCCTACCTCGAGCCCTCGCTGCGGGGCGCGTCACCCGACGCCAGGTTCCAGTTCGAGCGGCACGGCTACTTCGTCGCCGACCGCGTGGACCATCGGGACGATGCGCCGGTGTTCAACAAGATCACGGGCCTGAAAGAGGCCTGGGCCAAGTAGCCTCGGCCGGCAGCCGCCTCACGGCGGCTGGTTCTCGTCCGACGGCCCGCCGTCGAGATCGGCATCCGGATCGTCCGGATCGACCTCTTCGTCCGCCGCGAAGTCCTCGATGTCGTCCGCATCGATCGACACGGCATCGTCCATCGCGTCGTCCGGCGCCAGCGTCTCGACGTGATCGGGGCCGATGTCGGCACCGGCTGCATCCTCGCCCGGCACCGCGGACCCCCGCTCACCGGTACCGCCGGCATCGGTGTCGCTGCCATGCACCGCGGGCGTTGCATGCACGAGGTCGCCATTGTCCAGCGGCGTGGCGGCCAGGCGTTCGCCCTGCACGTCGCTGCCGCTGTCGGATGAATCGCTGGGTCCGAGGGCGTCGGTGTCGCGCCCTTCGGCCTGCTTGGGAGCGACGGTGCCCCCGAGGATGCTGCTGTTGCCCATCGCTGTCTCCTACCGGATCGGTGAATCCGAGCGTAGGCAGCCCCGGTAGGCAAGGCTAGCGGCGCAGGGCCCGCTGCCGTGTCAGCGGGCTCCGACGCGCAACGCGCGCGGCGCGGGGCGGCCGGCGCGGCGCATGCCGTCAGGCCGCCGGCGCGGAGGCCAGGTCGTCCGCATCGTCCTCGGCCTCCTCGCCCAGGAAGCCGCCGCTCTGGTGCGCCCACAGCCGCGCGTAGAGGCCGCCGCGTGCCAGCAGCGACCGGTGGTCGCCCTCCTCGACGATGCGGCCCTTGTCGAGCACGATCAGCCGGTCCATCGCCGCGATGGTCGACAGCCGGTGGGCGATGGCCACCACCGTCTTGCCTTCCATGAGCCGGTAGAGGCTGGCCTGGATCGCGGTCTCGACCTCGGAGTCGAGGGCGCTCGTCGCTTCGTCGAGCAGCAGGATGGGCGCATCCTTGAGCATCACCCGCGCGATGGCGATGCGCTGGCGTTGGCCGCCCGAGAGCTTCACGCCGCGCTCGCCAACATGGGCGTCGTAGCCCGTTCGGCCCTTCGGGTCGGTGAGGCCGGCGATGAAGTCGGCCGCCTCGGCACGGCGTGCCGCGGAGTGCATCTGCGCATCGTCCGCATCGGGCCGGCCGTAGAGGATGTTGTCGCGCACCGAGCGGTGCAGCAGCGAGGTGTCCTGCGTCACCATGCCGATCTGCGCGCGCAGGCTTTCCTGCGTGGCGTGGGCGATGTCCTGCCCGTCGACCAGGATCCGCCCGCTTTCCACGTCGTACAGCCGCAGCAGCAGGTTGACGACAGTGCTCTTGCCCGCGCCGGAGCGGCCCACCAGCCCCACCTTCTCCCCGGGCCGGATGTGCAGCGAGAGGTCGTCGATCACCGGCTTGCCAGAGCCGTACCCGAAGCGCACGTGCTCGAAGCGCACTTCGCCGCGCGGGACCTGGAGCGGACGGGCGTCGGCCCGGTCGACGACCGTGCGCGCCTTGCTCAAGGTGCCGATGCCGTCGCGCACGGTGCCGATGTGTTCGAACAGCGCCGCCATCTCCCACATCACCCAGTGCGAGATGCCGTTGAGCCGCAGCGCCATCGCGGTGGCCGCGGCCAGCGCGCCCGCGGTGGCCTGGCCCTGCATCCACAGCCACAGCGCGACGCCGGCGGTGGACGCGATCAGCAGCATGCTCAACGCATGGTTGACGATCTCGAAGGCGGTGACGAGCCGCATCTGCCCGTGCACCGTCACCATGAACTCCTTCATCGCCGAGCGCGCATAGCCCGCTTCACGGTGCGTATGCGAGAAGAGCTTGACCGTGGCGATGTTGGTGTAGGCGTCGGTGATGCGCCCGGTCATCAGCGAGCGCGCGTCGGCCTGCGCCTGCGACACGCGCCCGAGCCGCGGCACGAAGTACGCCAGCGCGCCGGCATACAGCAGCACCCAGCCACCGAAAGGCAGCAACAGCCACACGCTGAAGCTGCCCAGCGTGGCCATGATGGTGACGAAGTAGATCACCACGAACACCATCAGCTCGGCCAGGATCATCCAGGTGTCGCGCACTGCCAGCGCGGTCTGCATCACCTTGGTGGCGATCCGGCCGGCGAACTCGTCCTGGTAGAAGTACATGCTCTGGCCGAGCAGCAGGCGGTGGAAGTTCCAGCGCAGCAACATCGGGAAGTTGCCGGCCATCGCCTGGTGCTTGAGCGCCGATTGCAGCGCGACCAGCAGGGTGCTGGCCGCGAGCACCACGGCCAGCAGGATCAGGTGGCCGCGCTGCTCCGCCCAGAGCCGCTCGGGGCTGGTGGCGGCCAGCCAGTCGACCACGTTGCCCAGCACCGCGAACAGCGCCGCCTCGAAGGCGCCGATCGCCGCGCTGCACAGGGTCATCGCCAGCAAGTACGGCCGCAGGCCCCGGGTGCAGGCCCAGAGGAACGACATGAACCGCTGAGGCGGCGGCGACGGCTCCGTCTCCGGGTAGGGTTGGACGAGCCTCTCGAACAGTTGAAACAAGCGAAGCGCTCCGTGTGATGGACAGCTTTTTCCGTGGGGCGGCAGCGGGTGGCGGCCGCTCCCCTGCGCTGCACCTGCGGATCGCAAAGTGGCAGCGGGGCACTCGTTCGGCGCAGGAACGTCGGGCGTGACGCCGGCCGCGGTGGACTTATGACTGTAATCCGCGCGATGAACAATCGTCGCCGAGGCCCTTTGCCGCGGCGCGGCAGGCCGCCCATTCACTTTCGGCGCCGCTTGCCGACAACCAGACAGCCCCGCTTCCCGGCCGAATACCAGCTTGTTGAGCAGTGCAACGCCGGCCTAGGGGGGGTGAAGACACACCACCCGGGGTTGCCTGACCGACAATCCAGCCCCACAAGCGCGAGGGAGTATAGGCATGAGGAACTGGCTGGCCGTCTTGCTGTCCGGTCTACCAAGGCGCCGCGGCACCCGCCCTGCCAAGGGGCAGGGCGAGGTAGCAAGCACCAACACGCCCGCGGCGGCGACGGGCGGTCCGGGCACGCCCAGCGTCTCCCGCTTCCCCACCCCATCGTTGCCGGCCGACCTCGGCACGCCCTTCGTCGAGTGGCAGCAGGACAGCGCCCCATCCCGTTCCACCCCGATGGGTCCGCGCGAGCTGCGCGCGCTGCGCCTGCTGGACGAATTGCTGGCAACCGACAAGACGCCTGCGGAACTGCTGCCGCGCACGCCCGCGGTGGTGCCACAGCTGCTGAACCTGCTGCGGCAGGACGACCTGCCCCTGGCCGCGGTCAGCGAGCGGGTGTCGAAAGACATCGTGCTGACGGCCGAAGTCCTGCGCCTGGCCAACACCGCCCACTACCGCCAGCGATCGCAGCACGGCGTGACCGACTTGGCGCAGGCCATCGGCACGCTGGGCAGCGACGGCGTCCAGCGCGCCATCGCCCGCGTGGTGCTCAAGCCCTTGTACGAGGGCCGCGGCGGCCCGCTGTCGGGCCGGGCGGCGCCACGGCTGTGGGCGCACGGCGAGCACAAGGCCGCCGCCTGCGCCGCCCTGGCCGCGCAACGCGGCATCGCGGCGTTCGAGGGCTACCTGGCCGGCCTGATGCACAACACGGGCTGGACGATCGCCTGGCGCGCCTTCGACCGCATGGATGGCGGCGTTTCGGCGCCCTTCAGCCAGTCGTTCCTGCAGCAGCTGGTGCTGCGCAAGGACCGCCTGTTCGGCAAGGCCGCCTCGGCCTGGGACATCAGCGCCGAACTGGGCCGGCTCGGGCAGGACGTGCTGGACCACGGCCTTGAACCGGCCCGTTCCCCCCTGGCCGCGGCCCTGGCGACGGCCGACCGCGAAGCCACGATCGCGATGCTGGCCCCCGCCGCCGCGGACGACGTCGACGACGATCCCCGGCTGCAGCCGGCAGCCTGATGGCCATGACCGAACTGCCCCTGCGCGGCGACTTCATCCCCCTCGACGCCCTGCTGAAGGCGGCTGGCCTGGCGCACAGCGGCGGCGCCGCCAAGGCGATGGTCGCGGACGGCTTCGTCAAAGTGGACGGCCAGGTCGAGCGGCGCAAGACCTGCAAGATCCGCGCGGGTCAGACGGTCGAGGTGGCCGGCGAGCACGTGCGCGTCGTCGCGCCGTCCGCCTGACGCCGCCGCCGGCCTGCGCCGTCAGAACACCACGACCTGCCGCACCGCCCGGCCTTCGTGCAGGCGGTCGAATCCCTCGTTGATGTCGTCCAGCCGCAGGCGGCCGCTCAACAGCCGGTCCACCGGCAGGCGGCCCTGGCGGTACAGCGCCATGTAGCGGGGGATGTCGCGCGAGGGCACGCAGGTGCCGATGTAGCTTCCCTTGAGCGTGCGTTCCTCCGCGACCAGGCTGACGGCCGGCAGGCCGAACGGCACGCCCGGCGGCGGCAGCCCGGCCGTCACCGTGGTGCCGCCCCGCCGCGTGATCCGGTACGCGAGGTCCAGTGCCTTCACCGCGCCGGCGAACTCGAATGCGAACTCCACGCCGCCGTCGCTCAGCGCGCGCACCTGCTCCGCCGCGTCGGCGCTGCCCGCGTCGACGGCATGTGTCGCGCCCAGGCGCCGGGCCTCGTCGAGCTTGGCGGGCGACAGGTCGACCGCAACGACCTGGCGGGCCCCCGCGGCCACCGCACCGAGCACCGCGGCCAGGCCCACGCCGCCCAGCCCGACGACCGCCGTCGACGCACCCACCTGCACACGCGCCGTGTTGACCACCGCACCCACGCCGGTGAGCACCGCGCAGCCGAACAGCGCAGCCTCGTCCAGCGGCACCTCGGGATCGACCTTCACGAGCGAACGGCGCGACACCGTCGCGTACTCCGCGAACACCGAGCAGCCCAGGTGGTGGTTCAGCGGACGCCCGTCTTCATCCGCGAGGCGCCTGGCGCCCGACAGCAGGGTGCCGGCACCGTTGGCGGCGGCACCGGGCTCGCACAGTGCCGGGCGCCCCTCGGCGCAGGGCGCGCAATGGCCGCAGCTCGGCACGAACACGACCACCACGTGGTCGCCGGGTGCGAGGTCGTGCACGCCGTCGCCCAATGCCTCGACGGTGCCGGCCGCCTCGTGGCCCAGCGCCATCGGCATCGGGCGGGGACGGTCGCCGTTGATCACCGACAGGTCGGAGTGGCACAGCCCCGCCGCCGCGATCTTCACGAGCACCTCGCCGGGGCCGGGCGGTGCCAGCTCCACGGTACGGATCGACAGCGGCTTCGATCGGGCGTAGGGTGGCTCGGCACCCATGCGTTCGAGCACGGCAGCGCGGATCTTCATCGTCGTGTCTCCTCCAGGTCGCAGCCGCGAGTGTGCTACGGACGCCGCGGACGGCGAAGCCACTCGATCACCAGCACGCACATCAGGAGCCAGGCCGTGCCCGAGGCAAAGCCGGCGATCACGTCGCTGGCCCAGTGCACCTGCAGCACCACGCGGCTGCAGGCCACCGTGAACACCAGGGCTGCCGTGGCCGCCACCACCGGCAGGTGCCAGCGCGGGGGCAGGTGGCGCAGCAGCAGGTAGGCCAGCATGCCGTAGACCACCACGGCGCCGGAGGTGTGGCCGCTGGGGAAGCTGTAGCCGTCGGCCGCGGCGAAGCCGTGCTCGTGAACCGGCCTCACCCGCTCGAACGCGCTCTTGAGCAGGCGGTTGAGCACCCCGCCGCCCGCACACGCCAGCACCCATGCCCAGGCCAGCGTGCGCCGGCGGCGCCACAACAGCACCGCCGCGACGGCCACGCACAGCAGCGTCAGCGTCAGCACGTCGCCCAGGTGCGTGACGCTGGCGAAACCCCGCAGGACCGCGGGCGACAGCGTCTGTGCGAGCCGGGCGGCCAGCGCCTCGTCGAAACGGCCCAGGCTTTCTTCGCCGTCGGCCAGCTCATCGGCGGTCTCGGCGAACAGCAGGCCCGCGCCGGCCAGCGCCAGCAGGCCCAGCGCCAGGCGCAGCACCAGTTGCAGCGGCGGCAGCGGCAGGCCGGGGGCGTGCGGGCGCACCACGCGGCGCAGCAGCAGCCACCCCGCCACGGCGGCCAGCATGACGACGCCCAGACCGGCGGCGTACCAGGCCAGCGCATGGTCGGCGAGCCGCTCGGCCAGCCAGACGGGCGCGTCGTGGCCCGCGTCGAAGGGGAGGAACGGCAGGTTCATCGGTCGAGGGGGGCGGTCGCCGGCGGCGAGCGGGAAGGCGTGAGCTCGGTCACCGTGCCGAGGCGGAAGCACTGGCTCGGGACGTCGTAGTCCCAGCGCTCGACCGCCACGCGCACGCCCCTGCCGCCCACCCGCCGCAGCAGGTTGACCGAGTTGCCGGCTTCGTGCCGGACGCGCGACGACACCGCCGTGCCCGCCTGCACGGCCCAGAGCCGCCGCGGCAGCGCCGCCTCGGTCTCGTGCAGCGGCAGCACGTAGGGCAGGTGGATGTGCCCGCCCATCACGACGTCGGCACCGGCCTCGGCCCAGCGGTGGATCGCCGCCTGCCGACGGCGCAGCAGGTTGGGCGCGTCCTGCGGGCGGAACACGGCGATCGGGTGGTGCAGCACCACCACGCGCACCTGCGCCTCGCCGGCGCGCCGCAGCCGCTCGGCGACACGCTCGATCTGCTCGTCGGAGACCTCGCCGTCCTTGTGGCGACGCCGGCGGGTGCTCTTCACGGCCACCACCAGCCAGTTCGCGTCCGAGCGCACCGGCTCCAGGTCATCGCCGAACGCGTGGCGGAAATTCGCGTACGGCCAGAAGGCGCGCGCCAGCAGGTTGAACAGCGGCACGTCGTGGTTGCCGGGCACGGCCACCACCGGCACCGGCGCGAGCCGGTCGGCGAACGTGCGCGCCGCGCCGAACTGGGCGCGCCGCGCCCGCTGCGTGATGTCGCCCGACAGCACCGCCACGTCGGGCGCCTGCTCGCGCGCCAGGCGCACGAGGGCCTCCACGACGGGCGGCTGTTCGGTGCCGAAGTGCGGGTCGGAGATCTGCAGCAGTCCACTCATCGTGAGGAAGGCGCGCGGGCGGCCCGGCTCAGGCCACCGGCTGCGGATGGCGCGGCACGAGCAGCGGCAGCGGCTCGGGGGCGGCCGCGAAGCGCAGCGGCGCACGCAGCTGGATGATCTCCCCGTCCACCGCGACCTTGACCATCGCGCGCCGGCGCGGCAGGGCAGGCCGCGCCGACAGCTCCTCGAACGGGAAGCTCAGCACGTCGTCGGCCTCGCCCAGCCGGCCCAGCGCCCCCTGCAGCAGCAGGCGCAGCAGCGGCAGCGTGCCCACCGGCCGCAGCATCACCGCCGCGAGGCGGCCGCCGCCGATCAGCGGCGCTTCCGGCAGGCCGATCTGCCGCAGCTGCAGCGGGTTGTTGCCGACGAAGAGCGTCAGCGTGCGCACGTTGCGCTCCTCCCCGCCGCAGCGCATCACCATGCGCAGCGGGCGGTGCGCGCGGAAGAGCGTGACCACGGCGGACCACAGGGCCACCAGCCGGTGGCGCCCATAGCGCTGCTTGTAGGCCTCGCGGTCCTCGAGCAATTGCGGATACAACCCGACACTGGCGTTGACGATGAACACCCTGTCGTTGACCTGGCCGACCTGGACCGGTTCCACCGTCGCGTCGAGCAGCGCGCGGGTGGCGGCCTCGGTGTCCAGCGGGATGCCGTGCACGCGGCCGAAGTAGTTGAAGGTGCCCTGCGGCAGCACGCCCAGGGCACAACCGCGGCCGAGCACGGCCTGGACCACCGCGTTGATCGTGCCGTCGCCCCCCGCCGCGACGACGATGCCGCCCTCGGCGCAGGCGCGCTCCACGGCCTTCATCGCCACCTGCGGCACCGGTGTGCCCGCGCACATCAGTACCTCGTGGGCGCGCCCGGCCTCGGTGAGCACGCGCTCGATCAGCGCCTTGGTCTCGTGCGCGTCGTCACGCCCCGAGCCCGGGTTGAGCACGACAAAAAACGGCGCATCGGCGGTGGGCAGGGTCACGGGTGGAGGTGGGGTACGGCCTAAGACCGCCGCAGCATAGCCGCACGCGACCACGGCCGGCGCCGGGCCGCCCCCAGGCGGCCGCGCGACCCGCTCGGCGGGTGGTGCCGCGTACCCACGGCACCAAGTGCTCCATTCAGTCCGGAATGACGGCCGTCACCTCGATCTCGACCTTCGCCCGGTCCTCGACCAAGCCGGCCACCTGCACCGCGGTCATCGCCGCGTTGAAGCTGCCGATCAGCTCGCGGAAGGCCTTGCCGATCTCCGGGTAGGCTGCCACGTACTCGCGCTTGTCGGTCACGTACCAGGTCATGCGCACGATGTGCTCGGGCCGGGCGCCGCCTTCCTTCAGCACCTCGACGATGTTCTGCAGCGCCTGGCGCACCTGGCCTGCCAGGTCGTCGGTGTGGAACACGCCGTCGGCGTCCCAGCCGATCATGCCGGCCACGAACACCATGCGGCCGCGGGCGGCCACGCCGTTGGCATACCCGCGCGGACGCGGCCAGCCGGGGGGAAGCAACACTTGCATGGGATCAGTCTCCTGTGGATTCGTCGGTGTCGTTGGAATGGCCGGCCAGCGCCGCACGCAGGTCGTCGGGCAGCGGCACGGGCCGGTGGGTGTCGAGGCTCGTGCACACCAGCGTCTGGTGGGAACGCACCCGCAGTTCGCGGCCGCCATCGGGGCCAGGCCCGGTGACATCGAGCACCAGCGCCAGCGAGCTGCGGCCCACGCGCTCGACCTGCAGGCCCAGCAGCACGTCGTCGCCCATGCGGCTGATGGCGCTGAACGCGCACTTCAGGTCGACGATGGGCAGGCCCAGCCGCCGCGGCCCCAGCAGTTCGGCGTAGGGGATGTCCAGGCCCTCGGTGATCCAGTCTTCGACCAGCCCGTTGAACATCACCAGGTACTGCGGAAAGAACACGATGCCCGCCGGATCGCAGTGAGCGAAGCGGATGCGCAGCGGCCTCTCGAACCTCTTGCCGGCCATGCGTCAGACCCCGATGTAGCGTTGCCACAGGCCCGGGTCGGCCGCCAGCGCGTCCGTCCCGCCCTGCCACACCACGCGCCCGCGTTCGATGATGGTGTGCCGGTTGCCCAGGCGCAGCAGGCGCTGCACGTACTTGTCGATCACCAGGATGCTCTGGCCCTGGCCGCGCAGGGTGTCCAGGCACTGCCAGATCTCCTCGCGGATCAGCGGCGCCAGGCCCTCGGTCGCTTCGTCGAGGATCAGCAGGTAGGGGTTGGTCATCAGCGCCCGGCCCACCGCCAGCATCTGCTGCTCGCCGCCCGAGAGCTGGTTGCCCATGTTGCGCGAGCGTTCGGCCAGCCGCGGGAAGAGCGCGTAGACGCGGTCCATCGTCCAGGGGTCGCGCGTGCCGTTGCGGTTGGCGCCGAAGGCGCGCAGGTTCTCGGCCACCGTGAGGTTGGGGAAGATCTGCCGCCCTTCCGGCACCACGGCCAGGCCCATGCGGGCGATGCGATCGGCGCTCAGGCGTTCGATGCGCTCGCCGCGGAAGCGCACCGTGCCGCCGCGTGCGCGGGCCAGCCCGAGCAGCGAGCGCACCGTGGTCGTCTTGCCCATGCCGTTGCGGCCCAGCAGCGTGGCCACGTCGCCGGCGTCGATGCGCAGGTCGATGCCGAACAGCACCTGGCTGCTGCCGTAGGCCGTCTCCAGGCCCTGCACTTCCAGCAATGCCGTCATGTCCGCCCCTCGTCCGACGAGTACGTCGGCCGATCCCCCGAGGGGATGCGGGCCAGCTTGGGAGCGGGCCGGCGCCCGGCCCGCTGAAAGGTTGACACAGGACGTCTCATGCCGCGGCCTCCATCTCGTCGCCCAGGTAGGCGCGCTTCACGTCGGGGTGCTCGCGGATCTCGGCCGGCGTGCCGGTGGCGATCACGCGGCCGAACACCAGCGTGGAGATGCGGTCGGCCAGGCGAAACACCGCGTCCATGTCGTGTTCCACCAGCAGCATCGTCGTTTCGCCGCGCAGCGATTGCAGCAGCTGCACCATCCGTTCGGATTCCTCGGGGCCCATGCCGGCCATCGGCTCGTCGAGCAGCAGCAGCTTCGGGCGCGTGGCCAGCGCCAGGCCCAGCTCGAGCTGGCGCTGTTCGCCATGCGCCAGCGCGCCGGACAGGTGGTGCAGCCGCGCACCCAGGCCGATGCGCTCGGCCACGTCGGCCGCGGCGTCGTAGCGTGCACGCTCGCTGCGCGCCGGGCGCCAGAAGCGCAGGCTGCTGCCATCACGCGCCTGCACGGCCAGCGCCAGGTTGTCGAGCACCGAGAGGCGCTTGAAGATGCTGGTGATCTGGTACGAGCGCACCAGGCCGCGGTGCACGCGCTCGTGCATCGGCACGCCGGTGACGTTGGTGCCGTCGAACTCGATGCGGCCCTCGTCGGGTACCAGGGCACCGGAGAGCTGGTGGATCAGCGTCGTCTTGCCGGCGCCGTTGGGGCCGATCAGCGCGTGCAGCTCACCGGGCTGCACGGCCAGCGTGGCGTGGTCGGTGGCGGTAAGGCCGCCGAAGCGCTTGACCAAGGCGTCGATTTTCAGCATCGGTCTGGTCATGCGGTTGGCTCCATGGTGTGGCGCTGTGGGTGAGTTTGGGCAGAGCTGCGGAGTGTGGGCAGGGGCTGAGGCCTGCGGCTGAGGCGGTCGGCGCGGAGCGCCGACTTCCCTGCGTTGCTCGGTCGCCTGGGGTGCGCCGCCGAACTCGCTACGTTCACTTCGTTCACTGCACTCGAACAGCCGCGGCGAGTCAGTTGACGAAGCGCGCTGCGCGCGCACCCCAGGCGCCCTGTGCTACTCGGCGCCTCACACGCAGGCCTCAGCCCCTGCCCACACCCCGCAGCCGGCACGTTGGTTGATTCGCGCTGATGGCGTACCCGCTTCGCCTCGTACTTGGCTGGGCGGCCGCTGGGGGTTGCTCTTGTTCTCCAAGCAAGGAGAAGTCGGTGCTTGCACGGCAGGCGGGGCCCGCTGGGGGCGATTTCTGGGGTGGCGAGAAGCGCAGGGCCGAGGTCGGCGCGCGCAGCGCGCTTCGTGATCTGACTGGCCGCAGCCTGTTTGAGCGCAGTGAACGCAGTGAACGAAGCGAGTTCTGCGGCACGACCTCGGCCCGAGCATCGCAGCGCAGTCGGCGCGGAACGCGCCGACCACCCCAGCATGAGCCCCCAGCGGGCCCCGCCTGACGCGCTCGCCGCGCCCAACATCGCAGCACGCCTCACGCCTTGCTCCCCCGACGGAACAAGCTCATCAAGCCATTCGGGGCCACCAGCACCACCGCCAGCAACACAGCCCCCAACCCGAACTGCCAGTGGATCGTGTAGCTGGCCAGGACTTCTTCGAGCAGCAGGAACACCACCGCGCCGATCACGCCGCCGTACAGGTGGCCCACGCCGCCGAGGATGACCATGATCATCAGCATGCCCGACTGGCTCCACTGCAGCAGCGAGGGGCTGACGAAGCTGCTCTGGTTGGCCAGCAGCGCCCCCGCCAGCCCGGCCAGCGCACCCGCCAGCGTGAAGGCCACCAGCTTGTAGCGCAGCACCGGGAAGCCGATGGCCGACATGCGCGTCTCGTTCTCGCGGATGCCTTGCAGCACATGGCCGAAGCGGGCGTTCAGCAGCCGCTGCATGCCCACGAACGCGGCCGCGCCCACCGCCAGCACCACGTAGTAGAAGTGCCGGTCGTCCGCCAGGTCGACGCCGAAGCCCACGCTGGAGCGGCCGGCGAGCGACAGGCCGTCGTCGCCGCCGTACGACTTGAGCGACACCATCAGGTAGTACAGCATTTGCGCGAAGGCCAGCGTGATCATGATGAAGTACACGCCGCGCGTGCGCAGGCTCACCGCACCGATCAGCAGTGCGAAGAGCGCGCTCACCACCACCGCGGCAGGCCATGCGATCCACGCGGAGCCCACGCCTTCCTGCATCAGGATGCCCACGGTGTACGCGCCAATGCCGACGAAGGCCGCGTGCCCGAAGCTCACCATGCCGCCGAAGCCCAGGATCAGGTTCAGGCTGCTCGCCGCCAGCGCGAAGATCAGGATGCGGCTCGCCAGCCCGATGTAGAACTCCTCGCCCATCGCCACCGCGGCCACCGGCAGCAGCACCAGCGCGATCAGCAGCGGCACGCTCCAGCGCGCCTGCAGGGGATGGTCGAGCAGCCCGGCCGGCCGGCCGGCGAACTGCGCGGCGTTGGCCGCCAACGGCGGCGTGGCGCCCAGCGGGGGGGAAAGAGGTTGGCTCATCGCTCGAAGCACTCCAGGGCTAGCCATGGGCGGGGAACAGTCCTTGCGGACGCCAGTAGAGCACGGTGGCCATCAGTACATAGATGAGGATCGAGGCCACCGCCGGGCCCGCCTGGCCCGCCGCGTCGCCGCCCATCCACAGGCCAAACAGCATCGGCACCAGCGTGCGGCCGGCGGTGTCGACCACGCCCACCAGCAGCGCACCGAGCAGGGCGCCGCGGATCGAGCCGATGCCGCCGATCACGATCACCACGAACGCCAGAATCAGGATGCTTTCGCCCATGCCCACCTGCACCGCGAGCAAGGGCCCGAGCAGCCCGCCGGCCACCGCGCACAGCGCCGCGCCGAAGGCGAACACCGCGGTGAAGAGCCACTGCACGCGCGTGCCCATGGCCATCGCCATCTCGCGGTTGGAGGCGCCGGCGCGCACCTGCATGCCGACGCGGGTGCGCGTGACGAGCAGGTACAGCAGCCCGGCCACCGCCAGCCCGATGCCGATGATCAGCAGCCGGTAAGCCGGATAGGTGAAGCCACCGAACAGCTCCACCGGGCCGGCCAGCGCCGCCGGCGGGTTGAGCGAGACCGGCTGCGGCCCCCACACCATGCGCACCGCCTCATTGCACATCAGCAGGATCGCGAAGGTGCCCAGCACCTGCGACAGGTGGTCGCGCTGGTAGAGCCGCCGCAGCACCGCCACCTCGAGCAGCGCGCCGATCGCCGCCGTGCCCAGCACGCCCACCGCGAGGCCGACGACGAACGAACCCGATGCCACCGCGACGGTCGCCACCAGGTAGGCGCCGACCATGTAGAGCGAGCCGTGCGCGAGGTTGATCATGTCCATGATGCCGAACACCAGCGTCAGGCCGGCGGCCAGCAGGAACAGCATCAGCCCGAACTGCAGGCCGTTCAGCGCCTGCTCGAGGATCAGGATGGCGGTCATGGCGGCGTCCGTCGCGTGGCGTCAGGCGGGCATCTTGCAGGCGGCGGCATAGGCATCGCCGTGGTTCTCGAACACCGTGCCCATGAGCTTGTTGGTGATGCGGCCCTGGGCGTCCTTGCCCACCACGCGCAGCACATAGTTCTGCACCGGGAAGTGGTTGGTGTTGAACTTGAAGGGGCCGCGCACCGCGTCGAAGCGCGCGGCCTCCAGTGCCTTGCGCACCGCGGCCTTGTCGCCGAGCTGGCCCTTCGTGTCGCGCACCGCCGAGCCGATCAGCCGCGCGGCGTCGTAGCCCTGCGCGGCGTAGAGCGTGGGCAGCCGGCCGTAGGCCTTCTGGAATTCGGCGACGAAGGTCTTGTTGGCGGCGTTGTCCAGGTCGTGCGCCCACAGCGAGCTGTTGAAGAGGCCCAGCATCGGCTCGCCGACGGCCTTGATCACGTCCTCGTCGGCCGAAAAGCCCGGCGCGAACAGCGTCGTCTCCTTCGACAGGCCCGCCCCGACGAACTGCTTGACGAAGTTGACGCCCAGCCCGCCCGGCAGGAAGAAGTACAGCGCGTCGGCCTTCGCGGCGCGGATCTTCGACAGCTCTGCGCCGTAGTCGAGCTGGTTCAGCGGCGTGTAGATCTCCACCGCCACCTCGCCCTTGAAGAAGCGCTTGAAGCCGGCCAGCGCGTCCTTGCCCGCAGGGTAGTTGGGGGCCAGCAGCGCCACCTTCTTGAAGCCCTTGTCCTGCACCGTCTTGCCGACGGCCTCGTGCAGGTTGTCGTTCTGGTACGAGGCGCTGAAGAAGTACGGATTGCACTGCTCGCCGGCGTACTGCGACGGGCCGGCGTTGGCGCTGACGTAGAAGGTCTTCGACGCGAAGGTGGGCGCGCCCACCGCCAGCATGATGTTGGAGAACACCACGCCGGTCATGAAGTCGACCTTGTCGCGCTTGATGAGCCGGTCGGCCGTCTGCCGCGCGGTGTCGGGGTTCTGCTGGTCGTCGGCCACGATCACCTCGGCCGGCACGCCGCCGAGCTTGCCGCCTTCGAGCTTCACGGCGAGCTGGAAGCCGTCGCGGATGTCGATGCCCAGGCTCGCGCCGGGGCCCGACAGCGTGCTGAGCAGGCCGATCTTCACCGGGCCGGCGGCGTGGGCCGGCAGGCTGGCGGCGAGCGCAGCGATCGCAGCCAGCGCGAGTGCCGAGAAAGTCTTCGAGGGACGGGCGATACGGGTCATGGCGCTTTCTTTCGAGTGCGTGGCGGGGAAGCGAGGACGGGAGGACCTGAGGGTCGGACGCTCACCGCGCCGGCGCATGCAGCCTGAAGCGCTGCAGCTTGCCGGTCTCGGTGCGCGGCAGCTGGTCGAGGAACTCGACCGCGCGCGGGTACTTGTAGGGCGCCACGGTCTGCTTGACGAAGTCCTGCAGTTCCTTGACGAGCGCGGGCCCGGCGACGAAGCCGGCGCGCAGCACCACGAAGGCCTTGACGATCTGGCCGCGCTCCTCGTCGGCCACGCCGATGACGCCGCATTCCGCCACGGCGGGATGCAGCATCAGCGCATCCTCCACTTCGGGCGATGCGATGTTGTAGCCGGCGGAAACGATCATGTCGTCGGTGCGCGACTGGTAGTGAAAGTAGCCGTCGTCGTCCATCAGATAGGCATCGCCGGTGAGGTTCCAACCGTTCTGCACGTACTTGCGCTGGCGCTCGTCGTCGAGGTAGCGGCAGCCCGTGGGGCCTTGCACCGCGAGCCGGCCGACGGTGCCCGGCGGCACCGGCTGCCCGGCCTCGTCCACCACCTGCGCCCGGTAGCCCGGCACCGCGCGGCCGGTGGCGCCGGGCCGCGCCGAGGCTTCGTCGGCCGAGATGAAGATGTGCAGCATCTCGGTGGCGCCGATGCCGTCGATCAGCTCGATGCCGGTGGCCTCGCGCCACAGCGTGCGGGTCGCCGCGGGCAGCGCCTCCCCGGCCGAAACGCAGCGGCGCAGCTTCGTGGCGCGCAGCTCCTCGCCGCGCACGGCCATGCTGCGGTAGGAAGTGGGCGCGGTGAACAGCACCGTGGCGCCGAACGCGCGGATGCCGTCCACCAGCTGCTGCGGCGAGGCCTTGGCCAGCAGCACGGTGGAAGCGCCCACGCTCAGGGGGAACAGCAGCAGCCCGCCCAGCCCGAAGGTGAAGGCCATCGGCGGGCTGCCGATGAACACGTCGTCGGGCTGCGGCCGCAGCACGTGCCGCGGCCAGCAGGCGCAGATGGCCATCACGTCGCGGTGGAAGTGCATCGTCGCCTTCGGCACGCCAGTGGTGCCCGAGGTGAACGCGAGGATGCAGGTGTCGTCGGCCGCGGTGTCGACGTTGCGGAAGGTGGCGGGCTGGCGCTGCATGGCCGCCTCCAGCCCGTCGGCGGCCGCGGTCTCGAAGAGGCGCAGCGCGCGCAGCGTCGTGCCCTCGCGCGCCGCCGCCTGCAGCTCGTCCGCCAGCGCCGCGTCGCACAGCGCATGCGTGATGCGGGCCTTCTCGATGATGGGCTTGAGCTCCTTGGCACGCAGCAGCGGCATCGTCGCCACCGCGATGCCGCCGGCCTTCATCACCGCGAACCAGCAGGCCGCGAGCATCGGGCTGTTGGGTGCGCGCAGCAGCACACGCTGGCCGGGCACCAGGCCCATCTCGTTCACCAGCACGTTGGCGATGCGGTTGGCCTGGGACTGCAGGTCGGCGTACGTCCAGCGCACGCCGGGCGCCTGGATGCACAGGGCGTCGCCGCGGCCTTCATCGACGTGGCGGTCCAGCAGCTCGGTGGCGCAATTGAGCTGCGACGGGAACTGCAGTTCGGGCAGATCGAACAGGAACTGCGGCTGCTGTTCGGCCGGGGGCAGGTGGTCGCGGGCGAAGGTGTCGACGTGGGCGGTGGCCATGGGGCGGACTCCTGGGCGTGTCGGGGCCTCAACGGCCCCGCCGGGCCGCTGATCGGGAAACTTCGTTAACAAACACGGGCGGCGCGAGGCCGCGGCACATCAGGGCACGGCGCCGGCGCCCCACTGGCGCAGGAGATCGCGTCCGATGATCAGCTGCTGCACTTCGGTCGCTCCTTCGTAGATGCGCAGGGCGCGGATCTCGCGGTAGAGCCGCTCCACCGGCTGCTCGCTCACCACGCCGAGCCCGCCCCACAGTTGCACGGCCGCGTCGATCACCTGCTGTGCGTTCTCGGTGGCGGTCATCTTGGCCATCGCCGCCTCGCGGGTGACGCTGCGGCCCTGGTCGCGCAGCCACGCCGCGCGGTAGGTGAGCAGCGCGGCGCTGTCGACCATCGTGGCCATCTGCGCCAGCTTGGCCTGCGTGAGCTGGAAGTCGCCCAGCACGCCGTTGAACATGCGGCGCGTGCTGGCGCGGTGCATCGCTTCATCCAACGCACGGCGCGCGAAGCCCAGCGCGGCCGCGGCCACCGAGGTGCGGAACACGTCGAGCGTGCGCATCGCCACCTTGAAGCCCTCGCCCGCCGTGCCCACGCGCTGCGTGGCCGGCACGCGGCAGCGGGTGAAGCGCAGGCGCGCCAGCGGGTGCGGTGCGATGACCTCGATGCGCTCGGCGATCTCGAAGCCCGGCGTGCCGGCGTCGACGATGAACGCGCTCAAGCCACGGGAGCCGGGCGCCTCCCCCGTGCGGGCGAACACCACGTAGAAATCAGCGATGCCGCCGTTGGAGATCCAGGTCTTCTCGCCGTCGAGCACGTAGTGGTCGCCCTCGGCGCGCGCCGTGCATTGCATCGCCGCCACGTCGGAGCCGGCCTCGGGCTCCGACAGCGCGAAGGCCGCGATGGCCTCGCCGCGTGCCACGCGCGACAGGTAGCGATCCCGTTGCGCCGGGGTGCCGTGCAGCGAGATCGCCCCCGATCCCAGGCCCTGCATCGCGAACGCGAAGTCGGCCAGGCCCGAGTGCCGTGCCAGCGTCTCGCGCAGCAGGCAGATGGCACGGGTGTCGATGGCATCGCCCGCATTCGCCGGCACGGCATGGCGCAGCCAGCCGCCTTCGCCGAGCTGCCGCACCAGCGCGCGGCATTCGGCATCGACGTCGTCGCCGTGCGCGCCGTGCAGGTGCTCGCCGCACCACGCCTCCAGCGCGGCCGCCAGCTCGCGGTGCCGCGGCTCGAAGAACGGCCAGTCGAGGTAGCTCGTGTCGGCCATGTCAGTGCCGCCCGGCCGCCCGAAGGCACTGACGCGCCCCTCGGGGGCTGCGAATGAAGTGAGCTTGGGGTCGTGTCATCTCAGTTCCCCTCGAACACCGGCCGCTGCTTCGCGACGAAGGCGTGGTATGCCCGGGAGAAATCCTCGGTCAGCATGCACAGCGCCTGCGCCTGTGCCTCGGCCTCGATGGCCTGCTCCACCGTCATCGCCCACTCCTGGTGGAGCATGGTCTTGGTGATGCCGTTGGCGAACGTGGGGCCGGCGGCCAGTTCGCGCGCCAGCGCGTGCGCATCGGCCAGCAGCCGCTCGGGCTCCGAAAGGCGGTTGAAGAAGCCCCAGCGCTCGCCCTCCTCGCCCGACATCGAGCGGCCGGTGTAGAGCAGCTCGCCCGCGCGGCCCTGGCCGATGATGCGGGGCAGCAGCGCGCACGCGCCCATGTCGCAGCCGGCCAGGCCGACGCGGTTGAACAGGAAGGCCGTCTTGCTGCGCGCGGTGCCCAGCCGCAGGTCGGACGCCATCGCGACGATCGCGCCGGCGCCGGCGCACACGCCGTCCACCGCGGCGACGATGGGCTGCGGGCAGGTGCGCATGGTCTTCACCAGCTCGCCGGTCATGCGGGTGAACATCAGCAGCTCGGGCGCCTTCAGCCGGATCAGCGGGCCGATGATCTCGTGCACGTCGCCGCCCGAACAGAAGTTGCCGCCCGCGCCGGTGACCACCACCACCGTCACGTCGTCGGCGTACTTGAGCTGGCTGAACAGGTCGCGCAGCTCGGCATACGAATCGAAGGTGAGCGGGTTCTTGCGCTCGGGCCGGTTCAGTGTGACGGTGCCGACGCCCGCCTCGACCTGCCAGCCGAAGTGCGTGGCCCGGTAGCCCGCCAGCGAGCAGCGGTTGCCGGCCAGCAGGCTCGGGTCGACGCGGGCGCCGTCGTGTTCGGCTGAAGTCATTTGCGGGTCCCCTTGCGGATGTTGCGGGTGAGCTGGTGTTCGGCGGCCTCGGTCTCGATCTCGGTCTGGCGCTTGGCGAGGTGCACGCGCAGTTCGCCGAGCAGGCCGTAGAGCGTGTCCTTGTCGGCCACGGGCAGGCCCTTGAACAGCTCGGTCAGCCACTGCTCGTGCTCGGCGGCCATCAGCGCGAAATCCTGCCGGCCCTTGTCGGTGAGCTGCACGAGGTAGGAGCGGCGGTCCTCCGGATCGTCGGTGCGCTGCACCAGGCCCTCGGCGACGAGTTGGTCGGTGAGGCTCGTCACGTTGCCGCCGGTCACCATCAGGTAGCGCGACAGCACGTTCATGCGCAGCCCGGCGGCGTGTCGGTCGAGCTGGGCCAGGTAGTCGAAGCGCGGCAGCGTCGTGCCGAAGCGCGTGCGCAGCCGCTGGCGGATCTGCTGCTCGATCTGCGTGCTGCAGGCGAGCAGCCGCAGCCACACCTTGACGTCGAGGTGGTCGGCCGCGACGGCACGCGCCTCGTGGCCGATGTGTTCGTCGCCCAGCGACTGCACGAGCTTGAAGTTGGTGGTTCGGTTCATGGGGTACTGCTCACATCACTTCGCCGCCGGAGACGGAGATCGATTGCCCGGTGATCGCGGCCGCGCCTGCCGAGCACAGCCACGCCACCGCGTCGGCCACCTCGGCCGGCTGCACCAGCCGCCCCTGCGGATTGGACTTCACGAACTCGGCCATCGCGTCGTCGCGCGACCGGCCGGTCTTGGCGACGACACGCTCGACGCTCTCGCGCACGATGTCGGTGTCGGTGTAGCCGGGGCATACCGCGTTGACGGTGACGCCACGCGGAGCCAGTTCCAGCGCCAGCGAACGCGTCAGGCCGATCACCCCGTGCTTGGCAGCCACGTAGGGCGCCACATAGGCGTAGCCGCGCTGGCCCGCGGTGCTCGCGACGTTGACGATGCGGCCGGCACCCTGCGCCTGCAGCAGGTCGGGCAGCGCCGCCTGGCAGCACAGGAATGTGCCGGTCAGGTTGACGTCGAGCATGCGCCGCCATTGCGCGAGCGAGGTGCGCTGGAACGGCGCGCTCTCGGCCTGGCCGGCGTTGTTGACGAGGATGCCCACGGCACCATGGCCTGCCCGCGCCGCTGCGAAGGCCCGGGCCACCGCGGCCTCGTCGGCCACGTCGCACGCGACGGCCTGCGCCATGCCCGACGGCAGCCGCTCTGCCAGCGCCAGCAGCGGCGCCAGGCTGCGGCCCATCAGCGTGAGCCGCGCACCGCGGGCCGCCAAGGCCTCGGCGATGGCCGCGCCGATGCCGCGGCCCGCGCCGGTGACGACCGCGTGGAGCCCGGCCAGGCCGGTGTCGAGGTGGCCCATGTCAGACGCCCTGCGCCCGGTTGGCCTGTTCGACCGCCGACAAGCCAGCGCCCTGCGCGGCCATCGCGCGCTCGCGCTCCAGGTTGCGTTCCAGCTGCACCTTGGCCGACCGGTACTGCTGCGGCCAGGGCATGTCGGTGTAGCCGATCTTGGCGGCCTCCTGCAGCGTCCACGCCGGGTTGGCCAGGTGCGGCCGGGCAATGGCGCAGAGGTCGGCGCGGCCGGCCGCGATGATGCTGTTGACGTGGTCGGCCTCGGAGATCGCGCCGACCGCGATGGTCGGGATGCCCGCCTCGTTGCGCACGCGGTCGGCGAACGGCGTCTGGAACATGCGGCCGAAGACCGGTCGCTCCTGCTTGCTGACCTGGCCCGAGGAGCAGTCGATCACGTCGGCACCCGCCGCCTTGAAGGCCCGTGCGATCGCCACCGCGTCGTCGGGCGTGATGCCGCCTTCCACCCAGTCGTGCGCCGAGATGCGCACCGACATCGGCCGCTGCGCGGGCCAGGCTGCGCGCACGGCCTGGAACACCTCGAGCGGGTAGCGCAGCCGGTTCTCCAGCGAGCCGCCGTAGTCGTCGGTCCGCTGGTTCGTCAATGGCGAGATGAAGCTCGACAGCAGGTAGCCGTGTGCGCAGTGCAGCTCCAGCCAGTCGAAGCCGGCTTCGGCCGCGCGGCGCGTGGCCTGCACGAAATCGTCGCGCACACGGTCCATGTCGGCGCGGGTCATCGCGCGCGACAGGTCGCTCACGCCCTCGAGGTACTGCTGCGGCGATGCCGAGACGAGCGGCCAGTTGCCCTGGGGCAGCGGCTGGTCGATGCCCTCCCATGCCAGCCGCGTGGAGCCCTTCGCGCCCGCATGGCCGATCTGCACGCCCAGCTTCGCATCGGTGTGGCCGTGGACGAACTCGACGATGCGGCGCCAGCCGTCGCGCTGCGCGTCGTTCCACAGGCCTGGGCAGCCCGGGGTGATGCGCGCGTCGGGCGACACGCAAGTCATCTCGGCGAACACCATCGCCGCGCCGCCCATGGCCCGCGCACCGAGGTGCACCAGGTGGTAGTCGGCCGGCATGCCGTCGACGCAGGAGTACTGCGCCATCGGCGAGACGACGATGCGGTTCTTCAGCGTCAGGCCGCGCACCTTGAACGGCGTGAACATCGGCGGCACCGGCTGGCCGGCCGGGCCGCGGGCGGTGCCGGCGCGCTCGGCGAGCCAGTCTTCGTAGTGGCCGACGTAGTCCTTGTCGCGCAGGCGCAGGTTCTCGTGGCTGATGCGCTGGCTGCGCGTGAGCAGCGAGTACGCAAACTGCTGCGGCGGCAGGTGCACGTAGCGGTCCACGTGCTCGAACCATTCGGTGGAGTTGCGCGCCGCGTTCTGGATGCGCAGCACCTCGACGCTGCGCACCGCTTCGTAGTCGGCCAGCGCAGCGGCCAGGTCGCCCGGCTGGCGGCCGATGCAGCGGGCCAGCTCGATGGCGTCTTCCAGCGCCAGCTTGGTGCCGGAGCCGATGGAAAAGTGCGCGGTGTGCGCGGCGTCGCCCATCAGCACCACCGGCGCACGGCCGTTGTGGTGCACCCAGCGCTGGCACACCACGCGCGGGAAGCGGATCCACTGCGCCGAGCCGCGCAGGTGGCTGGCGTTCGACATCAGCGCGTGGCCGTCGAGGTACTTGGCGAAGAGCCGTTCGCAGAAGGCGATGGCGTCTTCCTTCTCCATCGTGTCGAGGCCGGCCCTGCGCCACACGTCTTCCGGCGTCTCGACGATGAAGGTGGAGGTGCTGTCGTCGAACTTGTACGCATGCGCCTGGAACCAGCCGTGCTCGGTCTCTTCGAACGCGAAGGTGAAAGCGTCGAACAGCTTGTGCGTGCCCAGCCACACGAAGCGGCACAGGCGGGTGTCGATGTCGGGCTGGTAGGTTTCGGCGTACTTGGCGCGGATGCGGCTGTTGAGGCCGTCGCAGGCGATGACGAGATCGGCCTCGGGGTAGTCCTGGTCGCCCTGCGCGTCGGTTTCGAAGACCAGCTCCACGCCCAGCGCCTCGCACCGGCGCTGCAGGATGTTCAGCAGCCGCTTGCGGCCGATGCCGCAGAAGCCGTGGCCGCCCGAGCGCACCTGGTGGCCGCGGATGTGGACCTCGATGTCGTCCCAGTGGTTGAAGGCGTCGAGGATCTCCGCCGCCGAGGCCGGGTCGGCCGCCTGCAGGTTGCCCAGCGTCTGGTCGGAGAACACCACGCCCCAGCCGAAGGTGTCGTAGGGGCGGTTGCGCTCGATCACGCGGATCTCGTGCGCCGGGTTCTGCTGCTTCATCAGCAGCGCGAAGTACAGGCCTGCGGGGCCGCCACCGATGCACACGATCTTCATGGACGCTGCGCTCCTGAGCGATTCGCTCTTTCGTTGAAGCTTGAATGCTTTAACTTTGAAGTATTTTGATCCAGCAGCGCAGTTGCGCGAGCGGGGAAAACCCGCAGCTGCCGCCTCCGGCGTTCAGGCCGGGCCGCGCAGCTGCGTCGGCAGCTCGGGCACGGGGCCGGACGGCACGCCGTGCTCGGCCGCCTCGACGCGGTCGCGCCCGCCGAGCTTGCCCCGGTAGAGCGCACGGTCGGCGCGCTGCACCACCGCGGCGATCGGCTCGCCCGGCTGCGCCTGCGCCACACCGAGGGTGATCGTCAGCGCGACCGGCCGGCCCTCCACCATCGGCGACGACGCGGCCACCCGCTCGCGCAGCCCCTCGGCCACACGCAGGGCGCCGTCCAGCGGCGTGCCCAGCAGCAGGACCGCGAACTCCTCGCCGCCCCAGCGGGCGACCACGTCGATCGTGCGCAGCGACGCCTTCAGGTCGCGGCTCACGACGCGCAGCACTTCATCGCCGCCGGCGTGGCCGTGGCGGTCGTTGATCGACTTGAAGTGGTCGATGTCCGCCATCAGCACCGCGAAGGGCTGGCCCTCGTCGCGCAGCCGCCGCTGCGCCTGCTGCGCGGTTTCCAGCCAGCTTCGGCGGTTGGACAGCCCGGTCAGCGGATCGGTGCTGGCCAGCCCCAGCAGCACCTGCTCGCCGCCCACGATGGCGCGGTAGTAGATCGATGCGCCGTAGGCCAGCAGCATCACCATCGCGACGATGTTGAAGTACTCCATCCACCGCAACGCCTCGAGGGGCACGTCGTAGCGCGGCGGCTGGAAATGGCTGGCGTAGCGCAGCAGGCCGTAGCCCGCCGCCACCGCCACCATGCACAGCCACTTGAAGCGCTCCGGCACGTCGGCACCGATGAAGAAGATCGGCACCAGCGCGAGCAGGTAGAAGTGGAAGCCGCTGTTCCAGCCGAGGTAGATCACCGCCAGCACCGCGTGGACGGCGATCTCCAGCCCCACCAGCGTCGCCATCAGCCGGTAGCGGCGGGTGGTGGCATGCATCGCGAGCGCCATGCCCAGGTACAGCAGCACGCTGAACACGTTGAAGGCGACCAGCCTCGGCCACTCGAAGTATGCGAACACGCTGAAGAAGCACAGGTGCGTGGCGGCGCCGGCGTAGGCGACGAACCGCATCAGCCGTGCAAAGGCCAGGCCGTTCTGGGTGCGATGTTCGAGGAGGTGCGCGGAAGGCGTCATCGGGCAGCGGTGCCGGGTCCACCAGGGCGCACCCGGCCGGTGCGAGGCGCCACTGCGTGAAGGAAACGCCGATTCTTGCAAAAGTGATCACCAACAAAATCACATTTTCAGGTTGATATGTCTCATTTCGCCGTGCACAGGCCGCCGAGCAGCCGCAAGGCCTGCTCGGTCTCGTGCGTCACCGTGTAGCCGCAGCTGATGCGCAGGAAGTGGTCGTAGCGGTGCGTGTTGGAAAACAGCGTGCCGGGCACCGTGCGGATGCCGTACCGCATGCCCGCCTCGAACAGCGCGTGCGCGCCGCAGCCCGGCGGCAACTCCACCCACAGCAGCATGCCGCCGCGGGGCAGGCTCAAGCGGGTGCCGGGCGGGAACCAGGCCGCGATCGCCTCGGCCACCCGCTCGCGCTGGTGCTTGATCTGCCGCCGCAGCCGCGCCACGTGGCGGTCGTAGGCGCTGCTGCCGAGGAACTCCGCCATCGTCAGCTGGCCCAGGGCCTCGTTGGCGCGGCTCTGCGCGTACTTCAGCATCTGGATGCGCGCATGCAGCCGCCCGCCGCTGACCCAGCCCAGGCGCAGCCCGGGCGCCACCGTCTTGCGCAGCGAGACGCAGCGGATCACGTTGCCGGTGGTGTCCCAGGCCTTCAGGGGCTTCAGCGGCGTGTCGTCGTCGCCCAGCATGCCGTAGGTGTCGTCCTCGATCAGCGGCACGCGCCGGCGCTCGCACAGCGCCACCAGCCGCGCCTTGTCGGCGTCGGGCATCACGCAGCCCAGCGGGTTCTGGAAATCCGGCGAAGCGACCACCGCCTTGATGCCGGGCTGCGTTTCGAAGGCGAGCTCGAGCGCCTCGATCGAGAGCCCGGTGTGCGGGCTGGTGGGGATCTCCAGCGCACGCAGGCCCAGGCTCTCGAGCACCTGCAGCAGGCCGAAGTAGGTGGGCGACTCCACCGCCACCACGTCGCCCGGCTGGGCCACGGCACGCAGCGCGACGTTGAGCGCCTCGATGCAGCCGTGGGTGATGGTGATCTCGTCGGGCGACAGGTGCAGCCCGCCGTCGAGCGCACGCCGGGCGATGGCCGTGCGCAAGGCCAGCTCGCCGGCCGGCGACACCGGCCGCACCAGCAGCTCGGGCTGGCGCCGCAGCACCCGGATGGCGGCGGCCTTCAGCGCCTCGCCGGGGTAGATGCCGGGCTCGGCGTAGGTGGCGCCGAAGTCGAAGGACACCGGCTGCAGCTCGCCGGTGGCGACGAAGGCCGAGACGCGGTCATGGATGCCGACGAACTGCGCCGGATCGGGCGCCCGGCGCACGTCCGGCTCGGCGGCAGGCGCGATGCTCGTGCGGCGCGGCGGGCGCACGAAGTAGCCCGAGCGCGGGCGCGCTTCGAGCAGGCCCTCGTCCTCCAGCCGCCGACAGGCCTGCAGCGCGGTCGACAGGCTCACCTGGTGCAGCCGCGTCAGGCTGCGTACGGAGGGCATGCGTTCGCCCGCGGGCATCAGGCCGGAGCGGATCGCGCTGCGGTAGTGCTGCGCCACGCGCTGGTAGAGGAGATCGGCTTCCATGCGCACGATGATGCCGCCGCCCCGCCCGGCCGGACCGGAACAGTTCGGGCCCGATCGCACCGATACAGCGGCCTTGCAGGGCTTCTGATACGCAACAGATTGCGGCTCGCTGTGACTGTTATCTCCCGCGCGGCGTTCCTAAGCTGGAGCCCTGTTCCACCCGGACCACCACGGCAGCGAGGCCCCCATGACAACCCCCCACCGCGAAGCCACTTCCCTGCTCCGACTGCGCCGCGGCGAAGGCCGCTGGCTCGACGCCGGCCGGCGCCTGCGCATCGTGCTGCAGCACGGCAGCCTGCATTGGAAGGCGGCCCCGCTGTTCGACGGCCTGCCGGCCGGCGAAGGGCGGCTGACCGCGGGCGACAGCAGCGTGCTCTACGGCTGGCTGTGGCTGCAGGCCGATCGCGACACGGAAGTGCTCTGCCTGGCGCCAGCGCCGGCCGGCGCCCTGTGGCGCGAGGCGGCCCGCGCCGCCGCACGGGCCCTGCACGCCGCGGCCCGCGTCGCCGCCGCCACGCTGCAGCGCGCGGGCGGCCGGCGCGCCTGCTGACGCCGCTTTCCCCACGCACCGAGGCACACTGGAGCCATGCTGAACTACACCGACATCCAGGCCGCCGCCGACAGGCTGAGCGGCGTCGCCCACCGCACGCCGGTTTTGCGCTCGCGCACGCTCGACGAACTGCTCGGCATGCAGGTGTTCCTGAAGGCCGAGAACCTGCAGCGCATGGGCGCCTTCAAGTTCCGCGGCGGCTACAACGCCGTCAACGTGCTGACGGACGAGCAGCGCGCCCGCGGCGTGGTGGCCTTCTCCTCCGGCAACCATGCGCAGGCGGTGGCGCTGGCGGCGCGCCTGCACGGCTGCAAGGCCACCATCGTGATGCCCCACGACAGCCCGACGCTGAAGCTCGCGGCCACGCGCGGCTACGGCGCCGAGGTGGTGATCTACGACCGCTACCTGGAAGACCGCGCCGCCATCGCGCGCCGCCTGGTGGCCGAGACCGGCGCCGCGCTGATCCCGCCCTTCGACCACCTGCCGGTGATGGCCGGCCAGGGCACCGCCGCGAAGGAGCTGATCGAGGACGCCGGCCCGCTCGACGCGCTGATCGTCTGCGCTGGCGGCGGCGGCTTCCTGTCGGGCTGCACGGTGGCGGCCAAGCACCTCCTGCCGGACATCCGCGTCTACGGCGCCGAGCCCGAGCGCGGCGACGACATGCGGCAGTCGCTGCGCCGCGGCGAGATCGTGCACATCGACGTGCCGCGCACCATCTGCGACGGCCAGCAGACGCAGGCCATCGGCGTCGAGCCGTTCAAGGTCATCCAGGCGATGGTGACGGACGTGCTCACCGTCGCCGACCCGGTGGTGGTCGAGGCGATGCGCTTCGTGTTCGAGCGGCTCAAGCTGGTGATCGAGCCCTCCGGCGCCTGCGCGCTGGCGGCGCTGATGCACCACCGCGCCCAGTTCGCCGGCCAGCGCGTGGGCGTCACGCTGTCGGGCGGCAACATCGGCGTCGACCGCTTCGTCGCGCTGATGACGGGCGCCGAGAAGGTCGACTGACCCGGGCGGCTACGCCGCGTGCCGCGCCTCGGCGGCCGGCGTGGCCCACCGCGGCGGCAGCCGCTCCAGCACGCGCCGGGCGTCGAGCGACGCGATCGGCACGTTCAGGTCGGTCGGGATGCGGTCGTGCGCCTGCAGCGCCATGTAGCGCAGCGCGCTCACGCGCAGGAACGACGCGAAGTTGCCCACCTGGCCGCGGGCCCGCACCAGCTCGTCGTAGAGCTTTTCCAGCAGCTGCGGCACGCCCATGCCGTCGCGCTGGCCGATCTCGGCCAGCACGTCCCAGTACAGGTTCTCCAGCCGCAGGCTGGTGACCACGCCGTGCAGGCGCACCGAGCGCGTGCGGCTTTCGTACGACTCGGGGTCGGCGCGGATGAAGATCTCGCACATCGCGTGTCTCCTCACGCCGCCGGCAGCGGGCGGCGAAGGCTGCACGATAGCCCAGTCACGTGCTGATCGTCGTGCCCAGCACCGCGAGGAACTGGGCCAGCCACGCCGGGTGCGCGGGCCAGGCCGGTGCCGTCACCAGCTTGCCGTCCGTCACCGCCTGGTCGACCGGGATCTGCGCATAGCTGGCGCCCGCCAGCTCCACCTCGGCCGCGCAGGCCGGGTAGGCCGACACGCGCTTGCCGCGGATCACGCCCGCCGCCGCCAGCAGCTGGGCGCCGTGGCATACCGCGGCGATCGGCTTGTCGGCCTTGGCGAAGTGCTGCACCAGCGTGATCACCTGCGGGTTCATGCGCAGGTACTCGGGCGCGCGGCCGCCGGGGACCACCAGCGCGTCGTAGTCCTCGCCCTTCACCTCGGCGAAGCTGGCGTTGAGCGTGAAGCGGTGGCCGGGCTTCTCGGAATACGTCTGGTAGCCGTCGAAATCGTGGATCGCGGTCGTCACGTAATCGCCGGCCCGCTTGTCGGGGCATACCGCGTGCACCGTGTGGCCGACCATGGTGAGCGCCTGGAAGGGCACCATGGTCTCGTAGTCCTCGCCGAAATCACCGACGATCATCAGGATCTTCTTTGCCATACGTGTCTCCTGCAAAGGATGAAGGGTCACGGGCGATTGTGGAAACCTGGGCCGGCGCCGGGTAACAGCGGGCTACTGCGGGATGTTCAGCGCCCCGTCTTGCGCGCCGGGCGGCCGGCGCCCGCCTTCGCCGGCCGGCTGCCGTTGTCGCGCGGCGGCAGGCCGGTGTGCTGCGTGAGCATGCGGCCCTTGACGGGCGCCGCCGTGCGCTGCGCCACCGGCGCCGGCGTCGAGTTCTTGCGGCGCGCGCTCTGGTAGCTGCCGTCGGTCGTCGGCTGGAAGGTCGGGATGAGCTGGTGCTTCGCGTTGCCGATCAGGTCGGCCCGGCCCATGGCCTTCAGCGCCTCGCGCAGCAGCGGCCAGTTGTTCGGGTCGTGGTAGCGCAGGAAGGCCTTGTGCAGCCGGCGGCGGCGCTCGCCGCGCACGATGTCGACCTTCTCGGCGCGCGAGGCATCGCGGCTGATGCCCTTCAGCGGGTTCAGCCCCGAGTGGTACATCGCCGTGGCCGTGGCCATCGGGCTCGGGTAGAAGGTCTGCACCTGGTCGGCGCGGAAGCCATTGCGCTTCAGCCACAGCGCGAGGTTCATCATGTCCTCGTCGCTGGTGCCCGGGTGCGCGGCGATGAAGTACGGGATCAGGAACTGCTGCTTGCCCGCCTCGGCGCTGAACTTCTCGAACAGCTGCTTGAAGCGGTCATACGTGCCGATGCCCGGCTTCATCATCTTGCTGAGGGGGCCGCCCTCGGTGTGCTCGGGCGCGATCTTCAAATAGCCGCCCACGTGGTGCTGCACCAGCTCCTTCACGTACTCGGGCGACTTCACGGCCAGGTCGTAGCGCAGGCCCGAGCCGATCAGGATCTTCTTGATGCCCTTGAGCGCCCGCGCGCGGCGATACATGTGGATCAGCGGGCCGTGGTCGGTGTCCAGGTTCGGGCAGATGCCCGGGTACACGCAGCTCGGCTTGCGGCAGGCGGCCTCGATCGCCGGGCTCTTGCAGCCGATGCGGTACATGTTGGCCGTCGGGCCGCCCAGGTCGCTGACGATGCCGGTGAAGCCCTTGACCTTGTCGCGGATCTCCTCGATCTCGCGGATCACCGAATCCTCGGACCGGCTCTGGATGATGCGGCCTTCGTGCTCCGTGATCGAGCAGAAGGTGCAGCCGCCGAAGCAGCCGCGCATGATGTTCACGCTGAAGCGGATCATCTCCCACGCGGGGATCTTGGTCGCGCCGTCGTGGCCGCCGGTCTCGTCGGCGTAGCTGGGGTGCGGCGAGCGGGCGTAGGACAGATCGAACACGTGGTCCATCTCCGCCGTGGTGAGCGGGATGGGCGGCGGGTTGATCCACACGTCGCGCGCGATGTGGCCTTCGCCGTGGCGCTGCACCAGCGCGCGGGCGTTGCCCGGGTTGGTCTCCAGGTGCAGCACGCGGTTGGCGTGGGCGTAGAGCACCGGGTCGCTCTTCACCTGCTCGTAGGCGGGCAGGCGGATCACGGTGCGCTCGCGCGGGGGCAGCACCACCTTGCTGCGCGCCATCGCGCCGCCGGGGCGGGGCACGAAGTTCACCGCCTGCACCGCGATGCCCTCGCCCGCCGCGGCGGCCGGCGCCTCGCCGCCCTCTTCCTTCGCGCAGGCCTGGCCCTGCGCCTCGGCCTGCTCGCTGGTGGTTTGGTACGGGTTGATGTGCTCGTCGATGCGGCCAGGCCGGTCGACCTCGGTCGAATCGAGCTCGAACCAGCCGGCGGCGGTGGGGTCGTCGTCGCGCCGCATGAAGGCGGTGCCGCGCACGTCGGTGATGCTCTCGATCGGCTTGCGCTGCGCCAGCCGGTGCGCCACTTCGATGACGGCCCGCTCGGCGTTGCCGTAGAGCAGCAGGTCGGCCTTGCTGTCGACCAGGATCGAGCGGCGCACCTTGTCCTGCCAGTAGTCGTAGTGCGCGATGCGGCGCAGGCTGGCCTCGATGCCGCCGATGACCACCGGCACGTCCTTGAAGGCTTCCTTGCAGCGCTGCGTGTAGACCAGCGTCGCCCGGTCGGGCCGCCGGCCCGCCATGCCGCCCGGCGTGTACACGTCGTCACTGCGGATCTTCCGGTCGGCCGTGTAGTGGTTGATCATCGAATCCATGTTCCCGGCGGCCACGCCGAAGAACAGCTTCGGGCGCCCGAGCGCCTTGAAGGCGTCGGCGCTCTGCCAGTCGGGCTGGGCGATGATCCCTACGCGAAAACCCTGAGCCTCCAGCGTGCGGCCGATCACCGCCATGCCAAAGCTGGGGTGGTCGACGTAGGCATCGCCGCTGACGATGATCACGTCGCACTCGTCCCAGCCGAGGCGGTCCATCTCGGCACGGCTCATCGGCAGGAAGGGCGCGGTGCCGAAGCGCTTGGCCCAGTACGGGCGATAAGCGGTGAGCGGCTTGGCGGCCGGCGGAGCGGCGAGGGCGGTGGACACGGATGGGCGACGGCGGGCTGGCTAACCGCGTATTGTCCCAGGTGCGGGGTGTCCCTGCCGGCGTCGCGTTTACACCGGTTGAAATCGCAACGGGGTGAACCAAATATGTGCCGGATACTCATACCCGGGCACGCCGCGTGTCGCGGCCCCGTTTCAATTGAACAAGGAGACCTTGTGAGAACCTGGTTGGTAGCCCTTTCGATGGCCGTGGCAGGCGCGACCCTGCCGCTCGCCACCTTCGACGCCGAGGCCAAGCGCCTGGGTGGCGGCCGTGCCTCTGGCATGCAGCGGCAAGCGCCTGCCAAGCCGGCCGATACGCCGAACTCCACCCCCGGCACGCCTGCCCAGCAGCCAGGCAATGCCGCGCCGATGGCCGGCGCCGCCGCACCGGCCGCAGCCGGTGCCGCCGCAGCGGCAGGCAAGCGTTCGTGGCTCGGCCCCGTCGCCGGCCTGGCCGCCGGCCTGGGCATCGCGGCGCTGTTCAGCCACCTCGGCCTGGGCGGCGAGCTGGCGAACTTCATGACCATGCTGCTGATCGGCCTGGTCGCGTTCTTCGCCATCCGCTGGCTGATGCGCCGGTTTGCCGGCAGCAACGGCAGCGCCCAGGCACGCAACGGCCTGCAGATGGCGGGCGCCGGCGCCGGTGGTTCGTCGGCCGGCCTGCGCAGCGACACCCCGTCGTGGCAGCCGCCGCAGCAGCAGCCGATGCAGCGCCAGTCGTTCGACGCGGCGCCGGCCGCCGCTTCCACCGCGGTGGCGGGCGTGGCCGCGGGCAGCACCCAGGTGCCGGCGAACTTCGACGCCGCAGGCTTCGAGCGCATCGCCAAGATGCTGTTCATCCGCCTGCAGGCCGCCAACGACGGCGGCCAGGTGGATGACCTGCGCAAGTTCACGACGCCGGAGCTGTTTGCCTCGCTGCGCCTCGACCTGCAGGATCGTGGCGCCACCGCCCAGCAGACCGACGTGGTGCAGCTCGATGCCGACCTGGCCGACTACGCCGAGGAGCAGGGCCAGCAGGTCGTCAGCGTGCGCTTCCACGGCCTGATCCGCGAAGAGGCCGACGGCGGCGCCCAGCCCTTCAACGAGCTGTGGCACTTCGTCAAGCCCGTGCAGGGCGGCGACTGGGCGATCGCCGGCATCCAGCCGGTCTGAAGCCCGGCGCCGACAGGCGCCACACTCACAGGACGGCGGCCTTCGGGCCGCCGTTTTTCATGGCGGCAGGTCGCTCCTACAGCTTCATCTCGAGCTGGATCTGCCAGCTCACCGTCGAACGGTAGGCGGTGCGCGACACCTCGTTGAAGACCGTGCTGCCGTTGATGTCGTCCAGCGGCACGAGGTTGCCGGCCGACAGGCGCAGCTGCATGCCCGGCTGCACCCGCCACAGGGCATAGGCGTCGAACACCCGCTTGCGGTTCTGCGTCGCGTACTGGTCTTCCGCGAGGCGGGCGTCGTAGCCGGGGGCCCAGTTCAGGTTGGCACCCACGGTCAGCGGCAGGTTCGCGAGCTTGTAGTCGGCACCGAGGTTCGCCGTGGCGTCGGGCTGCTGGTCGAGGCGGTTGTCGGGGCCCGGCACCGACTGCACGCGCGAGCGGAAGAGGCTCAGGTTGCTGCGCAGGTCGACGCCCGGTGCCCCGTCGAGCAGGTCGTCCAGGCGGAACCGGGCTTCCATTTCGATGCCGGTGGTGGTCGCGTCGCCGATGTTCCTCGGCCGCGCCACCCAGCGCGGCGCGTCGGCCCAGCTCACGGCCTCGAGCGTCGTGACGGTGCGCATCAGGTCCTGGATGCGGCGATGGAACAGGTTGGCGCTGAGCAGGCCGCCGCCCGGCAGGTAGCGCTCGACGGCGAGGTCGATGCCGGTGGCGATCTCCGGTCGCAGTGCCGGGTTGCCGGCCCGGTCGGCTTGCGTCGGCTCGTTGGGGCCGTCCGGGTAGCTGGTGTTGAGCCAGGGCCGCGCGATCAGGTTCTGCAGCGTCGGGGAGCGGTAGCTGCGCGTCAGGCTCAGCCGCACCTGGTCCCGGCGTTGCGCCGCCGGCCGCCACACCGCATGCAGCAGCGGCGTCCACACGGTGCTGCGGTTGCGCACGGCGTCCCCGCCCTCCCCGCTGCCCCGCGTGGCGATGCCCTCGCCGCGCAAACCCAGCTGCAGCTCGACCTGCTTGGACACGCTCCACTCGTCCTGCGCATAGAGGGCCCAGCGGGTCGACGTGGCGCGCAGGTTGTCGCCGAACTCGCCGAGCACCGGCGCGCCGTCGAAGAGCGTGCTGCGCTGCTCGCCGCGCCGCAGATGCTCCACTTCGGCCCCCACCACGAGGCTGTGCGTGTCTGCGAGCGCGGTGGTCGACTTGAGGCCGGTGCTGAGCGACTGGCTGCGCGTGACGGTGTCGTCGCTGCGCAGGCCAGGGGTGGTGCCGCCCACCTCCCGCCGGTCGGTGCGGGAGGGCCAGCGCCAATGGCTGGCGCCGGCCTTCCATTCGACGCGGCTCTCGCCCAGCCGGCGGTTGAGCTGGCTGTTGAGCCGCAGCATGCGGAAGCTGCTGTCCGAGACCGACTCGAAGCGCTCGTAGGGCGCTTCGCCCCGCGTCTGCTGCAGCACGCCCTCCCGCCGGGGCGAGGCGCTGGTCAGCACCACGAAGGGCGACAGCGTCAGGCTCTCGCCCTCCCCCAGCCGCCAGCGCAACCGGCCCGAGCCGCGCAGCCCGAGCCGCTGGTCGTGCAGCAGCGAGCGCGTGCGCTGGTCGATCGTGGGCGACACGGTCGTGTTGATGCTGCGCGTCTCGTCCTCCCGGGCGTACAGCGACAAGGACGAGGTGTAGTCGAAGTCCTCGCCGAGCCGGTCGCTGCGTGTCCAGGCCACCGTCGGCGACAGGTAGCCGCCGTCGAACAAGGCGGTCAGCCGCCAGTCGTTCAGCGGCTTGCGCTGCGTCTCGCGGGTGACGATGTTGATCGTGCCGGCGATGGCCCGCGCGCCGGTTTCGGCGGTCGGGCCGCGCAGCACCTCGATGCGCTCGAGCTGCTCCGGAGACAGCGAATCCACCGAGAAGCCCGCCGGCAGCGGCTCGCCGTCGACCAGGATCTGCGTGTAGCCGCTGCCCAGGCCGCGCATGCGCGGCGTGCCGCCCCGGCCGGGCGTGCCCTGCACGGTGATGCCCGGGATGCGCTTGAGCACGTCGCTGACGTTGCCGTCGCCGAAGCGCTCGATCTCCTCGCGGCCGACGACGATCTTCGAGGCGGTCGACTGACGCCGCAGCTCGGTATCGCCACGCACCACGGTGCCGGTCACCTCGATGCGCTGCGCGGCGCCGTCGGGCGGCGATGCCCCCGGCTCGGACGCCGAGGGCGAGGCGGGCGCGGGCACTGCAGGCGCGGGCTGGGGCTGCGGCTGGGCCTGCAGCGGGCCGATGGCCAGCAACAGCGCCCACGGCGTCGCCCAATTCGCTGCCCCACTCCTCGACCGCTGCGCACCCATCCAACCATTGTCCCGCAGCCCCCGCCTGCGGCACGCCCGGAACAGCCCTGTGGACCGCCCTGTTTCATCGGCGTCGGCGCGGGTTATGCTCAATCTCGACGCGGTCCTTCGCGACAACCAGGAGACGCCCGGTGGCGACGCCCAATTACTCGTACGAAAAGCGCCAGCGCGAGCTGGCCAAGAAGCGCAAGCAAGAAGAGAAACGCCAGAAGAAGCTCAGCGGCAAGCCTGACGACCACACGCCCGATGCGGCCGAAGGCCAGGACACCGCCGGCGCGCCGAACCCGGCACCCGGCACCGACCCCAACGCGGGCTGACCGCCGGCGGGCCTGTTCCCGCGGGGCGCCCTGCCGGGCGCACCCTGCGCCGCGCTGCGCCCACGACACCCCGGCCAGCGCGTGCCTCACTCCCTCACCGCCCTCTTCCATGACGACACGCTGGTGGTCGTCGACAAACCCGCCGGCCTGCTCTCGGTGCCCGGCCGGGGCGAGCACCTGCGCGACTGCATCGCCGCCCGCGTCCAGGCCCGGTGGGCCGACGCACTGATCGTCCACCGGCTCGACATGGCCACCTCGGGCCTGATGGTGCTCGGCCGCGGCGCCGCCGCCCAGCGTACGCTGAGCATCGCCTTCGCGGAGCGGCGGGTGGACAAGCGCTACATCGCCGTGGTGCACGGCCATGTGGCGGACGACAGCGGCGAGATGGCCTGGCCGCTGATCTGCGACTGGCCCAACCGCCCGCGCCAGATCGTCGACATGCAGATCGGCAAGCCTTCGCTCACCCGCTACCGCGTGATCGAGCGCCGCGCCGACGGCACCACCCGCGTGGCGCTTGAACCCGTGACGGGCCGGTCGCACCAGCTGCGCGTGCATCTGCAGACCTTGGGGCACCCGATCCTCGGCGACGAGCTCTATGCCCCCGACGCCGTGCGCGCCGCATCGCCCAGGCTGCTGCTGCATGCGCAGCGGCTGGCGCTGCCGCACCCGCACGACGGCCGGCCCCTGGCCTTCGAGAGCCCCGCGCCTTTCTGACGACGACGCCCGCGCGTATCCTCGGGCGCATGCCAGCATCCCTCTCCTCGCCCCAGCACCTCTACATCGTCACCGGCAGTTCGCGCGGCATGGGCGCCGCGATCGCGGCCCGGTTGCTGCAGCCCGGCCATACGCTGATCGGCATCGCGCGGTCGACCCACGTCGGACTCACGCCGCCGCCGGGCAGCACGCTCGAACAGTGGACCGCCGATCTCGGCGAACCCCTCGGCATCGCCGCCCGGCTCGAAGCCTGGCTGGCCGCGATGCCGCCCGAGCGCTTCGCAAGCGCCACGCTGATCAACAACGCAGCGTTGCTCAACACCCCGGGGCCCTTGGACGCCGACCCGCCGCAGGCCCTGTCGGCGGCGCTGCGGGTGGGGCTCGAAGCGCCGTTGCTGCTGTCCGCGGCCTTCCTGCGCGCCACCCGGGCCTGGCAGGGCCGACGCCGGCTGCTGCACATCTCCTCCGGCCTGGGCCGCCGTGCCATGGCGGGCAGCGCTGCGTACTGCGCGGTGAAGGCGGGGCTGGACCACTTCTCGCGCGCGCTGGCCCTGGAGGAGGCGCTGCAGCCCAACGGGGCCCGCACGGTGTCGCTCGCGCCGGGCGTGATCGACACCGGCATGCAAGTCCAGCTGCGTGGCGGCGACCCGGCGCGCTTCCCGGACCAGCAGCGCTTTGCGGAGCTGGCCGCCACGGGGGCGCTGGCTTCGCCGGACGATGCCGCCGCGAAGGTGCTCGCCTACCTCGACCGGCCCGACTTCGGCGAGCAGCCGGTGGCCGACGTGCGCGACTGAGCCGCGAGGGGCGCTGGCGGCAGCCTGCAAAAGCAAAAAGCCCGGCAGATCGAGGATCTGCCGGGCTTGTGCCTGGTGGGCGGTGCAGGGTTCGAACCTGCGACCCCTGCCGTGTGAAGGCAGTGCTCTACCGCTGAGCTAACCGCCCGGAATCTTTTGCCGTGTTCCGGTGAGCCTCGAATTATGCCTCAATTTCGCGCCAGGCTGTCTTACCCCCACTGGCCTTGTCGAGTTCAGCCAACATCAGCTCGTGCGCGGCGGCTTCTTCGGGCGTCGGCTCCAGCACGATGAGGTCGAACGCGGCGTAGTCGATCGGCGCCGCATCGATGGCATGGGCGCCCTCGCCCACCGCGTCGATGACCAGCGACTCCTGCCCGCGGGTCATGCGGATGTACACCTCGGCGAGCAGGCCCGCGTCGAGCAGCGCGCCGTGCAGCGTGCGGTTGGTGTTGTCGACCTCCAGCCGCTTGCACAGCGCGTCGAGCGAATTCGACTTGCCCGGGAACATCTCGCGCGCCATCAGCAGCGAGTCGGTCACCCTGCCCACCTGCTCGATGAAGCGCGGCCTGCCGATGCGGCGCAGTTCCTCGTTGAGGAAGCCGACGTCGAACGCGGCGTTGTGGATGATGACCTCGGCGCCGGCCAGGTACTCCATCAGTTCGTCGGCCACGGCGGCGAAGAGCGGCTTGTCGGCCAGGAATTCGTCGGTCAGGCCGTGGATCTTGACGGCGTCCTCGCTGTTCTTGCGCTCGGGGTTGAGATAGAAGTGCTTGTTGTTGCCGGTCAGCCGGCGGTTGACCAGTTCCACGCAGCCGATCTCGATCACGCGATCGCCGGTCTCCGGGCTGAGGCCGGTGGTTTCCGTATCGAAGAAGATCTGTCTCATCGCGCCATCCTAGCCGCGGGCACCGCGCCGGCGCGCCACCACAGCACGATGCCGGCCAGCACCATCGGCACGCACAGCCACTGGCCCATGCTCATGTTCAGCGCGAGCAGGCCCAGGAAGCTGTCGGGCTCGCGGAAGTACTCGGCGATGAAGCGGAACACGCCGTAGCCGACGAGGAACGCGCCCGACACCCGGCCCACCGCATGCGGCCGCCGTGCATACACCCACAGCAGCACGAACAGCAGCACCCCTTCGAGCCCGAACTGGTAGAGCTGCGACGGGTGGCGAGGGAGGTCGCTGCCCGATTGCGGGAACACCATCGCCCAGGGCAGCGACGGGTCGGCCGCGCGGCCCCAGAGCTCGCCGTTGATGAAGTTGCCGATGCGCCCCGACGCCAGCCCGAGCGGCACGCACGGCGCGATCAGGTCCGTCACCTCGAAGAACCGGCGCCCCCGCCGGTGCGCGAAGAACGCCATCGCCGCGAGCACGCCCAGCAGCCCGCCGTGGAACGACATGCCGCCTTTCCACACCATCAGCATCTCCAGCGGATGGCTCAGGTAGTAGTCCGGCTTGTAGAAGAGCGAGTAGCCCAGCCGGCCACCCAGCACCACGCCGACCACGCCGAAGAACAGCAGGTCCTCGACGTCGCGGCGCGTCCAGCCCGTCTGCGCATACTGCGGCTGGCGCGTGCGCAGCGTGGCCAGCCAGAGAAAGAGCCCGAAGGCGACGAGGTAGGTCAGCCCGTACCAGTGGATGGCGACGGGGCCGAGCTGCAACGCGATCGGATCGAACTGCGGGTGGACGAGCATCCGAATCAACTCCTGAATGTGGCCGGCGATTGTCGCTGCGCCTGCGACTCGACGTGGCCGACGAAGCGCTGCACCACCGGCTTGACCGGCTCGGACCACAGCAGGCTGGTCTGCGCACGCAGCGGCACGCCCTGCACCGCCCGGTAGACCACGCCGGGCCGCTGCAGCTGCACCAGGCTGTGGGGCACCCACGCCACCCCCATGCCGCCGCTGACGAGGTTGACGATGGTCTGCATCTGGATCGCTTCCTGCGCAATGCGGGGTGTGAAGCCGGCCCCGCGGTAGGCGGCGACCACCGCGTCGAACAGCGAGGGCGTGATCACGCGGGGGAAGATCACCAACGGCTCCGCGGCGACGTCGGCAAAGCGCAGCACGCGCCGGGCCGCCAGGGCGTGGGCGGCCGGCAGCACCAGCTGCATCGGCTCGGTGAGCACGGTGCGGGCGCCAAAGCCCGGCGGCGCGGCGTCGGGTGCGTGCAGCACGAAGCCGGCGTCGATCTCGTCGGCGGCGAAGGCGGCGAGCTGCACGTCGAGCGTCGCTTCGCGCAGTTGCACGTCGACCTCCGGGTGCGCCACCCGGAAGCCGCGCAGCCAGTCGGGCAGCGGACCGTAGGCGATGCTCGACACGAAGGCCAGCCGCAGCACCCCGGAGCGGCCCGCCGCGGCGGCGCGCACCGCGGCGGGCAGCGCATCGGCCGCACGCAGCAGCCGCCGGGCCTGGTCGAGCAGCGCCTCGCCGGCCGGCGTGAGCGCCACCGAGCGCTTGGTGCGCACGAAGAGCTCGACCTCCAGCTCGCGCTCCAGCCCTCGAACGGCCTGCGTCAGCGGCGGCTGCGTCATGTGCAGGCGCCGCGCGGCGCGGCCGAAATGCAGCTCCTCGGCCACCGCGACGAACTGCCGCAACGGGCGCAGGTCGATCAAATCGATTCTCCAGGTGAATCAGTCGAGGTGGACAAATATATTGGACGCTCGATTTTCATGCGCCGATACTGCCCGCCCAGCCATCCGCCAGGAGACATCTCGATGAGCTTCAACCGCCGCTCCAAGAACATCACCGAAGGCGTCGCGCGCGCCCCCAACCGCTCGATGTACTACGCGCTGGGCTACCAGGAGGACGACTTCTCCAAGCCCATGATCGGCGTGGCCAACGGCCACTCGACCATCACGCCGTGCAACTCGGGCCTGCAGCGGCTGGCGGATGCGGCGGTCGACGGCATCAAGGCCGCGGGCGCCAACCCACAGATCTTCGGCACGCCCACCATCAGCGACGGCATGGCCATGGGCACCGAGGGCATGAAGTACAGCCTGGTCTCCCGCGAGGTGATCTCCGACTGTGTGGAAACCTGCGTCGGCGGCCAGTGGATGGACGGCGTGATGGTGATCGGCGGCTGCGACAAGAACATGCCCGGCGGCATGATGGGCATGCTGCGCGCCAATGTGCCGGCCATCTACGTGTACGGCGGCACCATCCTGCCGGGCAAGTACAAGGGCCAGGACCTCAACATCGTCAGCGTGTTCGAGGCCGTGGGCCAGTTCAGCGCCGGCAAGATGAGCGAAGAGGACTTCTGCCAGATCGAGCGCCGCGCCATCCCCGGCAGCGGCTCGTGCGGCGGCATGTACACCGCCAACACGATGAGCTCGGCCTTCGAGGCGCTGGGCATGAGCCTGCCCTTCTCCAGCACCGAGGCCAACGTGCACGACGAGAAGGTCGAGAGCACCAAGCGCGCCGCGGCCGCACTGGTCGAGGCCGTCAAGAAGGACCTGAAGCCGCGCGACATCGTCACCAAGGAGGCGATCGAGAACGCGGTGGCCGTGATCATGGCCACCGGCGGCTCCACCAACGCGGTGCTGCACTTCCTGGCCATCGCCCACGCGGCCGAGGTCGACTGGACCATCGACGACTTCGAGCGCATCCGCAAGAAGGTGCCGGTGCTGTGCGACCTCAAGCCCTCGGGCCAGTACCTCGCGGTCGACCTGCATGCCGCCGGCGGCATCCCCCAGGTGATGAAGGTGCTGCTGAAGGCCGGCCTGCTGCACGGCGACTGCATGACCATCACCGGCAAGACGGTGGCCGAGAACCTCGCCGACATCCCCGACGAGCCGCGGGCCGACCAGAACGTCATCCGCAAGATCAGCGAGCCGATGTACGACGAAGGCCACCTCGCGATCCTGAAGGGCAACCTGTCGCCCGAAGGCTGCGTGGCCAAGATCACCGGCCTGAAGAACCCCGTCATCACCGGCCCGGCGCGTGTGTTCGACGACGAGCAGTCGGCGCTGGCCGCCATCATGGCCAACCAGATCGTGGCCGGCGACGTGATGGTGCTGCGCTACCTGGGCCCCAAGGGCGGCCCGGGCATGCCCGAGATGCTGGCGCCCACCGGCGCGCTGATCGGCCAGGGCCTGGGCGAAAGCGTGGGCCTGATCACCGACGGCCGCTTCTCCGGCGGCACCTGGGGCATGGTGGTGGGCCACGTGGCCCCCGAGGCCTACGAAGGCGGCGTGATCGCGCTGGTGCAGGAAGGCGACTCGATCACCATCGACGCGCACCAGCTGCTGCTGAACCTGAACGTGCCGGACGAGGAGATCGCCCGCCGACGCGCCGCATGGAAGCAGCCGGCACCGCGCTACACCCGCGGCGTCCTGGCCAAGTTCGCGAAGAACGCTGCCAGCGCGAGCTTCGGCGCGGTGCTCGACAAGTTCGACTGACGCGGCAGGCGGCCCGGCGGCGCCACGGCCGCCGTGGCGCCGGCCGCCGTCTACTTGCGCGGCTTGTGCCGCGTATCGAGCCCCAGGTCCTCCATGTGGCGCCGGCGGCGCTCGGCCTTCTTGGCCTCCATCTTCTCGGACTCGCGGCGCTTGGTGTAGCCGTACTTGTCGGCCCAGCCCCACCACAGCACCGCCAGCGCAAACGGCGACAGCACCCACCACCACGGCCAGGCCCCCACGGGCCCGAAGGCGGCGAACTTCAATACGGCCAGGACCACGCCGAGCATCACGAACCACATCGTCCTGCCTCCCTTCGAGGGGCCGCGGAACCCGCGGCCTAGAATTTCCTTCGAATCAATGTACCCGACCACCGCCGGACGCCGTTCAAAGGAAACCATGAAAGTTCGCTCCCCCGCCCTCGCCGCGTTCGCCATGGCCATGGCCGTCGCCGCGCCGGCGTTCGCCAACGCGGATCTCGCGCAGAAGAAGAACTGCATGTCCTGCCATGCCGTCGACCGGAAGATCGTCGGGCCGGCCTACAACGACATCGCCGCGCGCTACGCCGCCGACAAGGCCGCGGTCGACGTGCTGGCCCAGAAGATCCTGAAGGGCGGCACGGGCGTGTGGGGCAAGCTCGTGATGCCGCCGATGCAGAACGCCAACCCGCCGGTCAGCGACGCCGAGGCGCGGCAGCTCGCCACCTGGATCCTCGGCTTGAAGAAGTAGCCGCGCCGGGCCGGGCGAACCCGGCGCCGGGCGCGCCGCGGCAGTCAGTTCGTCTGCGCCAGCTGCTCCAGGATCGCCGGGTTTTCCAGCGTCGAGGTGTCCTGCGTGATGGCCTCGCCCTTGGCGATCGAGCGCAGCAGGCGGCGCATGATCTTGCCGGAGCGGGTCTTGGGCAGGTTGTCGCCGAAGCGGATGTCCTTCGGCTTGGCGATCGGGCCGATCTCGCGGCCGACCCAGTTGCGCAGCTCGGCGGCGATCTTCTTGGCTTCCTCGCCGGTCGGGCGCGGGCGCTTCAGCACCACGAAGGCGCAGATCGCCTCACCGGTGGTGTCGTCCGGGCGGCCCACCACGGCGGCTTCGGCCACCAGCTCGGTGCAGCTCACCAGCGCCGACTCGATCTCCATCGTGCCCATGCGGTGGCCCGACACGTTCAGCACGTCGTCGATGCGGCCGGTGATGGTGAAGTAGCCCGTCTTCTCGTCGCGGATCGCCCCGTCGCCGGCGAGGTAGTAGCCCTTCAGCTCCGGCGGGTAGTAGCTCTTCTTGAAGCGCTCCGGGTCGCCCCAGATGGTGCGGATCATGCTGGGCCACGGCTTCTTCACCACCAGGATGCCGCCCTGCCCGTTCGGCACGTCGTTGCCCGTCTCGTCGACGATGGCCGCGGTGATGCCCGGGAACGGCAGCGTGCACGAGCCCGGTACCAGCGGCGTGGCGCCCGGCAGCGGCGTGATCATGTGGCCGCCGGTCTCGGTCTGCCAGAAGGTGTCGACGATCGGGCAGCGGCCGCCGCCGATGTGCTGGTGGTACCACTCCCAGGCCGCCGGGTTGATGGGCTCGCCCACCGAGCCCAGCAGTCGCAGGCTGCTGAGGTCGTAGCGGTCGGGGTGCACCGCCGCGTTGCCTTCCGCGGCCTTGATCAGCGAGCGGATGGCCGTCGGCGCGGTGTAGAAGATGGTGACCTTGTGCTTCTGGATCATCTGCCAGAAGCGGCCGGCGTCCGGGTACGTGGGCACGCCCTCGAAGACGATCTCGGTGCCGCCCAGCGCCAGCGGGCCGTAGGTGATGTAGCTGTGGCCCGTCACCCAGCCGATGTCGGCCGTGCACCAGAACACATCGTCGTCCTTCAGGTCGAAGGTCCACTTCGTGGTGAGCGCCGCATGCAGCAGGTAGCCGCCGCTGCTGTGCTGCACCCCCTTGGGCTTGCCGGTGGAGCCCGAGGTGTAGAGCAGGAAGAGCGGGTGCTCGGCCTCGACCCATTCGGGCTCGCAGGTGGTGGGCTGCTGGGCGACGAGATCGGCCATCCAGAGGTCGCGGCCTTCCTTCATCGGCAGCTCGGCGCCGGTGCGCTTGACCACCAGCACGTGCTTCACCGAATCGCAGCCTCCCAGCGCCAGCGCCTCGTCGACGATGGCCTTCAGCGGCAGCTGCTTGCCGCCGCGCACCTGCTGGTCGGCGGTGATGACGGCCACCGCGCCGGTGTCCTCGATGCGGTCGCGCAGGCTCTGCGCCGAGAAGCCGCCAAACACCACCGAGTGCGTGGCGCCGATGCGGGCGCAGGCCTGCATCGCGGCCACGCCGTCGATCGACATCGAGATGTAGATGACGACGCGGTCGCCCTTCTTCACGCCCAGGCTCTTCAGCCCGTTGGCGATCTGGCAGGTCTTGGCCAGGAGCTCCTTGTAGGTGACCCGGGTGACCTCGCCGCCATCGGCTTCGAAGATCAGCGCGGTCTTGTCGCCCAGGCCCTTCTCGATGTTGCGGTCGAGGCAGTTGTACGAGACGTTCAGCGTGCCGTCCTCGAACCATTTGAAGAACGGTGCGTTGCTGTCGTCCAGCACCTGGGTGAACGGTTTCTTCCAGGTGACGAACTCGCGGGCCAGGCGGCCCCAGTAGCCGGCGTAGTCGGCCTCGGCCTCGGCGACGAGCTTGTCGTACGCCGCCATGCCGGACACGTGCGCGCCCTCTCGCACGGCAGCGCCCGGCTCGTAGATCTTGGCTTCTTGGTGCTCGCTCATCGCTTGTCTCCGTAGGTGCATGACATCCGCTGTCGGCCCGGACTGTGGCGCCCGCGCCTGACGAACGGCTTACTCTAGCCCGACGCGGCGTGTCGGGCAGGCCTCGGTGGGTGCGTCGCGCTCCCTAGGGTCGTCACGGAGCGTGCTGCGGTGCCGCATAAAATTCGATGTTCAGTCAACGAAGTGTCGTCACCCATGGCCCAGCTGCCCGACCCCGCCGACGTGCGCATGCGCCCGCTGCCCAACCTGATCTTCGCCAGCCGCTGGCTGCAGCTGCCGCTGTACCTGGGGCTGATCCTGGCGCAGTGCGTCTACGTCTTCCACTTCTGGGTGGAGCTGGTGCACCTGATCGAGGCGGTGTTCGGCAACACCGCTGCCCTCGACAAGCTGGTGAGCAGCATCGGCTACAAGAGCGACGCGCCCGTCACCGCGCTGAACGAGACGGTGATCATGCTGGTCGTGCTGGCGCTGATCGACGTGGTGATGATCAGCAACCTGCTGATCATGGTGATCGTCGGCGGCTACGAGACCTTCGTCTCTCGGCTGCGCCTGGAAGGCCACCCCGACCAGCCCGAGTGGCTGAACCACGTGAACGCCTCGGTGCTGAAGGTCAAGCTCGCCACCGCCATCATCGGCATCAGCTCGATCCACCTGCTGAAGACCTTCATCAACGCCGGCAACTACACCGACAAGGTGCTGATGTGGCAGACGCTGATCCACATCGCCTTCCTGTTCTCGGCGCTGGCGATCGCGCTGGCCGACCGGTTGATGCACCCGGCCGGCCCGCCGCAGCACTGAGCCACCGGCCCGGGCGCCCGCCGCGTCAGCGGGCGTACAGCAACTGCGGCAGCCACAGCCCGATCTCGGGCCAGATGTAGAGCAGCACGATGGCCAGGATCTGGATGCCCATGAACGGGATCATCCCGAGGAAGATCTGGTTCAGCGTCACGTGCGGCGGCGCAACGCCCTTCAGGTAGAAGGCCGACATCGCCACCGGCGGCGACAGGAATGCCGTCTGCAGGTTCAGCGCCACCAGCAGGCCGAAGAACAGCGGGTCCACCCCGAAGTGGTCGAGCAGCGGGATGAAGATGGGCATGAAGATCACGATGATCTCCGTCCACTCCAGCGGCCAGCCGAGCAGAAAGATCACGATCTGCGACAGCACCATGAACTCGAACTTCGTCAAGTTCATGGACAGCACCCACTTCTCGATCAGCTCCTGGCCGCCGAGCAGCGCGAAGGCTGCCGAGAAGATCGCGGAGCCGACGAACAGCCAGCACACCATCGCCGAGGTCTTCGCCGTCAGGTAGACCGACTCCTTGACCATGCCCATGTTGAGCCGCTTGTAGGCCGCGGCCAGCAGGAAGCCGCCGAGCGCCCCCAGCGCCGCGGCCTCGGTCGGCGTGGTCAGCCCGAAGACGATGGAACCGAGCACCGCCAGGATCAGCACCACCAGCGGGAAGAACGAGCCCAACAGCATCTTGAAGATCTCGAACCGCGCGAAGCTCAGGAGCGCGTAGAACAAGACGATCGAGATGGCCAGCACCGCGAAGCCCACCCACCACCAAGTGGGCGCCGGCCGGCTGGTTGCCGCCGCGGCGGCAGGCTCGGCCGCAGACGGCGCCGAGGCCTGTGGCGCGGCCTCCGGCGGTGCCGCCTCGGCGCCCGGAGGTTCGGACAGGGCCCCCGGCGGCTCCTGCAGGCCGCCTTCGGCGGACGGGGGTTCCTGCAGCCCGCCTTGCGAGGGCGGCTCCGCCAGCCCGCCCTCAGGCCGCTCGGCCGGGCCGCTGTCGAAGCCGATCGGCTGGATGTCGTAGACGGCCTCGGCCTCCACCGTGGTCACCGCCCGGTAGCTCGTGACGGCCAGCAGCACGAACAGCAGCCCGGGCAGCACCACCAGGCCCAGCTGCCGCAACACGTAGCCCGTCGGCACGCCGGCGTTGCGCTGGCCCTTCAACGCGTTCAACAGGCCCGAGGGCGCGTACTGGTGCGTCTCGGCAGGCAGCGCGCGTGTCAGCGGCGGCAACTCGACCACGCGCTCCGCGGCCGACAGCGGCGGCGCCCACTTGGGCTTGAGCTTGGCCATCAGGATCACGTAGCCGATGTACAGGCCGGCCAGCATCAGCCCAGGGAAAAACGCCCCGGCATAGAGCTGCACCACCGACACGCCGGCCGTCGCGCCGTACAGGATCAGCAGCACCGACGGCGGCAGCAGGATGCCCAGGCAGCCACCCGCGGTGATCGCGCCCGCCGCCATCGGCGTGCTGTAGCCCGCGCGCAGCATGGCCGGCAGCGCCAGCAGCCCCATCAGCGTGACCACCGCACCGACGATGCCGGTGGCCGTCGCGAAGATGGTGCAGGTGACGAGCGTGGCCACCGCCAGCGAGCCCGGCACGCGCGCCATCGCGAGGTGCATGCTCTTGAAGAGCTTCTCGATCAGGTTGGCACGCTCGACCAGGTAGCCCATGAACACGAAGAGCGGCACCGCGATCAGCACGTCGTTGGCCATGCTCTTGTAGGCGGCCTGCACCATGAGGTCGAGCGTGCGCGTGGTGTTGCCGTCGTAGGCGAGCCACGTGAAGATCATCCCCATGCCCATCAGCGTGAACGCCGTCGGGAAGCCCAGCATGATGGCCACCACCACCAGCGACAGCATCAGCAGGCCCTGGTGGCCATGCGTGACGGTCTCGACCCCCAGCAGCAGCCAGGCGATGGCCACCAGCACCATCGCCATGATGGAGAAGCCGAACCAGAGTTCCTTGCGCAGCTTCACGACCGAGCCCCCTTGACTTCCTTGGCCGCGATCTCGCGGTCCAGGGCTTCGATGTCGCTGTCCTTCACGTGCACCATCTCCTTGAGCTTGTCGACGTCCACCTCGACGACGTCGTCGCCGCGCCGGGGCCACTGGCCCTCACGCAGGCAGATGACGCAGCGTGCGATCTCGGCGAAGCCTTGCAGCAGCAGCGCCGCGCCGGCGACCGGGATGACGAACTTGAACGGATAGAGCGGCAGCGGCGTGGCCGAGAAGGTCTGCTCCCGGATCGCCAGCGATTCCTGCGCGTAGGTCCAGCCGGCCCAGGTCATCGCGAAGACGCCGGGCAGGAAGAACACGATGTAGAGCGTCAGGTCCACGCCCGCCTGCGCGCGCGGGCTGAAAAAGCCGTACAGCACGTCGCCGCGCACATGCCCGTTCTTGGCCAGCGTGTAGGCGCCGGCGAGCATGAACAGGGTGCCGTACAGCATGATCTGCGCGTCGAGCACCCACGCGTGCGGGTTGTTCAACGCATAGCGGGAGAACACTTCCCAGCTGATCAGCAGCGTCAGGCCGACCGCGGCCCAGGCCGCGGTCTTGCCGATGAAGGTCGAGATCGCGTCGATCGCGAGCAACAGCTTTTGCATGGTGGCGGGCCCGCAGGCCATCAGCGCGAAGTCTCTGGAAACACGGCGGGGGCGCTCGAGCCGGGCGCCCCCGTCCGCCCGGCAGCCAGGTCGGTCAGCTCCGCTTCGGCCCGAAGTAGTGGTTCCAGGCCATCTTGAAATCGACCGTGTAGTCGTTGTTCCACTGGCCGGCCCGCTGCGCGAAGGCACGCTGCGAATCCAGCACCTTCTTGAACATCGGGTTTTCCTTGGCCTTGGCCGCGACGGTCTTGTCCCAGGCGGCGAGCTGCGTGCGCAGGATGGCGTCGGGCGTCTTGTAGAACTTGATGCCCTGCTTCTTCAGTTCGTCGTAGTCCCTGGAGTTGCGCTCGATGGCCTTCCAGCTCATGTCGGCGCTGGCGGCCTGCACGGCGTAGTCGATGACCGCCTTCAGCTCGGCGGGCAGCCCGTCGAGCTTGCCCTTGTTGAACAGGATCTCGAACTGCTCGCCGCTCTGGTGGAAGCTTTGCAGCATGCAGTTCTTGGCCACGTCGGGGAAGCCGAGCACACGGTCGCTGGAGGCGTTGTTGAACTCCGCCGCGTCGATCAGGCCGCGGTCCAGCGCCGGCACGATCTCGCCGCCGGGCAGCGGGTTGACGGCCGCGCCCATCTCGGTGAACACGTCGACCGCGAGGCCGACGGTGCGGAACTTCAGGCCCTTCATGTCCTCGGCACGCGACACCGGCTTCTTGAACCAGCCCAGCGGCTGCGTGGGCATCGGCCCGTACATGTACGAGACGACCTCGAGGTTCAGGCTCTTGTAGATCTCCTCCACCAGCGCCTTGCCGCCGCCGTAGTAGTGCCAAGCCAGCACCATGTTGGCGTCCATGCCGAAGCCGGGGCCCGAGCCCCACAGCGCGAGCGCCGAGTTCTTGCCGTACCAGTAGGCGATGACGCCGTGGCCGCCGTCCAGCGTGCCCTTGCTCACCGCGTCGAGCAGCTGGAACGCGGGCACCACGGAGCCCGCCGGCAGCACGTCGATCTTCAGGCGGCTGCCCGCCATGTCGTTGACCTTCTTGGCAAAGTCCTGCGCGTACTCGTGGAAGATGTCCTTGGCCGGCCAGGTGCTCTGGAACTTCAGCGTCGTCGTCTGGGCCTGGCTCACCATCGGAGCGGCCATCGCACCAGCGGCCACGGTGCTGGTCGCCGCGTTCTTCAGGAAGCGGCGCCGCGGCGCCGGGGTCTTTTTCTGCTCGCTCATGCCTTTGTCTCCGATAGAAGGTGAACAAGGCGGCCCTGCCCGAGGCAAGGCGCCCAACTGCTGCTATGTGAACGCGGGCTGACTATCGAATTGAACGCTGCGCGGGGGCAAGTGGGTGTAACCCGTGGTGGCGGCCGGGGTCAGCGGCCGACCATGTCCCCCGGCACCACCCACTGGTCGAACTGCTCGGCCGTCACATGGCCCAGCGCCAGCGCGGCTTCGCGCAGGCTGGTGCCTTCCTTGTGCGCCTTCTTGGCGATCTGCGCCGCCTTGTCGTAGCCGATGTGCGTGTTGAGCGCGGTCACCAGCATCAGCGAGCGCGACACCAGTTCGTCGATGCGGTCGCGGTTGGGCTCGATGCCCACGGCGCAGTGGTCGTTGAAGCTCACCATGCCGTCGGCCAGCAGCCGCACGCTTTGCAAAAAGTTGTGGATGACCATCGGGCGGAACACGTTCAGCTCGAAGTTGCCCGAGGCGCCGCCGATGTTGATGGCGACGTCGTTGCCCATCACCTGCGCGGCCAGCATCGTCACCGCCTCGCTCTGCGTCGGGTTCACCTTGCCCGGCATGATCGACGAGCCCGGCTCGTTCTCGGGGATGCTGATCTCGCCGATGCCGCTGCGCGGGCCGCTGGCCAGCCAGCGCACGTCGTTGGCGATCTTCATCATGCTGGCGGCCAGCGTCTTCAGCGCGCCGTGCGCATGCACGATGGCGTCGCACGAGGCCATGGCCTCGAACTTGTTCGGCGCCGTCACGAAGGGGTGGCCGGTCAGGCGCGCCAGCTCGGCCGCCACCTGCTCGGCATAGCCCTTGGGCGCGTTGAGCCCCGTGCCCACCGCCGTCCCGCCGAGCGCCAGCTCGCACAGGTGCGGCAGCGCGGCGCGCACGTGCCGCTCGCCGTGCGCGAGCTGCGCCACCCAGCCCGAGACCTCCTGCCCCAGCGTCAGCGGCGTGGCGTCCTGCAGGTGGGTGCGGCCGATCTTGACGATGCCGTCGAAATCCTTCGCCTTCTGCTCCAGCGTGCCGCGCAGCTTCGCGATGGCCGGCAGCAGCTTGTTCGTCAGCGCCTCGACGGCGGCCAGGTGCATCGCGGTCGGGAACACGTCGTTGCTGGACTGGCTGCGGTTCACGTCGTCGTTCGGGTGCACCTTGCGGCCTTCGCCGCGCTCGCCGCCGAGCAGCTCGCTCGCGCGGTTGGCCAGCACCTCGTTGACGTTCATGTTGGTCTGCGTGCCCGAGCCGGTCTGCCACACCACCAGCGGGAACTCGTCGGGGTGCTTGCCGGCCACCACCTCGTCCGCCGCGGCGACGATGGCGTCGGTCTTGGCCTGGTCCTGCAGGCCCAGCGCGTGGTTCACCACCGCCGACGCCCGCTTGACCTGCGCCAGCGCGGTGATGATCTCCTTGGGCTGGCGCTCGCCGGAGATGTCGAAGTTCTGCAGCGAGCGCTGCGTCTGCGCGCCCCACAGCCGCGCGGCCGGCACGGCGATCGGGCCGAACGTGTCGCGCTCGGTGCGGGTGGGTTCGGTGGCGTGTTCGGTGCGGTTCGGCATGGGAAACCTTTGCAGTGGACCGGTTCGGGGAGCCGCAGAGCATAGCGACCAATGAGAACTACTCTCAATTGAAGGGTCGGCGGTGCGCGGATAATCGCGCCCGATCCCGAACCACCCCTCGCCAGCACCATGATCACCACGATCCGCCAGCAAGATTTGATCGACAGCGTGGCCTCGGCCCTGCAGTACATCAGCTACTACCACCCGGCCGACTACATCGCCCACCTGGCCCGCGCCTACGAGCGCGAGGAGAGCCCGGCCGCGAAGGACGCCATCGCGCAGATCCTGACCAACTCGAAGATGTGCGCCGAAGGCCGGCGCCCGATCTGCCAGGACACCGGCATCGTCAACGTGTTCCTGAAGATCGGCATGGACGTGAAGTGGGAGGGCTTCAGCGGCTCGATCGCCGACGCGGTGAACGAAGGCGTGCGCCGCGGCTACCTGAACCCCGACAACGTGCTGCGCGCCTCGGTGCTCGACGACCCGATCTTCGCCCGCAAGAACACCAAGGACAACACGCCCGCCGTCGTCCACATGGAAGTGGTGCCGGGCAGCACGGTCGACGTGATCGTCGCGGCCAAGGGCGGCGGCTCGGAGAACAAGTCGAAGATGTACATGCTCAACCCGAGCGACGACATCGTCGACTGGGTGCTGAAGACCGTGCCGACCATGGGCGCCGGCTGGTGCCCGCCCGGCATGCTGGGCATCGGCGTCGGCGGCACCGCCGAGAAGGCCGTGATGATGGCCAAGGAAGCGTTGATGGAAGACATCGACATGTACGAGTTGCTCGAGCGCGGCCCGCAGAACAAGCTCGAGGAGATGCGCATCGAGCTGTACGAGAAGGTCAACGCGCTGGGCATCGGCGCGCAGGGCCTGGGCGGCCTGACCACCGTGCTCGACGTGAAGATCAAGACCTTCCCGACGCACGCGGCGAGCAAACCGGTCGCGATGATCCCGAACTGCGCGGCCACCCGCCACGCGCACTTCGTGCTCGACGGCTCCGGCCCCGCCTACCTCGAGCCGCCGAGCCTGGACCTCTGGCCCGACGTCGCCTGGGCCCCCGACTACAACAAGAGCCGCAAGGTCGACCTCGACACGCTGACGCCCGCCGAAGTGGCGAGCTGGAAGCCGGGCGACACGCTGCTGCTCAACGGCAAGCTGCTGACCGGCCGCGACGCCGCGCACAAGCGAATTCAAGACATGCTCGCCAAGGGCGAGCCGCTGCCGGTGGACTTCACCAACCGCGTCATCTATTACGTCGGCCCCGTCGACCCGGTGCGCGACGAGGCCGTGGGCCCGGCCGGCCCCACCACCGCCACCCGCATGGACAAGTTCACCGAGATGATGCTGGCCAAGACCGGCCTGATCTCGATGGTGGGCAAGGCCGAGCGCGGGCCGGTCGCGATCGAGGCGATCAAGAAGCACAAGAGCGCCTACCTGATGGCCGTGGGCGGCGCCGCCTACCTCGTCAGCAAGGCGATCAAGACGGCCAAGGTCGTCGGCTTCGCCGACCTCGGCATGGAAGCCATCTACGAGTTCGACGTGAAGGACATGCCGGTGACCGTCGCGGTCGACGCGCAGGGCACCAGCGTGCACAACACCGGCCCGAAGGAGTGGCAGGCCAGGATCGGCAAGATCCCCGTGGCGGTCGCCTGACCGCACGGCGCCCGGCCTGACCCGCCGGGTGCCCCGGGCGCTGCCGGCGCCCGGTGGTGAATCTGCACGCCTGGCCCGGCGGCCACGCTGCGCGGCACAATTCTGGCAACGGCCTGCAGCACCGGCCGGCAGTACCACCGCGATGACGTTCGCCCGCACCAAGATCCAGCCTCCAAGGCTGCGCAACGGCGCGCTGGTGGAGCGTCGCGGGCTGGAGGCCCGCCTCGGCGAGGCGCTGCTGTCGCACCGGCTGGTGCTGGTGTGCGCCGCCGCCGGCTACGGCAAGACGGCCGCCCTCGCCCGCCAGATCGAACGGCTGCCCACGGGCACGGCCCACGCCTGGATCGCGCTCGACGAGGGCGACGACCTGCACCGGCTGCTCGGCTGCCTGGCCGCGGCGCTCGAACCCTACGACCCACCCTGGCGCGTCGCGCCCGAGGCGCTGATCGCGCAGGCCACCAGCACCGACGCCCGCCAGCGCCAGACCGCGGCCGCGGAGCTGCTGAACACGCTCGACGCCTGCGAGGTGCCGCACGGCGTCATCGTGCTCGACGACCTGCATCGCGTCGACGACGAGGCGGTGTTCGGCTTCCTCGACCTGCTGATCCGCCGCCTGGGGCCGCGCTGGACGATGGCCGTCGCTTCGCGCAGCCAGCCCCCGCTCACGCTGGCGCGCCTGCGCGCGGCCGGGGAACTGGTGCACATCGGCCAGGCCGAGCTGCAGATGGACCGCGACGAGGTGCGCGCGCTGGCGGCCACGACCGGGCTCGACGCCGGCGAGGCCGATGCGCTGCACCAGCGCACGCAGGGCTGGGCAGCGGGCCTGCGGCTCGCGCTGAGCGCGATGCACGAGCGCGGCAGCGTGCTGCGCCGTGCCACGCTCGACCGCCACGCCTTCGAGTTCATCGCTACCGAGGTACTCGACGGGCTGCCGCCGCCGCTGCGCGACTTCCTGCTGCAGACCTCGGTGCTGCCCGAACTGACGGCCGCACGCACCGCGGCCGTCACCGGCCTGCCGCTGGCCGAGGCCGCCGCGATGCTCGACGACATCGAGCGCCGCGGCCTCTTCGTCAGCGTGCTCGACGCCGAGGCGCCCACCGAGGATGACGCGCCCTTCACGCTGAAGCTGCACGACCTGTTCCGCGACGCGCTCGACCACCGGCTGCACCGCGAGCGCCCCCAGGACGTGGCCGCCCTGCTCGAGCGCGCCGCCGCCACCGAACCCGACGCCACGCGGCGCATCGGCCTGCTGCTGCGCGCCGGCCGCCATGCCGAGGCCGCGCAGGTGCTGCTGGCGATCGGCCCCGGCGAACTGGCCGAGGGCGCGGTGGCCAGCATGGCGCGGCTGGTGGCGCAGTTCCCGGCCGAATGGGCGATCGGCTCGCCCGAGCTGCAGCGCATGCGCGGGCTGGTGGCCTGGGCGCGCTGGGACTTCGCCGAGATGCTGGACGCGATGCGCCAGGCCGAATCGGCCTACGAAGCGCGCGGCGACGTGCCCGGCCAGCAGGCCACGCAGGCCTACCAGGCGCTGGCGCTCAACGCCTTCGGCCGCATGCACGAGGCGGGCCAGCGCCTGTCGGTGCTGCGGCGCGAGGCGCTGGCGCCGGACGTGCGCATCGCCGTGCTGGTGGCCTGCTCGTGGCATGCGCTCGAAGTGGGTGCGCTGCACCGCGTGGGGCCGGTGCTCGACGAACTGATGGACCTGCTGCAGCGCGACAGCCGCATGGCCTCGTGGTACCACTGCATGCCGCTGCCGCGCTTCAACGGCCTGCGCGGCACCGCCGTGCCGCTGCAGCGCTACGCCGACGGTGCGCAGCGCGTGGCCGGCGACACGCCCACCCCCTTGCGCGCCAGCGCGATGGTGCAGCACGGCTGGCGGCGGCTGTGGCAAGGCCGGCTCGACGAGGCCGAGGACGCGTGGCGCCGCGGGGTGGCCGATGCCGCCTGGGTCGGCAACCCCGTCAACGTGCGCCAGCACCTGCAGGCGCTGGCCGCGGTGCTGCATGCCGTACGCGGGCGCCGGGCCGAGGCGCTGGCGATCGCGCGTACGCGCATCGAGGAGATCGCCGCCCACCGCAACGCCTGGAGCCATGCGCAGCTGCTGTTCCAGGTGGCGCGCGTCGCCGTGCTGTGCGACGATCTCGCGCTGCTGTCGTCGTGCCTGCGCCGCCTGCCCGATGCGCCGCAGCACGTGCCGCTGCGGGGCCACGCGGCCCGGCTGCAGGGCCGGCTCGACGACGCCATCGCGCACTGGCAGCAGGCGCTGCAGCAGGAGGAGCGGATCGACCTCGTCGGCCAGGCCGCGGAGACGCGGCTGCACCTGGCCCAGGCGCTGGCCGCCGGCGGCCACCCGGTGCAGGCCGCCGCGGTGCTGGCACCGGTGTTCGCGCGGGTCGACGAGGAAGGCGAGCCCGGCGGCGTGCTGCTGGCCGGCGGGCCGGTGGCGGCGCTGGCGGCGGTCGACTGGCAGCACATGCTGCCCGCCGCCCGCCAGGCGGCGCTGCGCACCTGGGCGCGCCTGCTGCAGGCCGCCGCACCCGGCCCCGAGCCGCCCCCGCAGATCGTGCTGCCGACGGCACCGACGGTGCCGGCCCGGGCCCACCCACCCGTCGAGGAGGACGGCGAGGACGACGGGGATCCCGAAGCGGCGTCGGTCTCGGCGCACCCCCGCCTCGCCCGCCTGTCGCTCAGCCCGCGCGAGCGCGAGGTGCTGGCGCGCATCGCCAACGGCGACAGCAACAAGCTGATCGCCCGCGCCTTCGACCTCAGCCCGCACACCGTGAAACGCCACGTCGCGAACCTGCTCGACAAGCTGGGCGTCGATTCGCGCGGCCAGGCCGCGGCGTGGTACCGCGGCGAACCACGGGATCCGCGGGCGGATTAGCGCCCGGGCGGGTGCCGCGGCCGGCGCAGGCTCAGCGGCCCGTGCCGAAGCGCTCCGCCGACCGCTCCCGCGCCTTGGCGGCCTCGACCTCGCGGTTGCGCGGCTCGGCGCTGGTCACCATCGAGCGGATGAGCCGGCGCGCGGCCTCGGCCACCTCCTCCACCGCCCGCTCGAACGCCGCCTCGTTCGCCTTGGACGGCACCGAGAAGCCGCTGAGCTTGCGCACGAACTGCAGCGACGCGTCGCGGATCTCCAGCTCGGTGGCAGGCGGCTCGAAGTTGAAGAGGGTCTTGATGTTGCGGCACATCGGCATGCTCCTTCGGAATCAGCCGGCCTCGGGCGCGGCCGGGCCGGGCCGGTAGGGTTCCACCAGGTCCTGCTCGGCCGGATGGTTGCGGGCGACCACCGCGCGGGCCGGCTCGTCGGCGCTCAGGTTGATCGCCTCGTGGGGCACGCCGGCCGGGATGAACAGGAACTCGCCGGGCCGGCTCACGACGTCATGCTCGAGTTCATGCCCCCAGCGGGTGCGCACCGTGCCCTCCAGCACGTAGATGCCGGTCTCGTAGCCGATGTGGACGTGCGGCTCCGCCCGCGCGCCCGGCGGGATGACGACGAGGTGCATCGACAGGCCGGTGGCGCCCACGGTCTGGCCGGAGATCCCGACGAAGTAGGGCAGCCGCTGCCGGGTCATCACCTCCGCGCCGGGGCGGATCGGCTGCACCGTGGGTGCCGCGGGCAGGGTGGGAGAGGAGTCATTCATCGCCGGACCTCCGTTCGTGCCGCACATCGGCGGCGCGGCCGGCAAGATACACCGGCCGGTCATCCCTCGCGCGGCGCGCCATCCCCCCAACGGGTTGGCCCGCCGCGATGGGCCCATGGCTCCTTCGGTCGATGCGCCGGCGCGCCGGGCTCGGCAGACTGCGGAGCAGGTCGGCACGGTCGCCGGCCAGCTCTTTTCGAAGGTTGTTTCCCGATGAGCACGCAGTTCGCCCCCGCCTCCGCTTCCGCCCTGCAAGACGCCCCCGCCGCACGGCGCGTCGACCTCTACGCCGGCATCCACAAGGCCTTGCGCCGTGCGATGGCCGACACCCTGGTCCGCCTGGGCCAGCTCGACACCGCCGACGCCGCCGAGATGCAGCGCACGCTCGGGCAGACCGAGGCGCTGCTCGCGTTGATGCGAAGCCACCTGCGCCACGAGAACGACTTCATCCACACCGCCATCGAGGCCCGCCGCGCCGCCGGCGCCCGCCGCACCGCCGACGACCACCTGGAGCACCTGGGCTCGATCGCCACGCTCGAGGCCGAGGTGCGCACGCTGGCTGGCGCGCAGCCGCCGATGCGTCCGCTGCTGGCGCTGCGCCTGTACCGGCATTTCGCGCTGTTCGTGGCCGAGAACCTGCAGCACATGCACATCGAGGAGACGGCCAACAACGCCGCGCTCTGGTCGCTGTACGACGACGACGAGCTGAACGCGCTGCACGACCGGCTGGTCGCCAGCATCCCGCCCGCGGAAATGATGGAGGTGCTGCACTGGATGGGCCCCGCGCTCGCCCCGCACGAACTGGCCGGCCTGCTCGGCGACATGCAGCGCAAGGCGCCGCCGGGCGCCTTCCAGGCGGTGCTCGACCTGCTGCGCCCGCTGATCGAACCGGGCCGCTGGGTGCGCCTCGCAGCCGGACTGGGCCTGGCGGGCGCGCGCACGCGGAGCGCGGCGTGAGCGCCGCCCGGCCGCCCCAGGACGCCGGCACCGCGGCGGCCACGAAGCCCCGCCGCCGCTGGCTGCGCCGCGGTGCGGCGGCGCTGGCCGGCACGGCGGTCCTGCTGGCCGCCACCGCCGCAGCCGGGCACTGGATGGCAGGCGAGCGCATGCACCGCCGCGTCGACGTGCCGCCACCGCCGCCGCTGGCGCTGCGCACCGATGCGCAGGCCATCGAGCGCGGGCGCTACCTCTATGCGTCGCGGGGCTGCGTCGACTGCCACGGCGCCAACGGCGCCGGCCGCACCTTCCTCGACGAGCCGGGCGGCCTCAAGGTCATCGGCCCCAACATCACGCCGGGGCCGGGCAGCGCCGTGGCGCACTACGGCGTGCAGGACTGGGTGCGCACGCTGCGCCACGGCGTCAAGCCCGACGGCACGCCGGTGCTGATCATGCCCAGCGAGGACTACAACCGCCTCACCGACGACGACGTGGGCGCGCTGATCGCCTATGTCCGGCAGCTGCCCCCGCTGGCGGGCGCCAGCGCGGTGGTGTCGCTGCCGCTGCCGGTGCGGGTGCTCTACGGCTTCGGCGCCATCCCCGACGCCGCCGCCAAGATCGACCACGCCGCGCCGCCCCCCGCCCCGGTGCCGGAGGGCGTCACCCGGGAGCACGGCGCCTACGTCGCCAACATGTGCCTGGGCTGCCACGGCCCGCAGCTCGCCGGTGGCAAGGTGCCCGGCGGCCCGCCCGACTGGCCCGCGGCGGCCGACCTGACCGGTGGCGACGCCGGGCCGATGGCGGCCTACCCGACCGCGGACTCGCTGCTGAAGATGTTCAGGACCGGCCTGCGGCCCGATGGCACGCCCGTGAAGGTGATGCCCTTCGAATCGCTGCGCGAGATGAGCGACACCGACGTGCGGGCGCTGCACGTCTACCTGCGCGGGCTGCCGGCGGCGCGCAGCTGAGCGCGGGCCCGGCGCGCTCAGGCTGCGGGCGGGCCCGGTGCGGCCGGCGGCGCCGGCACGGCCGCATCCCTCGGCCGCACCTCGTGCACCACCTGCTGCGGATAAGGGATCTCGATCCCCAATGAATCCAGCGTGCGCAGCACGGCCAGGTTGACGTTGCTGCGCACGCCGCCCAGGCCGTTGTGCGGATCGCGGATCCAGAAGCCGATCGTCAGCTCGATGCCGTTGGCCGCGAAGTCGGTCAGCGCCACCGAAGGCGCGGGATCGGACAGCACGCGGTCGATGCCGCCCACCACCGCCACGAGCTGGGGGATCAGCGCGTCGATGTCGGTGCCGTAGGCCACCTGCACCACCGTGTTGCCGCTGACGCGGGTGTCGCTCATCGTGAGGCTGACCACCCGCTGGGTGATCATCATCTCGTTCGGCACGATCGACTCGCGGCCGTTGAGCGCACGGATCACGGTGTAGCGCGTGCTGATGTCGGTGATGCGGCCCTCGAAGCCGTCGACCACCACCATGTCGCCGATGCGCAGGCTGTTCTCCGCCAGCAGCACGAAGCCCGAGACGTAGTTGGCCGCCAGCTTCTGCAGGCCCAGGCCGATGCCCACGCCGATCGCGCCGCCGAAGACCGACAGCGCCGCCAGCGGGATGCCGGCCGCCGAGAGCGCGCACAGCAGCCCGACGATCAGCAGCAGCGCGCGCGTGGCATTGGCGGCGATCTTGCGCAGCGACACGTTGCCGGCGAAGCCCGCGGTGCCGATGCCCGCCAGCAGCCGCGACTCGAGCGCCGCCGACAGCCACAGCGCGAGCACCAGCACCACCACCGCGCTCAGCACGCCCTCGATCACGCTGCGCAGCGTGAGCTGCGAGCCGCCGACCGTCCAGGTGACCGCTTCCAGCTCCGCCAGCACCACCGGCAGCAGCCCCGTCAGCCACAGCACCAGGCACAGCCATACCAGCCACGACAACCAGCGCTCGACGATGCGCACCGCCTGGGATTGCGGGAAGGCCGCGCGCATCACGCGCACGCCCACGCGGATGACGACCAGCGAGACGAGCACCGGCACCGCGAGGTTCAGCAGCAGCCGCGGCGTGCCGTCCTGCGCCAGCAGCTGCCGCGCCGAGAACACGGCAGCCAGTGCCAACACCGGGAACAGCACGCCGTCGATCAGCCGTGCACCGAACCAGATGCTCCCTGGGCGACCAGCTTGGCCGGTCTGGCCGCGCAGCAGCCAGACAACGAGGCCGGCCAGGCCGAGGCAGGCGGCGAGCAGTGCGAGTTCGACCAGTGCGGCGGGGCGAAGCAGCGCCTCGAACCAGGCGTGCAGGCTGCTGGCGGGGACGGTGGAGGCGGCGGAAGCCGCGGGGGTGGCGGGCGTCAAGCGGTGGCCTCGAGGAACAGGTTTTGAGTCATGGGGTGTGCGGGGCCGGACGCAGGGATCGGGCGTTACCGCTTCGGCCGCGCCTTCGCCGGCCACACGCACAGCGGGCAATGCTTGGCCGCATGCATGAAGTCCTTGTCCGTCGTGAGAAGCGTGAGGTCGTGCCGAATGGCGAGTTGCGCAAGCAGAGCATCAACGGTGCCCATCTGAACGCCTGCTCGACGACATGTATTCCTCAAGTTGGCTGCGCCAATGTGATCGTCTCGATCTGGCTGGAGCAGTGGCAAGGCGGCGAATCTTTCGACGATCTGGGCCTGGGCTTTTGTGCCAGAGAAACCCTGCAGGAGCTCTTGCAGAACCAGGCCCGTCGTGACGACGACATCGGCCCCGAACAAGGCATCTTTGAGTTCCTGGACCTCGGGTTCGGTAGCTTCTACGTCGCGGCGAAGGGCCAGGGACCAGACGCTCGTATCCACGAGCAGTGTCATTTGCCGCGGGACCGTTCGGCCTTGTAGTCGAACGATGGGTCCCACTCCAGCTTGCCCAGCAGATCGGCGACGCGCCGTTGCTCCCGGCGAGCGATGAATTCCTGCAAGGCTTTCGTGACTGCAGCCTTCTTCGTGCGCTCTCCGCTGACTTGAACGGCACGTTCGAGAAGACTGGGATCGATTGCGAGATTGGTGGCCATGTGCGACTCCTTGTGCGGGAGTCTACACACCTGTAGCGAGGCAAGTTGGTGCGACCCAGGCTGCACTTGGGTACCGATAGTGCCTCCGCGGTTTCACCTCACCCATCCACGCCCGCCAGCACCCGCAGATGCGCCGCCACGCTGCGGGCCAGCGCCTGGAGGTTGTAGCCCCCCTCCAGGCACGACACGATGCGGCCCTTGGCGTGCCGCTTCGCCAGGTCGACCAGCTTCCAGGTGATCCAGGCGTAGTCGGCCTCCACCAGGCCCATCTGGCCCAGTTCGTCGTCACGATGCGCATCGAAGCCGGCCGAGACGAAGACCATCTCCGGCTTGAAGGCCTCCAGCCTCGGCATCCACATCGCCTCGATCAGCTCGCGCACCTCCATGCCCTTGGTGTAGGCCGGCACCGGCACGTTGACCATGTTGGTGCCCTTGGGCACGGCGCCGCTGTGCGGGTATAGCGGATGCTGGAAGAAGCTGCACATCAGGATGCGGTCGTCGCCCGCGACGATGTCCTCGGTGCCGTTGCCGTGGTGCACGTCGAAGTCGACGATCGCCACCCGCTGCAGCCCGCGGCGATCGAGCGCATGCCGTGCGGCCACGGCCACGTTGTTGAAGAAGCAGAAGCCCATGGCCTCGTCGCGCGTGGCGTGGTGGCCAGGCGGGCGCACCGCGCAGAAGGCGTTGTCCACGTCGCCGTCGATCACCGCGTCGGTGGCGGCCACCGCGGCGCCGGCGGCGCGCAGCATCGCGGCCCAGGTGCCGGCGCAGGCGCTGGTGTCGGGGTCGAAGGCATGGCGCTCGCCGCTCCCGGCGGCCAGCGTGCCGAGCAGGTCGGCGATGTGGCGCACGTAGCCGGCCGTGTGCGCCAGCTGGACGTCGGCCAGGTCGACGACCGGCGCGTCGCGCGGCTCCAGCAGCGCATCGAGCCCGGTGGCCAGCAGGTGGTCCGCGATCGCGTCCAGCCGCTCGGGGCACTCGGGGTGCCATTGCCCCATCTCGTGCCCCTTGCATTCGGAATGGCTGTAGAAGGCGGTGGTCATCGGCAAAAGGGGCGGATGCTTTTTGGGATAAGGTGCGCGGATGGCCTTGGACACCACGCAGCAACTCCAGAAACTCGCAGACCAGATTAGCACGATCATCGTCGGCAAACGGACGCAGATCGAGGACTGCCTGGCCTGCCTGCTGGCCGGCGGCCACCTGCTGATCGAGGACGTTCCCGGCGTCGGCAAGACGACGCTCGCACACGCCCTCGCCGTCTCGCTGGGGCTGCATTTCTCGCGCGTGCAGTTCACCGCCGACCTGATGCCGAGCGACCTCGTCGGCGTGAGCGTGTTCGAGCGCTCGAAGGAGGCCTTCGTCTTCCATCCGGGCCCGGTGTTCGCCCAGGTGCTGCTCGCCGACGAGATCAACCGCGCCGGCCCCAAGACGCAGAGCGCCCTGCTCGAGGCGATGGAGGAGCACCAGGTGACGGTCGAGAACCAGACCCGGCCGCTGCCGAAGCCCTTCTTCGTGATCGCCACGCAGAACCCGACCGACCAGCTGGGCACCTACCCGCTGCCCGAGAGCCAGCTCGACCGCTTCCTGATGCGCATCACGCTCGGCTACCCCGACCGCGCCAGCGAGCGCGCGCTGCTGGCCGGCGAGGACCGCCGCAGCGCGATCACGCGGCTCGAACCGGTGATGACGCCGGCGGACCTGATCGCCGCGCAGCAGGCGGTGCTGCGGGTGCACGCATCCGACGCGCTGCTCGACTACCTGCAGGCATTGATCGCGGCGACGCGCTCGGGACAGTGGTTCGTCGAGGGGCTGTCGCCGCGGGCCGCGCTGGCGGTGCTGCGCGCGGCCAAGGCCCACGCGCTGATCGGCGGCCGCAGCCACGTCGCGCCCGACGACGTGCAGGCCATCCTCGCGCAGTCCATCGCGCACCGGCTGTTGCCGGTGGCGGGCGCCGGGCGGGGCAGCGCCGAGCAGGTGCGCGCGATGGTCGAGGCCGTGCCGCTGCCCTGACGCACCGGCCCCCCCAGATGTACCCGATGTGGGCCGCCCTCCGCACGCGCGTGAAGGCCTGGTGGCAGGCACGCCACCCGCGCACCGACCGCTGGGTGCTGACCCAGCGCAACATCTACATCCTGCCGACCCGGGCCGGGCTGGCCTTCGGCGTCACGCTCGCGGTGATGCTGCTGGCCTCCATCAACTACCAGCTCAACCTCGGCTACATCCTCACCTTCCTGCTCGCCGGGGCGGGCTTCGCGTCGCTGCACATCACCCATGCCACGCTGCGCGGGCTGACGCTGCACCTGCGGCCGGTGGCGCCCTGCTTCGCGGGCGAGCCGGCGCGCATCGACGTGGTGGCCGAAAGCCCCGGCCGGCAGCGCCACGGCATCGGCGTGGGCTTCGACGCCCGGGCGCAGCGCGACCAGCAGGTATGGGTCGACGTGCCGGCGCTCGGCCAGGCGACGGCCGTGCTGCGCTTCGTGCCGCCGCGCCGCGGCAGCCACCCGGTGCCCGCGCTGCGCGCGGAGACGCGCTTCCCGTTCGGCCTCTTCAAGGCCTGGACCGTGTGGCGGCCGGCCGCGCAGGCACTGGCCTGGCCGGCCCCCGAGCACCCGCCCGCCCCGCTGCCGCCCGCACAACCGCTGGCCGGCCCCGGCGCCGCGATGCGCCAGCGCGACGGGGGGGAGTTCGACGGCGTGCGCGCCTACCGCCGCGGCGACGCGCTGCGCAGCGTCGTCTGGAAGAAGGCCGCGCGCACCGGCGAGCTGGTGACGCGCGAGAACAGCGGCGCCGCCTCGCGCGAGCTGTGGCTGGACTGGCAGCTGGCCGGCGCCCAGGGCGCGGAAGCACGGCTGTCGCGCCTGGCCGCCTGGGTGCTGGCCGCCGAAGGCGCTGGCGTGCTGCACGGCCTGCGGCTGCCGGGCGTGGAACTGCCTCCCGGCCAGGGCGACGCCCACCGGCTGAAGGCGCTGCAGGCGCTGGCGACGTGGTCGGAGGCCAGCGCGCGATGACCACCGCCCGGCCCCGCAGCGCGCCGCGTTGGCCCGCCCTCGGCCACCTGCCGCGCGACGCGCGCGACGTGCTCTTCCTGCTGGCCGTGATCGGCTGGACCATCCTGCCGCACCTGCCGCACGTGCCGCTGTGGTGCGGCCTGCTCGCCGCCGCGGTGCTGGCCGGGCGCGCGCTGCTGGCGGTGCGCTCCGCCCCGCTGCCGAGCCGCTGGCTGCTGGCGGCGCTGCTCGCGCTGGCGATCGGCCTCACGCTCAACAGCCACCGCACGCTGCTCGGCAAGGAGGCGGGCGTCACGCTGCTGGTGGTGCTGATGGTGTTGAAGACGCTGGAGCTGCGCGCGCGGCGCGATGCGCTGGTGGTGTTCTTCCTCGGCTTCTTCCTGGTGCTGACGAACTTCCTGTATTCGCAGTCGCTGCCGGTGGCGGCCGCGATGATCGTCTCCGTCTGGGGGCTGCTGACGGCGCTGGTGCTCGCGCACATGCCGGTCGGCCAGCCGGCGCTGCGCGAGGCGGGGCGGCTCGCCGCCCGCACCACGCTGCTCGGCGTGCCGGTCATGGTGCTGCTGTTCCTGCTGTTCCCGCGCATGGGGCCGCTGTGGGCGCTGCCGCAGGACGCGGCCGGGCGCACCGGCCTGTCGGGCACCCTCACGCTGGGCGGGGTGGCCGAGGTGGCGAACGACGAGAGCATCGCCTTCCGCGTGCGCTTCCGGGGGCCGGTGCCGGACACCTCGCGCCTGTACTGGCGCGGGCCGGTGCTCAGCAGCTTCGATGGCCGGGAGTGGCACCGGCTGCGGCGCGGCATGTTCGGCGGCGGCCCGCCGGCCGAGCTGCGCACGCGCGGCGCGCCCGTGGCCTACGAGATGACGCTGGAGCCGTCGCGCCTGCCGCTGCTGCCGCTGCTGGAGGCCACCCCGGCCGGCAGTGCGGGCGCCCCCGTCATCGACGGCTGGCGAACGCTGCAGCGCCACGACCTCGAATGGACCACCGAGCGCCCGGTGATGGACCGGCTGCGCTTCACCGCGCAGGCCTGGCCCGACTTCGAGCACGGCCCGCGCGAGGCGGTCATCAGCCTGCAGGACCACCTCTCGCTGCCCGCCGGCTACAACCCGCGCACGCTGGCCTGGGCAGCGGCGCTGCGCAACGATCCGCGCTACCTGCGGGCCGATGCGGCCACGCTCACCGGCGCCGTGCTCCAGCACATCCGCGCCGGCGGCTACACCTACACGCTGGCGCCGGGCGTGTACGGCGACGACAGCGGCCGCCACGCCATCGACGAGTTCTGGCTCGACCGCAAGCTCGGCTTCTGCGAGCACTTCGCCACCGCCTTCGTCGTCGTGATGCGGGCGCTCGACGTGCCGGCACGGGTGGTCACCGGCTACCAGGGCGCCGATCCCGTCCTGCAGGACGGCTACGTCGTCGTGCGGCAGAGCTACGCCCATGCATGGGCCGAGGTCTGGCAGGCCGGGCGCGGCTGGGTGCGGGTCGATCCCACCGCGGCCGTGGCGCCCGACCGTGTCGACCGCAGCCAGCCGCTGCGCCCGCCGCCCGGCCTGGTGGCCGGTGCGCTCGCGGGCATGAGCCCGGCCCTGATGGCGCAGTGGCGCAACGCATGGGAGCTGGTCAACAACCGGTGGAACCAGTGGGTGCTGAACTACTCGCGCGCACAGCAATTCGACCTGCTGCAGCGGCTGGGCGTGCAGGCGCCGCGCTGGGAGGACCTGGCGCTGCTGCTGGTCGTGCTGGCCAGCACGGCAGCGCTCGCGGGCGCCGCGTGGGCGCTCTGGGACCGCCAGCGCCGCGACCCGTGGGAACGCCTGCAGGCCCGCGTGCGGCAGCGCCTGGCCGCGCTCGGGGTGCGGGCCGCGCCGCACGAGGGGCCGCGCACGCTGGCGGGCCGGGTCCGGCAGCAGTTGGGCGCGCGCGGCGAGCCCGTGGCCGCGGCGATGGAAGCGCTGGACGCACTGCGCTATGGCCGCGACGCTGCCCGCCGGCCCAGTCCCGCCTGGTGGCGCGCGTTCACGCGCGCGGCGGCCGCCGCGCAGCGGCCGGGATAATGGGCGCATGAGTTCCCGTCCCCTGCGCGCCCCCTGGCTGATGCTGGCCGCCTCGCTGACCTTGACGATGCCGTTGGCCGCCCACGCCACGCAGCCGGCGAAGAAGCCCAAGACCGCCGCGGCCAAGGCCCGCAGCGACAGCGCCCCGGACATCGTCACCTACGGCCGCCGCGACGACGTGATGGCCTTCGCGGACGACACCGCACAGCGCCACGGGCTGGACGCCGCCTGGGTGCGCGAGCAACTGGCCGGCGCGCGCTACCTGCCCTCGGTGGCGCGGCTCATCATGCCGCCGCCGGCCGGCACCGCGAAGAACTGGGCCGCCTACCGGTCGCGGTTCATCGAGCCGGAGCGCATCGCCGCCGGCCTGCGCTTTTGGCTGACGCACGAAGCGGCGCTGGCGCGTGCCGAGGCGCAGTACGGCGTGCCGGCGCAGATCGTCGTCGGCATCATCGGCGTCGAGACCTTCTACGGCCGGGTGACCGGCAACTTCCGCGTGCTGGATGCGCTGGCCACGCTGGCGTTCGACTTTCCCACCGGCCGCAAGGACCGCACGCCGTTCTTCCGCGGCGAGCTGGAGGAGCTGATCCGATGGTGCGCAGGCGGCGGCTGCGATCCGCAGGCCCTGCGCGGCTCGTATGCGGGCGCGATCGGCCTGCCGCAGTTCATGCCGGGCAGCATCAACCGCCATGCGGTGGACTTCGACGGCGACGGCCGCATCGACCTCCTCCGCAGCCCCGAGGACGCCATCGGCAGCGTCGCGCACTACCTCGCCAACTTCGGCTGGCAGCGCGGCATGCCGACCCACTACGACGTGGCGCCCCCCTCGGAGACCACCCCGCGCGCCATGCTGCTTGCGCCCGACATCGTGCCCAGCTTCACCGCGGCGCAGATGCTCGAGCAGGGCGCGGTGCTCGGCGAGGACGCCCAGCGCCACCCCGGGCCGCTGGCGCTGGTCGAGCTGCAGAACGGCGATGCCGCGCCCTCCTACGTGGCGGGCACGGCCAACTTCTACGCGGTGACGCGCTACAACTGGTCGAGCTACTACGCGCTGGCGGTGATCGACCTCGGCAGCGCGATCGCGGCAGCGCACCGGGCGGCGACACGCTGAGGGCGGCCGGGGCGCCTACCGGCGCATGCCGATGCCAACCTCGATCAGCATGTCCTGCTGCTTGATCGGCGCGCAGCTGAGCAGCGTGACCTTGCCAGTGGGAGTCACACCCTCGAACACCTCTTGGGTCGACAGCGTGATCCGGTAAGCAGCGCCCGGCATGGGCGCCTTGCGCAATCCATCGCCGAAGGGAATCGTCTGGCTGACAGGCTCGTGGCAAGCCTTGTCGGGGTAGCGCGTGCGAAGGATGGGCGTCTGCGGTTCCTCGATGGCGGGTTGCGGCGGCGTGCCCCTGGGCGTTGTCCGGCTGGCACAACCCGACAGGAGCAAACCGGAACCGACAGTCACGGTGATGGCAAGGTGCAGGAGTGTGTTCATGGATGCCTCGCTTGGGTCAGTAGTCCACCGCCCGATCCGCCTGACGGGGCCAGGCGGGATCGGTGGGGAGCGTTGGCGGCAGGGGGCCGGGCTCGGGCAGCGCGCCCTCGTCGTTGTCGAGGAAGTACGGATCGCTCAGCTTCCAGTCCGCCAGCGTCTTCAGGTAGCGCCAGAAGCGGGCGTCGGTGTGGCACTGGTTGACACCCAGCGCCAGATCCCAGGCCATCACGCCGCGCACGATGAACTCGTGCTGCGGCAAGGTGCTGTGGTCGGACAGGTTGTGCTCGCGGGCCTGCAGGAGCGCGGCGCCGTCCTCCACGCTGGCATACACCGGCACCTGCGTGGTCTGGTCGCTGTACGGATCGCGCTCGGTGCGCCAGCCGGTGATCGCCAGGCGGGGGTGGAACACCTGCTTGTAGGCGAGGATGTCGCGCAGGCCTTCGCCGCTCAGCGGGTCGATGCGGTCCCGCCCCTGGTCGAACCGTGTAAGGCGGCCCTGCCATCCCCGAAGGGCCGGCCAGTGCTCTTCGACATCCGCCCGCAGCGCCGCATCGATGTACCAGGGCAGGCTGGGCGCGCCGATGTACACCTCCGCCTCGTTGGCCGTGGGCGGTGCGTACAGC
>NZ_JAZIBG010000039.1:0-23551 GCF_036621135.1 Aquincola agrisoli
ATGTCGCGCATCAGGCGGATCGCGTCCTTCAGCAGCCAGCCGCCGTTCGGGTCGAGCGTGACGCGGGCCTGCGGAAAGCGCTCGTGCAAGGCGGTGAGGGCCTCGACCTCGGCCTCGCCGGCCAACACGCCGCCCTTGAGCTTGAAGTCGTTGAAGCCGTAGCGGGCATGGGCCGCCTCGGCGAGGCGGACGATGGCCTCGGGCGTCATCGCTTCCTCGTGGCGCAGGCGCAACCAATCGTCGGCCTCTTCGGGGGCCGAGGCATAGGGCAGGCCGGTCTTCGTGCGGTCGCCCACGTAGAAGAGGTAGCCCAGCATCTCGACGGCATCGCGCTGCTGGCCCTCGCCCAGCAACGCGGCCACAGGCACCTCGAGGTGCTGGCCCAGCAGGTCGAGCAGCGCCGATTCGAGCGCGGTGACGGCATGGACCGTCGTGCGCAGGTCGAAGGTCTGCAGGCCGCGGCCACCGCTGTCACGCTCGGCGAAGGTCGCCCGCACGATCTGGAGCAGGCCCTGGTACTCGCCGACGGGTTGGCCCACGATGAGCGTGCGTGCATCCTCCAGGGTCTGGCGGATCGCCTCGCCGCCCGGCACTTCGCCGATGCCGGTGCGGCCGGCGCTGTCGGTCAGCACGACCAGGTTGCGGGTGAAGAAGGGACCGTGCGCACCGCTCAGGTTGAGCAACATGCTGTCCCGGCCGGCGACCGGGATCGCCTGCAGCCGCGTCACGACGGGGGTGGAATGCAAGGCCATGGGGTTCAGTCCGCGGTGATCCGGCCGGTCTCGATCACCTTCTTCCAGCGTGCGAACTCGCTGGCCTGGAAGGCACCGAACTGCTCGGGCGTGTTGCCCACGACCTCCAACCCGATCGCGGTGAACTGCTGCTTGACGGCCGGGTCGTTCAGCGCCTCCACGACGGCCGCGTGGAACTTGCCGCGCACGTCGGCCGGCAGGCCCTTGGGGCCGACAACGGCCTGCCACGAGTAGACCTCGACGTTCCTGACGCCGGCCTCCGCCATCGTCGGCACATCGGGCAGCACCGCCGCGCGCTTGTCGCCGGTGACGGCCAGGGCCTTCAGCTTGCCGGCCTTGATGTGCTGCAGCACCGCGTTCACGTTCTGGAACGAGGCATCGACCTGGCCGCCCAGCAGGTCGGAGATCGCCGGAGCGCCGCCCTTGTAAGGGATGTGGGAGCCCGAGGTGCCCGACTGCTGCCAGAACAGCTCGACCGTGAGGTGGTCGCTGGAGCCGTTGCCCGACGACCCGAAGGTCATCTTGCCGGGGTGGGCCTTCTGGAACGCGACGACGTCGGCCACCGACTTGTGCGGCGAGGCCGCCGGCACGACCAGCACGTTGGGTGCCTGCACCGCGACGGTGACGAGGTCGAAGTCCTTCAAGGCGTCGTAAGGCACGCTCTTGAAGAGGTGCGGCGCGATGACCAGCGGCCCCAGCGACGTGACGAGGAAGGTGTAGCCGTCGGCCGGCGCGCGCTTGACGGCGCCGGCGCCGATGGTGCCGGTGGCACCGGCCTTGTTGTCGACGACGAAGGTCTGGCCGAACTTCTCGCTCAGCTTGGGCCCGAGGGCGCGCGCGATCGAATCGGTCGAGCCGCCGGGCGGGAACGGCACGACCATCGTGACGGGCTTGTCGGGCCAGGTCTGCGCCGAGGCGGTGGCGGCGAGGCCGAGGGTCGCTGCCGCGGCCGCGGCAGCCAGGAAGGGGAAAAGCTTGTTCAAGGCGAGACTCCGGAAGAAGAGAGGTGCGGGCGCGAGGCGTCCGCAGGGTCGTGCGGGGACGGGGGCCGGGCGGGCGGTGCCGCGAAGGGCACGGCAAAGGGCTTGGCGAAGGGCGGCGGTGCGGCAGCGGGAGGGGCCGGCGGGGGCTCGTCCGGCCCCCGGACACGGAAGCGCACGAACATCACGTTGCCGTCCGGGAACGACGCACGCGCGACCACCCGGTCGCCCGGGCGCAGTTCGGCGGCGGGGCCGACCAGCCGGTTGTGGCCGCCCGGGCCCAGCGCCAGCACACGTTGCGGCCGATCGGCGGACGCGATCCCCAGGGCCCCGCTGGCGCCTTCGGTCGGGATGGGCATGCCGTGGTCCTCGACATGCAGCACCGTGCGATCGGCCTGCGCGACCAGCTCGACCGAGATCTCGCCGCCCTCGCTCATCAGGCCGCCGAACTTCGGCGGGAAGTAGCCGTGGGCCGCGGCGGCCAGCGGCAGCACGAGGCCGAGGGCGCAGGACGACCGGCGAAGAAGGCCGTTCATGCCGGTGCCCCCTGCCCTGCCTCGTCAGTCCTTGCGGCTGCGACGGCGGGCCGCCACGCCCACGGCGGCGAGGCCCATCGCGAGCAGCGCATAGGTGGACGGCTCGGGCACCGCGGCGATCACGCCCGGCCCGCCGATCGTCGTGCTGAACTGGCCGAAGTCGGCGTTGGAGAAGCCCGTGGTGACGTACACGTAGCTGCCGCCGGCGTTCAGGTTGAAGGCGAAGCCCGAGGTCGATGCCGAGACGAGATCGTCGTTGCCGATCAGCGCGCCCGCGGCGGGCAGCGCGGCGTCGAAGCTGCCTGCATAGAGGAAGGCCATGTTGTCGAAGGCCGCCGTCGTCAGGAAGGTGTAGAGGCCCGACGTGTCGACGCTGAACTGGTAGGCCGTGTAGGCCACCGCGGTGCCTTCGCTCGACAGCGTGGCGGCATCTTCGAGCAGGCGGTTGAAGGTGGGACCGCCGGTGCTGTCGCCGCTGAAGGTGACGATGCCGGCCTGTGCGGCGCCGGCCAGCAGGGCCAGGGCCAGGGTGATGGAAGTACGTTGGAAGGACATGAAAACTCCTGGAACGAGGACTGCGGCCGATCAGAGCGGAAGCACTTGGCCGTTGCGCGCAGCGTTGACGCGGATGCACTGCTCCTGCACCTGCAGGAAGCGCGAATAGACGCGGAACTTCTCCGGCGAGGTCGACTTGGCGCCGGCCACCGTCTTCTCGATCACGAACGGGTTCGGATCGATGCAGGTGTTGGCATCGCAGCGGCGATGGCGGGCGAGGTCCATCTTGGCGAGCGACGCGTCCTGCACCTGGTGGTTGCCGATGATCACGTCGACGCCGGCCGCCTGCGTGTAGACGCCGAAGCGCTGCAGCGACTGGATCTGCTTGACCTTGTTGGTCACGTTGCCCGGGATGCCGAAGCCGCCGTACAGGGCCGCCTTGTGGCTCTTGCCGCCCTTGTCGGTCACCGGGATGATCGTGGACAGCGAGCCGTCGGTGTGGCCCGGGGTCACGAAGAACTGGAAGGTCTTGCCGCCCACCGTCCACGACTGGCCGTCGGCCACCGTGACGTTGCGCACCGGCGTGCCGGTGGCGCGTTCCATCGAGGTCCAGGCCACCTCGGAGGCCACCACCTGCACGCCGTAGGTGTCCTGCAGGTACTTGGCGCCGCCGTAGTGGTCGCGGTGCTCGTGGGTGACGACGACGAAGCGCAGTTCGGCCGGGTTCAGGCCCAGCTTCTTCATGCCGTCGACCAGGATGTTCTCGGCCTCGTCGGCGTTGTTCAGGGCATCGAACACCACGTAGCCCGCATTCGTCTTCACGAGCCAGGCCGACACGCCGTTCTGGCCGACGAAGTAGAGGTCCTCGAAGGCCTTGGTCGGCAGCACCAGGCCCGCGTTCTGCATGTCGTCGTCGACGATGGGGAAGGCCTGGTCGATGATGCAGCGCTGCTGGTAGAGCAGGAAGAGGTCGTCGCCGGCGATCTCACGCGCCTTGTTCAGGTGCAGCGTCACCAGTTCCGCGTTCTCGTTCGGGAACAGCTTGGCCGCCGGCAGCGACGTCACCTGCGCGGTGGCCGCCGAGGCGCCCAGCGCCAGGGCCGCGAGGGCCATCGTCAGTCGGGTCAGTTTCATGGGGTCTCCTCTGCGTAAAGGGTGGTCCGCCCAGCCACCTGCACCCGGATGACAACGTTACCGGTCTGTCCGTTCAGGGTGCGAATTCGAAAGCGATTGGTGGTGGACGGCGCAATTGTTAACGTTGCCAATGCGTGTTCGCAACCCACAAACGGTTATCGTTAACCCTGGCGCCAGGCGATGGCGGACGACCGCCTCGGGACCGCCTGTCCCGGGGGTGGGCCGGGGGTGGGCGCTACCATGCGTTGTGACGAACAGCCCCCTCAACGATCCCGCCGCAACCGCTTCGGCCCCCCGGAAACGCACGGCGGTGACGGTGCACGACGTGGCCCGTGTGGCGGGGGTCTCGATCATCACGGTGTCGCGCGCCGTCAATACGCCCGAACAGGTTTCCGCGCCCACGCTCGAACGGGTGCGCGACGCGATCGCCCGCACCGGCTATGTGCCCAACCTCATCGCAGGAGGACTGCGGTCCAGGCGCAGCCGCCTCGTGGCCGCCGTGGTGCCCAGCCTCTCGGGCGGCGTGTTCACCGAGACCATCGAATCGCTGACGCTGGCGCTGGGCAGCCACGACTACCAGGTGCTGCTCGGCCAGTCGGGCTTCACGCCCGCCGGCGAGGATGCGTTGCTCGACGCGCTGATCGGCCGGCGGCCCGACGGCATCGTGCTCACCGGGATCATGCATTCCCACGAGGGGCGCAACCGCCTGCTGGCCAGCGGCATCCCGGTGGTGGAGACGTGGGATCTCACCTCGACACCCATCGACATGATCGTCGGGTTCTCGCACGAGCGCCTGGGCTTCGACGTGTGCGATTTCCTGCTGGCGCGTGGGCGCCGGCGGCTGGGCATCGTGAGCGGGAACGACGACCGGGCGCGCCAGCGCAACGAGGGTTTCTGCCGCGCCGCCGCACGCGCAGGCGTCCGCGCGCCGCAGGTCGAGCTGGTGCCCTCCCCCACCACGCACGAAAAGGGCCGTGCCGGGTTGGCCGCGCTGCTCGAGAAGGCACCGGACGTCGACGGCGTCTTCTGCGGTTCGGATGCCCTGGCGATGGGCGCCCTCACCGAATGCCTGGTGCGCTCGATCGGCGTGCCGGGCGATCTCTCGATCGTCGGCCACGGCGACGTCAACTTCTCCGCGTCGCTGCACCCGCCGCTGACCACCGTGCGCATCGACTACGACCGCATCGGCCGCACGGCGGCGCAGTTCATCATCGACCGCGCGGAAGGCCGGGCGGTCGAGAACCGCATCGTCGACGTGGGGTACACCATCGTCACGCGCCAGAGCGCCTGAGCCGCCACGCGGCCGCTGCGTGGATCCCCGGAGGCGGCGGGGCCGAATCAATCGTATAAACCGTTTATACGATTGCATGAGGCCGGCCCGCTCATGGACCCGCAGACCCGCTGGTGGTGGACATTCCTCTGCGGCATCGCCGCGCTCAACGTCGCGGCCTGGGCCGCATCGGCCCTCTGGCTGCACCGCCGCGGCGCGGCCCGGCGCGCCGATGTGCGGCTGCACCTGCTGCTGTCGGCGGTGTACGTGGCGGGCTGCGCCTGGCGCTCGGTGCTGCCGGTGTTCGACATCCAGCGCCAGGTGCTGGTGGACAGTGCGCTGTCGAGCGTGCTGGTCGGGCGCAGCGTGGCCACGCTGGCCGAGCTGTGCTTCGCCGCGCAATGGGCGCTGCTGCTGGCCGCATCGGCGCGGTCGGTGCAGGCGCACCGGGCGCTGTGGACCGCACGGGTGATCGTGCCGATGATCGCCATCGCCGAGCTGTTTTCCTGGCACGCGGTGCTGACCACCTCCAACCTCGGCCATGTCGTCGAGGAGGCCCTCTGGGGCACGGCCGCCGCCCTTGCCGCACTGACGATGGCGTCGATCGCACCGCGGCATGCCGGGCGCGCCCGGGTGGCGCTGTACGCAGCCGCCACCGCCGGCGCGGCCTACGTGGCCTACATGTTCGCCATCGACGTGCCCATGTACTGGGCCCGCTGGCTTGCAGACGAGGCCGCGGGCCGCAGCTACCTCGCGCTGGCCGATGGCCTGGCCGATGCGGCGAGCCGCTGGACGGTCTCGCACCGCTGGTCGGACTGGCACACCGAGGTCGTCTGGATGTCGCTGTACTTCAGCGTCGCGGTGTGGATCAGCATCGCGCTGGCGCACCTGCGGTGGCCGCGGCCCCTGCAGGCCGCCGGCGCCCGCGCCTGAGCGCCCTCAGCCCACGCGCCGGTCACGCCCCGCCCAGAAAGGCTCGCGCACCAACTTGCGCGAGAGCTTGCCGTTGGGGTTGCGCGGCAGCTCCGCCACGAAGTCGATCGAGCGCGGCTTCTTGAAGTCCGCCAGCAGCGCCTTGCAGTGCCGCACCAGCTCGGCCTCGTCGGCGCGCTGGCCGTCGCGCAGCACCACCACCGCCTTCACCGCCTCGCCCCAGGTGTCGTCGGGCACGCCAACCACGCAGGCCTCGTACACCGAAGGGTGCTGGTACAGCACCTGCTCGATCTCGGTCGGGTAGATGTTGAACCCGCCCGAGATGATCATCTCCTTGCTGCGGTCGACGATGTAGACGAAGCCCTCCTCGTCCACCTTGGCCACGTCGCCCGTCTTCAGCCAGCCGTCGGCAGTGAAGGCCTGTGCGGTGAGCTCCGGCTCCTTCCAGTAGCCCGCGAAGACGTCGGGGCCGCGCACGAGGATCTCGCCAACCGCATCGCCGCTGACCGGCTGGCCGTCGTCGCCCGCGACGATCACCTGCGATTCGCCGATCGGCCGCCCGCACGAGGCCAGGCGGTCGGGCACGTCACGCAGCGCGCGTGCGTGCGCCTCGGTGTCGAAGAGGATCAGGCCGCCCGTCGTCTCGCCGCCGCCGTAGCCCTGCGACAGCACCGGCCCCAGCACCTCCCAGGCCTCGCGGATGCGGGCCGGCGCCATCGGCGCGCCGCCATAGGCGATCTGGCGCAGGCTGCTGCGGTCGTAGCGGCCGATGCCGGGGTGCGTGGCCAGGCGGTTGAGCATCGTGGGCACCATGAAGGTGTAGCTCACGCGCCAGCGTTCCACCTCGGCCAGCAGCAGGTCGGGGTCGAAGCGGTCCTGGATCAGCAGCGCGCCGCCCTGGTAGAGGAAGGGCTGCATGAACATGCCGCTGGCGTGCGTGAGCGGGCCGCTGAGCCCCAGCACGTCGCCGGGGCCCACGCGCATGCGGTGCATGCCCACCTTGCGCAGGTGCGACAGGCGGTTGCCCACCGTCTGCATCGCAGCCTTCAGCTTGCCGGTGGAGCCCGAGGTGTAGTGCAGCACGGCCAGGTCGCCAGCCTGCATCTCGACGTCGGGGCTGCGGTCGCTCGCGCGTGCCAGCAGGTCTTCGTAGCCGTGCCAGCCGGGCACCGCGTTGCCGCAGGCCACCAGGTGCGGCACGTCGATCGTCGCGAGGATCTCCTGCACGCTGCCGGTGTGCGAATCGCCGACGATGAACACACGCGGCTCGCCATTGACGATCACGTCCGTCACCTCGGCCGGCGCGAGCCGCGCGTTCAACGGCATCTTCACCAGGCCGGCCTTGTAGAGCGCGATCTCGATCTCGACGATCGCCGGCTGGTTCGACATCTGGAACGCGACGCGGTCGCCCTTCTTCAGGCCCAGGCCCAGCAGCGCGTTGGCCAGCCGGCTGGAGCGCCGGTCGAGCTCGCGGAAGGTCATCACGCGATCCTCGAAGATCACGGCCGGATGGTCGGCGTAGTACTGGGCGTTGCGGGTGATGAAGCGGCCCTGGTTCATGGCGATCCTCTCGTGCGGCGGGTTGCAATGGCCGGGAATGCTAGGAGTGCAGCCGCCGTCCGCCGATAAGGCAGGCGCCGGGTTCGATGCCGCCGCGTTATCGGCCGCGGGGCAGCCCGGACGATTCCATGCTGTTATCGGATCCGCCGCGTCCGGTATCGGTGCCGGCCTCCGGCAGGCCCACACTGGCTGCATCGCAGACACACCAGGAGACGATATGGAAGACCGCCTCATCGGACGCCGGCAATGGCTCGCCGCATCGCTGGCAGCGGCCGCCACCGCGGCGCTGCCCCGCGGTGCCCGCGCCGCCGCGAGCTACGCCACCGGCCCCGTCACGCTCGTCGTGCCCTTCTCGGCCGGCGGCCAGTTCGACTCGATCGCCCGGCAGGTCGCGCGGCCGCTGTCGGCCGACCTGGGGCAGCAGGTGATCATCGAGAACATCGGCGGCGCGGGCGGCAACATCGCGGCCTCGAAGGTGGCGCGCGCCCGGCCCGACGGCCAGACCCTGCTGATGTACGGCGGGAACATCGCCATCGCCCGCAGCATGTACCGCAAGCTCGACTACGACCCGCAGGAAGACCTGCTGCCGGTCTCGCGCATCAGCATCGCGCCGCACGTGGTGATGGCCTCGTCCAAGCTGGGCATCCAGACCTTCGCGCAATTGCGCGATCGCCTGAAGCAGGGTGCGCAGATGTCCTACGGCTCGCCGGGCGTGGGCACCTCGATGCACCTGACCTTCGAGATCATCAAGGACCACTTCGGCCTCGACATCGTGCACATCCCGTACAAGGGCGGCGCCAACGTGATGACCGACCTGGTCGGCGGGCAGATCGAGCTGGGCCTCATCGCCGTCGGCCCTGCGCTGGAATTCATCCGCAACGGCAAGGTGGTGCCGATCGGCGTGACGAGCAAGGCCCGCTCGCCGGCCCTGCCCGACGTGCCGGCGTTCTCCGAGCTGGGCATGCCCGACCTGGATGCCGGCAGCTGGGCGGGGCTCTCGGTCCCGAAGGGCACCCCGGCGGCCGTTGTCTCGCGGCTCAACGCCGCCGTGGCGGCCGCGGTGCGCACGCCCGAGCTGCACAAGCTCTTCGCGGACCAGGGGTTCGTGGCCACCGCGGGCACGCCGGCCGAGATGCGCCAGTTCGCGCTGCAGGAAGCGCGGCGCTACGACCCCATCATCCGGAAGCTGGCGCTCCAGAACTGAGCGTGATGCGCCCGAACTCCTGCGACCGCTCGCGCAACAGTTCCATGAAACGATGGACCAAGGGCGACAGGTACGCTCCGCGCCGGGTGACGATGCCGATGCGCCGGGGCCACACGGCCTGCGCGAGCGGCAACGCCACCAGGCCTGCGCCGGCCGGCGAGCGCAGCGAGAAGCGGCTCATCACGCCCAGCAGGTCGCTCTGCCGCACCACCGACGGCGCCAGCGTGATCGAGGTGTCGATCTGCAGCACGATGGCCGGCGGCGGCACCCCCAGCTCCGCGAAGCGCGCTTCGACGCGGCGGCGGGCCAGTACCTCGGTGCCGGGCAGCGCCCAGCGCTCGGAGGCCAGGTCGGCGAAGCGCAGCGACGGCCGTTCGAGCAGCGGATGGCCTTCGCGCAGCACCACGCACAGCTCGTCGTCGAACAGCGGCTCCTGGGCCAGGCCCTCCGGCTCGGTGTCTTCCAGCGCGTTGATCGAGAGGTCCAGGTCGCCCAGCCGCAGCGACGCGAGCAGCGTGTCGTTCAGGCTGATCGCGAGCCGCGCCTTGGCGCCGGTGCGCTGGCGCAGCAGCCGCGTGAAGGTCTCGCCCACGAGCGCGTCGGCGAAGAGCGGCGAGACCCCCACGCGGATGGTGCCGATGGCGCCGAGGTGCAGGTCGCCGGCCTCCTGCACCGCCTCGTCGAGGCCCAGGCACAGGTGCCGCGCCCGTTCGAAGAACACGCTGCCGACCGAGGTGAGCGCCATGCCCCGTGTGCTGCGCTCGAAGAGCTGCAGCCCGAGGCTGGCCTCCAGCCGCTGCACGCCCTTGGTCAGCGCCGGCTGGGTGACACCCAGCCGCTGGGCGGCCCGGCCCACGTGGCCCTGCTCGGCCACGGCCACGAAGTAACGAAGATCGTCCAGTCTCATCGCCCCACCACACCGACCACCAGGAGCATGCCGATGACCACGGCCCCACCGCGCCACGCAGCGCCGATCGCCGAACTGCGCCAACGCCTCGGCGAGTATCTCAACAACGAGCTCATCCCCTTCGAGCGCCGCGAGGGCCTGGGCTACGAGGACAAGTTCGACCGCGCGCTGATCCGCTCGGTCTGGCGCCGCTGCCGCGAGCTGGGCTTCTACGGCATCCAGCTGCCGGTGTCGATGGGCGGCCAGGGCCTGCCGCTGGCCGAGCTGTGCCAGCTGAAGGACGACGTCGCGGCCTCGGGGGCCATCCTCTTCCCGCACGTGCTGGGCGACTGGGGCGGACCGTCGCGCATCGGCTCCCTGGTGAAGCACGTGTCGCCCTACCAGCGGCAGCGCTATGTGGAGCCGGTGGTCAACGGGGAGCTGGGCATGTGCTTCGCGATGACGGAGCCGCAGTCGGGCTCCGATGCCGCCAGCATCCGCACGCGCGCCGTGCGCGATGGCGACCACTACATCGTCACCGGGCACAAGCACTACATCAGCGCGTCGACCTTCGCCGATGCCGCGATCACGATGTGCGTGACGGACCCGGACGCCGGCAGCAAGGGCATCTCGGCGCTCTTCATCGACCTCGACGCGCCGGGCGTGCGGCTGGAGCACGACTGCGTGCCGATGAGCGGCCAGTACATCGACGCCGACATCCACCTCGACCACGTGCGCGTGCCCGCGGCCCACCTGATCGGCGAGGAAGGCGACGGCTTGCGCATCGCGATGGGGCGCATCAGCGTCAACCGGCTGCTGCACTGCCCGACGATGATCGGCCTGGCGCGCCAGGCGCTACGGCTGTCGATCGACTATGCGCACCACCGCCAGCAGTTCGGCGGGCCGATCAGCCGGTTCCAGGCCATCCAGCACATGCTGTCCGACATGGCGACGGCGCTCTACGCCTGCGAAAAGATGGTGCTGGCCACCGGCGGGGCGGCCGACCGCGGCGAGGACATCCGCGCCGAGGCGTCGATGTGCAAGCTCTTCGTCTCCGAGCGCTGCTTCGAGATCGCCGACAAGGCGGTGCAGATCCACGGCAACGTGGGCGTGACGCGCAACCATCCGGTGGAATTCATCTTCCGCCGGCTGCGCATGTACCGCATCGTCACCGGTACCAGCGAGATCCAGCGCAACACGATCGCGAAGGACATCCTGGGCTGAGCGCCCTGCTCCCCCGCCTGCCGCTAGCGCGTGTCGGGCAGCTTGTAGCGGGCCCGCAGGTCCTGCACGAAGGCGTCGAGGGACTGCAGGCAGGCGGCGGTGGCCTGCGGATCCTCTGCGCCGCGCACGCCGGCGAGGCCCCAGTTGCAGCCGTCCGCATCCGGCTCGTGCGGCTCGACGCCCGACAGGAAGACGCCGTTGCACACGCCCCGCCGCGCCGCTTCGGCGCGTATCAGGTCCCGGAGGTGCTCGGCGGAGGTGGTGGTGCGGTCCATGTACGATCTCCTTTGGCCAATCGCTTGGCGAACGGAGTGCCCGCGCGCGCCCTGCCGCGCTGCCGCGCGTGGGTGGCGGCTCACGAGGGCCGCTGGGCCTGCGCGCGCGGCGCTGCCAGTGCCGGCGGCGCAGCGGCCGGTGCCGCGCACACGGCCGTGGGCCCGGGCTCGGCCGCGGCCTGCGCCGTGGCGGTGAATGCCGCCGCGCCCAGTGACAGCGTGGTGACGGTGGCCAGGATCAACAGGGAACGAGAGGACTTCATGGCGGTGCTCCTCGAACGTCGGACGGCCGCATCTTCGCGCCACGGTCTGCCGGCGGCCGTCGGACGGCAAGCCATCCGCGTGTAGCCGGACCGACACGCGTGCGGCACGGTGATTGCCGCAGGCCGGGCATCGCTGCCGCGGCTGCACCGCACCCGAAGGATCCGCCATGAGTACCTTGCTTCCGCCTCCCGGCCTCTGGCTTGCCGACGAAGCCGTTGCGCATGCGTACGTGCTGCCGTCGCACACCGCCCCGCTGGTGTTCCCCGGCCGCATGGCACAGTGGCTGGCGGAGGCACGGCAGGCCGGCGCCACGAGGCCCTGCACGTGACGGCCGCCCCGCGCTTCCTGGGCCTGCTGCGCAAGGCCTGGCCGCGGCAGGTCGCCGATGAGGTCATGCAGGAGGAGGACAAGGACCTCACCCACCTCACCGCCCAGGAACTCGCCGCCCGGCTGCTGCCGTCCCGCGGTGCCTGACGCAAGCCGCGCGGCTGCTCGTGCTGCAACCTCCTGCCGTCCGCCGGCAGATCGGCACCTTGTCCTACGGCGCACCGCAAAGGTGCAGTCGACAGTGGAGACATGTTCCCGACAGGCGATCGACAGGAGATGCGATGAAGATGTGCAGCGATTGCGAGCGGCTGCTGACGCAGCCCGCGGCGCCGGCACACGGTGCCCTCGCAAGGACGGGCGGCGAGACCCGGCTGCGCTACCTGTGCGCCGGCTGTGGCTTCGGATGGACGCGGCACACGCACACGCATTCGCTGGAAAGCCAGTGGCTGGCCGTGCCGCAGGAGCCCCGCCACCAGCCGCGCTTCTTCCCTCGTCAGCAGCAGGCCGCGCTGCCGGCATGACACCGCGCCGGCCGCAGCGATGACGCCGCACGCTGCGAGCCCCGCCGCCCCGGCCCCGCTGGCCAGCCGCATCGTGCGGTTGGTGCGCCAGTCGGTCGATGCGTGGATCTCCGACAACGCGTCGAGCATGGGCGCGGCCCTCGCGTACTACACGCTGTTCTCGGTGGCGCCGTTGCTGCTCATTGTCCTGACCATCGTGGGGCTGGTGTTTGACCAGGAGGCTGCGCGCGGCCAGATCTTCGACCAGCTGCGCGGCCTGATGGGCCCCGAGGGCGCAGCCGCGGTAGAGGCGCTGCTCGAAAGCATGAACAAGCCGGCCGCCGGCGTGATCGGCACGCTCATCGGCTTCGTCGTGCTGGTGATCGGCGCGACGACGGTCTTCGCGGAACTGCAGACGGACCTCGACCAGATCTGGCGCGTGCCGGCCAGGCAGGCCAGCACCGGCGTGTGGGCGCTGCTGCGCAGCCGGCTGCTCTCCTTCGGCATGGTGCTGGCGATCGGCTTCCTGCTGCTGGTCTCGCTGGTCGTGAATGCGGCGATCTCGGCCTGGGGCAGCTGGACGGCGCCCGAAGGATGGGAGGCGGCCGGCCAGGCCGTCAACTTCGTGATCAGCTTCGGCTTCACGACGGCCGCCTTCGCGCTGATCTACAAATTCATGCCGCGCGTGCACATCCATTGGCGCGATGTGTGGGTGGGCGCGGCGCTGACCGCGTTGCTGTTCACCGTCGGCAAGCTGCTGATCGGCCTGTACATCGGCAAGAGCGGGCTCGTCAGCGGCCTCGGCGCCGCCAGCTCCATTGTGGTGCTGCTGGTGTGGGTCTACTACTCGGCCCAGATCTTCCTGATGGGCGCCGAGCTCACCTGGGTCTATGCCCACGAGTTCGGCTCGCGGCGGGGCCAGGAGCCGGCCCCGCGCCCCGACGGCCTACGCGGCGCGGCCGGTTGACGCATCGGCCTCCTGCGGCACATCGGTCTCCAGGTCGGAGCAGAACGGCGCCGCACGCCAGCCTTCGCAGCAGGCCGCCGCGGCGATCCGGTCCGCCTCGTCCCATGCATCGGCTGCCTGCATCTCGCGATCGGTGGGCTCGGCCCCCCGGAAGCCGTTGCCGCTCCAGCGGTCGCGCTTGACGCAGCTGGCCGCCGCCTCCGCAGGGTCGAAGCCCCGGAACGCCAGGTGGGCCTTCGCGGCAGCGATGCCCCGGGCCACCTCCTCCTCGGTTGCACCTTCGATGTTGATGCGCAGCACCATGACGATCCTCTCTTCATCGTTGATGAGCCGCAGGGAGGCAAACAGCGTGCGTGCCAAGGCGCCTCGCCGCGGCACGCTGTCGGACGGGAGGCCGCGCGCCTGTGCGGATTGGCCGCGACCCGCCCGGCCGCGCGGCGCGCACGGTATGCACGCGGGTAGCCTCGGGGCCACCCCCTGCCACTCAATACCGGAGCACCCTGTGAGCACCCAACAACCCAGAGAAGACGGCGACAACGGCGACGTGCGCTTCATCCTTCAGGTGAACGACGCGCAGATTCCCGTGCTGCTGCTTCGCTCGGCCCTGGCGACAAAGTACCAGGCAGGCACCACCGCCGGGGAAGGCTTGAAATCCTTTCTGCAGCATCGGGCGGCCATCGAGGACGCTGCCCGGCTCGAATGGTCGCGCGGCGGCGGGCCGTTCGACGAAACCCATCCGCTGATGATCGTCCACCTGTAGCGGCACCGGGCGGGCGTAGGGGACATCCGACGTACCGACGGGTTGGCGGGCGATCCCTGCGGCCGCCTGCCAGGCTTCCAATCGACGCACACCGTCATCGTTGTGAGGCAGCCATGAATTCCTTCGCATCCCCCTTCGGCGAACATTCCCTGACGCTGGTCGCAGGCGTGTTCGATGACGCCGTGCCGGCAGAGCGGCTCGCCGCGCGGCTGCGGCACGAGCCCGGCCTGCACACCGTCGTGATCCACCCGCACGACCGCAAGACCGCCCGCAAGCTGGAGCCGGAGCAACGCGGCATCGGGCGCACGCTGCTGCGCAGCCATGCGCTGCTCATGCCGCTCGGCGCGCTGTGCGGCGGCGTGGTGGCGCTCGGGCTGGTGCACCTGCCGTGGGAGGCGGCGGCCGCCTCGCCGGGGTTCACGGCGCTGTTCCTCGGCGCGATGGGCGCCTTCCTCGGCGGCCTGGCCGCCGGCTTGCTGACGCTGCGCCCGGACCGTGGCATCGTCATCCGCAGGATCCGCGATGCGCTTGCACACGGACGGCATGCCGTGATCGTCCATCCCGCCAGCCGCACGCATGCGCAGTTCGCGATGGCCGCGGTGCAGCAGGCCGGCGCCGTGCCCGTGCGGTCGCTCTGACAACGGCAAGGCCCGCCGAGGCGGGCCTTGCGGCCTCGTGCATCCGCGGCCGCACGAGGGTATACCGGCGGCTGCCTCAGGCCGCCGCGGTCTGGCGGCGTGAACGCAGGCGCAGGGCCGCCACGGCGCCGAGGCCGAGCGTGAACATCAGCCAGGTCTCGGCTTCCGGCACCGCGCCGGTGATGCCGACCAGGCCGAAGGCGCTGGCATCGCCCGCGCCGGCGCTCAGGAACGCAGCGCTGACCTCGCTCGAGACCGTCAGGTCCAGCACGCTGGTGCTGCCGACCACCGGGGTGTACGAAAACACCCACGGGCCTTGCACGTAGTCCTCGAAGAGGGTCACGCCGTTGCTCGTCAGCCGGAACCGACCGCGAAGTCCAGCGCCGTGAAATCGAGGTTCAGGTCCACCTGCACGCCGTTCAGGAACGAGCCGGTGAAGCGCGAGGTCGCAACCGCACTGCCGAAGCCGGTCGCCGACACGTCGACCGACGTGCTGAGCAGGCCGGGGCCGGCGATGCCGCCGGCCTGTTGTTGTCGATCAGCGCCTTGTCGAAGGTGACGACCAGCGTCTTGCCGTCGGACGTCGCCTTCGAGATGACTGCCGGGAACGTTCGCGCCGCTGGCGGAACGCAGGTTCAGTACGTTCGGCGTGAATTGCAGCGTCACGATCACCTTCCCGTCGGACGCGAATCCATGCAGTCGGTGCAGTAGCACTCGCCCTCGTGGCGCAGTGCTCCTTCAGGTTGCCGCCGCCGGCCACGCCCGTGGCTTCGCAACGGAAAGTTGCATTTCATGCGCGGGGGCTCCGTTGTGCCGCCAGGGGGTCATGGCTAAGGCCCGATACCCCTGCTCCGGCGTGGAGGGTTCACCCTGACTGCGAGGCCTGCGGCACGGGCAGCCGCTGCTGGTGGCCTGCCGGTCAGCGGCCGTCATCGGCCACGCGCAGCGCGGCATCGACGGTGCGGCAGAGCTCTTCGCGCAGGTCTTCCTTGTTCAGCAGGCGTGTCACGCCGAGGCGTGCGGCCGCTGCACGCAGGCGGTCGTCGATGTAGCCGGAGGTCAGCACCACCGGCACGCCGGGGGCAAGGTCATCCAGCATGCGGACGATGTCCAGGCCGTTGCGGCCGGGCATGTTGAAGTCGGTGACGACGGCATCGATGCCGTGGTCCGGCAGGCGCAACGCCGCCAGCGCCTCGTCCGAGTCGACGTGTGTCGTCACGCGGTAGCCGCCGCGCTGCAACAGTTGGCCGGCGATCGTCGCCATGACCTCGTCATCGTCGAGATACAGCACATGGCGTCCGGCACCGAGCTCGGCCTGCGGGTCTTCGGGATCGGCGCCGCCGGCCTCCGCCTCGCCCTGCGCGCTGGGCAGGTGCACATGGACCGTGGTGCCGCGCCCCGGAGCGCTGTCAACCTCGACCGTGCCGCCATGGGCGGTGACGATGCCGTGCACCACCGACATGCCCAGGCCCGTGCCCGCATCGACCGGCTTGGTCGTGAAGAAGGGCTCGAAGATGCGGCGCTGGGTCTCGGCGTCCATGCCGGCGCCGTCGTCGGCGACCCAGAGATGGACCTTGCCGTCGGCCAGCCGTTCGAGCCCGACGGTGATCTCGCCGCCGGCCTTGGGCAGGGCCTGCCAGGCGTTGGTGCAGAGGTTCACCAGCACCTGGTGGATCTGCGACGCGTTCACGCGCGCCCAGACCGCCGCTGCGTCCAGGCGCGTCTGCAGCCGCACGCCCGGCGCCAACGTGGGCCGCAGCAGCGACACCGCCTCTTCCACGAGCGGCTGCAGCGGCTGCAGGTGCAGCACACCGACTTCCTTGCGGCTGAATTCGAGGATCTGCCGCACCAGCGAGCGCCCGCGCAGGCTGGCGCGTTCGATCTGCGCCAGCGGCGGCCGTGCGGCGTGGTCTGCCGGGAGGCTGTCGAGCGCCAGCACGAGGTTGCCGCGGATGGCGCCGAGGATGTTGTTGAAGTCGTGCGCGATGCCGCCGGCGAGCGTGCCGATCGCGTGCAGCGTCTGTGCATCGTGCAGCCGCTGCTCCACGGCCTCGCGCAGCGCCTCGGCACGCCGCCGCTCCGTGGTGTCGGTGGCCTGGACGACGAACCCCTCGGGCCGGCCCTGCTCGTCGCGCAGTGCATGCACGGCCGCCTCGGCCCAACGCGGCTCGCCGTCGGGGGAGGTGAACATGTCGTGGTACACCACGGGTGCGTCGGACTGCGCCGCCGCCTGCAGCCTCAGCGGCCAGGCCTCGACGATCTGCGGGTGGTCTCGCCACCAGGCCGTCTCCCAGAAGAGCTGCCCCACCACCTCTTGGCGCGGCAGCCGCGCGCCCGGCGCGAACTGCTCGTTGTAGTCGACGACGTGCCCCTGCGGCGACAGGATCGCCATGAACTGGAACTGGTGGCTGAACGCGCTGCGGAACAGGCGCTGCAGACGCTGCAGTTCGATGCGCGTCGCGGCCAGCTCGTCAGCCAGGGACATCGGGCCGGATGGCGGCGGGAGGGAAGGTTCGGACACGGCGCATCATCGTCAGCGCCGTGACGGTCGGTCAAGTGAAGGCCGCACGGGCGAGCGCCGTTTGAGCGCCGCCCGGCGGGCGTGTGCAAAGGATCAGCCGTGGCCGGGGGCCGCGGCGAACATGTCCTCCATCGCCTTGCGGATGCGGTAGGCCTGCGTCGACGTGTCCATCGCGACGTCGGCCCAGGTGAGGCTTTGGCCCTTGCGGACCGGCCGCACCACCTTCACATCGTGCGCCAGGCCGAGCGGCAGGCCCCCCATGCCCGCCGATGCGGCCGCAGGCAGCAGCTTGCCCCAGACGGTGTAACCGCCCTCCCCGTCGAGCAGCTCGCCCGGTTGCAGGTCGCGCTTGGCCGTGGCCACGACATCGGCGTGCCAGCCGGTCGCCACCCCGGTGGGTTCGCCACGCAGCGCGACGCTGGCCACCGACATGCCGACCTCCAGCCCGATCAGGTGCCAGCGCTTGTACAAGGTGAAGTAGCGGCCGCTCGGGTCGGTGTGCGCGTTGTACTCCTCGAAGCAGTTGCGGATGTATTCCGTTTCGCCCTCGACCGTGACCCACACGCCCATGCGGATGTCGTACGGGATGGTGCGACCGTCGGCTTCGAGCGAGGAGATGACCTCGACCATCCCCTTGCGCTCCAGCACGCCGCCCTCCTCGCGCGGGCGGGTGACGAAGGGGATGTCCTCGACGCTGGCTGGCGGATAGCGCAGGCCGTCGGACGGCACCGCCAGCCCGGTGGCGTTGGAGACGGCGGTCGACTCGATCGACGGCTTGGACCCGTCGAGGAAGCTGTTGAACATCTTCGGGTTGAGGCCGCCACGCGCCGCCTGCTCGGGCGTCAGGCCGTAGTAGCCCCAGACGGTCTGCGGCGTCGATTCGCAGAAGTGGGGCAGCCACTTGTGCCCGCGTCCGGCGGCGACGACGGGGAAACCGCACACACGCGCCCAGTCGACGAGATCGCAGATCAGCGCCGGCTGGTCGCCGAACGCGAGCGAGTACACGACGCCGGCCTCGGCCGCCTTGCGCGCCAGCAGCGGGCCGCAGAAGGCATCGGCTTCCACCGTCACGTTGACGACATGCTTGCCCTGGCGAAAGGCCTCCAGGCAGTGATCGACCGCAGCGATGGGATGGCCGGTGCATTCGACGAGCACGTCGATCGACGGGTGGCGCACCAAGGCCATCCAGTCGTCGCCGACGTGCGTGCTGCCGTAGCGCAGCGCATCCTCCAGCGATGCGGCCTGCGAGCGCTCGGCCGGCCAGCCGACCCGCTCGAGGTTGCGGCGCGCGGCATCGGGCGACAGGTCGGCGATGCCCACCAGGTGCACGCCCGGGATGCGCGGCACCTGTGCCAGGTACATCGACCCGAACTTGCCCGCGCCCACCAGGCCGATGCGCACCGGCTGGCCCGCCGCGGCCCGCTGGCGGAGTTTGTCGTAGAGACTCATCGATGTCTTTCTGCCGGCCGCTGGCCAGCGCGTCGCGATGCGGCCCCGCGGCGCGAGGCTGCATCGCCGGGTTCAAGCCACGGCGGCGGGCTCGGGGGCCGAGGTGACGAGGGCACTGGCAGGCATGCCGTCGCGCCACGGCAGATCCACGGGATCCTGGCGCAGCAGGCAATCGTCCGACAGGCAGTCGATCGGCGTGAAGTCGCGATGGGCGATGTACTCGGGGCGCTTGTGGCGCCGGATGTGGTTGCTGACCGCACACAGGCTGAGGTACACGCTGACCCGGTTCCAGGGCGACAGGTTGCTGCCGGACGCATGCACGAGGCAGGAGTCGAACAGGATCATCGATCCGGCCGGCCCCAGCGGCGAGACGATGCCGCCATCGCGCCCGCCCGCGCGTTCCACCAGCTCCGCGACCAGCGCGTCGTCCAAGGTCCACAGCGGGTAGCTGGTGGTCGTCAGGTCATGCTTGGCATCGACCACGCCCTTGCGGTGGCTGCCGGGAATGAACATCAGCGGACCGTTGAACGCGTTGACCTCGTCGAGGAAGATCGCGACGTTCATCGCGCGGGGCTGCGGCATGTGGTCGTCGTTGAGCCAGGTGCCGTAGTCCTGGTGCCACTGCCACACATCGCCTTCGAAGGCCATCTTCCCGTTGATCTTGAACTGGTGCATGTACAGCGCCTCGCCCAGCAGCTGCTGCACCGGCTCGACCATGCGCGGGTGGCGCGCCAGCCGCGCGAAGGGCGCGCTGTACAGGTGTGCGGCGAAGTTCGTGCGCACGGCGTCCGAGCCTTTCTCTCGCACGTTGAAGGCCTCGCGCCGGCTGTAGAGGGCGGGCACGGCCTCGGTCAGCACGCGCGTTTCCTCCGGGCTGAACAGCCCGGGGAAGAACAGGAAACCCTCGCGCTCGAAACGGGCGACTTGCTCGGCGGTCAACTTCATCTGCTGGCTCCTTGGACAACGACATCGGCAGGCGCGGTGCTGGCACCGCCGAGCTTCAGTTGCATGTGCTCGCTCGCCCGGTGGGCATGGCCGGCCATCAGCCCGGCTGCGGTATCGGCATCGCCCCGGCCGATGGCCTGTGCGATCGCCTCGTGCTCGTCCCAGACCGCCAGCCTCAGCGTCGATTTCTGCAGCACGGCACCCATCGCGCGCCGGATGTGGCGCCAGTGCACGTTGGCGCTGGGTTCGATCAGCGGATTGCCGGAAGCCGCGTAGATCGCGGCATGGAAGGCAGCGTCCGCCTCGATCATCCTGCGCACGTCGCGGCCGCGGGCGGCCGTGCGGCCACGGTCGATCAGCCCACGGTCGATCACGGCATGTTGCATGGCGGCAAGGCGCGCGGCCAGTACGTCGAGCGCCGCGCGCACCTGGTACACCGCAACGATCCAGTCGCCGTCGAGCGGCGCCACCAGCAGGCCGCGCCCCGGCGCATCGACTGCAAGGCCCTCGGCCTTCAGCTGGCGCAGCGCCTGCAGCACCGGCTGCCGCGACACGTTCAGCTGGCGGGCGATGTCCTCCTGCGTAAGGCGGGCCATCGGCGCGAGGGAGCCGTCGACGATCGCATCGAGCAACGCGCGGTGCACACGTTCGACGAGATCAGGAACGGCTTCGATGGCGAGCAGTCGCGCGGGCATGGGTTGGATTTCTGTACTCTGTATACAGAGTAGCGGGGCGCGCCGGGCCTCGCTACGCGGGATTACGCGCACTCACGCCCAACCCCTGTGTGGCGCCTCAGATGCCGAGCGCGAACCGCTGGGTGCCGTGCTTGACCCGCCCCCACAGGTCCTTGGGCGCGAGGTCCTGTTCCATGCGGTAGAGGTAGGAGACAGGCGAGGCGCGCAAGGCGCCCATCGCCTGCTTGCGCTTGTCGCGCAGGGTCGTCATCACGCCGACGGCGAGCCCGGCCGCGCCGGCGGCGACCGGATGCAGCGCCAGGCCCGCCATCGCGCCGGCCACGCCCGCGGGCAATACCGCCTTCAGGTTGAAGCAGCCCAGCACGGCATCGATGCCGCAGTCGCGCAGCTGCTCGCGCAGGTCCTGCAGGCGCGTGTTCCAGTGCTTGTCGTATTCGTCGCGCAGGCGCTGCTCCAGCACGGCCGGGTTGTCGATCGACTTCAGCCACTCGCCGCCCTTCAGCAGGTCGGCGGCCGCCTTCTGGAACGCAATGCGCTCCTGCGGATACTTCTCGCGGAACGCCATGATCTTCTTGGGCTCGAGTTCCGCCAGGTTGGCAGGCACCACCGCCTTGAAGGCGACCGACACCAGGGTGCTTTCGATCTCCAGCGGCGTCGGCTCGGTGCCCACCAGCTCGACATCGTCCAGCAGGGCTTGCGCCAGGCGCTCGGGTGAGAGGCTGGACAGCGCCAGATGGTCGCGTGTCTCGTCCGTCAACGGGCACAGCCCCTGGTGCGCCGCCAGCTGCTCGGCCAGTGCCGTCATGTAGACCCAGGCCAGCCTCGGGTGCATGCCGACCCAGCGCTCTCCCCGCTGGTCGGTGGACGCCAGGCCCGAGGCGTCCAGCGCGCGGCGCACGTCGTTGTCGATCTTCTCGTAGAAGATGTATCCCAGCCGGCGGTCGTTGCCCGAGGGCCCACCCGCGCGCGGCGCGCGTTCCGTCTCACCGAGTTCAGGCCATTGCTCGCGCAGATGCAGGCCGTACCGCTCCCGCAGCCTGCCGCCGTGCTGCGATAGGAAGTCCACGAAGGCCTGTGCGAAGTCGGGCGGCACCCAGTCGGGCCGCACCGTGCCGATGCAGGGTGACAAGGCCTTGACCGTGTCGCTGTCGGCCGTGGGGTAGTCGTGCGGCACGATCCGGGCGATCTTGTCCCAGTACAGCGCCGCGAGCTTCAGCCACTGTTCATCCTTGAAGTGGATGAAGGGGTAGTAGAGGGCTTGGTATGACTGCATGGCGGGCCTCCAGACGATGCGCAACCCACGATACGCCTGCGCCGGCGCAGGGAAAGCCCCCGCGCCTGGCACGCCCCTAGTTCTTGAGCCGGTACCCCGTTCGGAACATCCAGGCCACGACGACCAGGCACAGCGCGAGGAAGCCGCAGATTGCACCCAGGCTCCAACCGACACCCACGTCGGCCGTGCCGAAGAAGCTCCAGCGGAAGCCGTCGATCAGGTAGACGACAGGGTTGAACAGCGTGACCGTGCGCCACACCGGCGGCAGCATGTCGATCGAATAGAAGGCACCGCCGAGGAAGGTCAGCGGCGTGATGATCAGCATAGGGATCAGCTGCAGCTGCTCGAAGCCCTTCGCCCACAGGCCGATGATGAAGCCGAAGAGGCTGAAGGTGACCGCCGTGAGCACGAGGAAGGCCACCATCCATGCCGGATGCGCGATGTGCAGCGGCACGAAGAAGCTGGCCGTCAGCAGGATCACCAGGCCCAGGATGATCGACTTCGTCGCGGCAGCACCCACGTAGGCAAGGACCATCTCGAGGTACGACACCGGTGCCGACAGCAGCTCGTAGATGGTGCCGGTGAAGCGCGGAAAGTAGATGCCGAACGATGCGTTCGACAGGCTCTGCGTGAAGAGCGACAACATGATGAGGCCGGGCACGATGAAGGCGCCATAGTCCACGCCGTGCACCTGCTCCATGCGCGATCCGATGGCCGCACCGAACACCACGAAGTACAGCGAGGTGGTGATCACCGGCGTGACCAGGCTCTGCCCCACGGTGCGCATGAAGCGCGCCATCTCGAAGCGGTAGATGGCCCAGACGCCATGGCCGTTGAACCCGCCGCTCATGCCGCGGCTCCCGCGGCGGCGCCGCCCACAGTCTCGTGGGTTTTTTGATGGACGAGGCTCACGAAGATGTCTTCCAGCGAACTTTGCTGCGTATTCACATCCTTGAAGCCGATGCCCAATTCGCCCAGGCGCCGCAGCAGCGGTGCCACGCCGCCCTGGGTGTCGGCGGCATCGAACTCACGCTGCAGCGTGTGGCCACCGGGCTTGAGCACCAGGTTCCACGCGGCCAGTTCGGGCGGCACCGCGTGCATCGGTTGGTCGAGTTCGATCGTCAGCTGCTTCTTGCCGAGCTTCTTCATCAGCGTCGCCTTCTCCTCCACGAGGATCAGTTCGCCCTTGTTGATGACACCGATGCGGTCTGCCATCTCTTCGGCCTCTTCGATGTAGTGCGTGGTGAGGATGATGGTGACCCCGCGGTCGCGCAACTGCCGCACCATTTCCCACATGTCGCGCCGCAGTTCCACGTCCACGCCCGCAGTCGGCTCGTCGAGGAACAGGATCTCGGGCTCGTGTGACAGCGCCTTGGCGATCATCACGCGGCGCTTCATGCCGCCGGACAAGGCCATGATCTTCTCGTTGCGTTTGTCCCAGAGCGAAAGATCGCGCAGCACCTTTTCCACCCGTGCCGGATCAGGCGCCTTGCCGAACAGGCCGCGGCTGAAGGTGACGGTCGCCCATACGCTCTCGAAGGCGTCGGTAGACAGCTCCTGCGGCACCAAGCCGATCTTCGAACGGGTGACACGGTAGTCGCGGACGATGTCATGGCCGGCCACCGCCACGGTACCGCTGCTGGCGGTGACGATGCCGCACACGATGGAGATCAAGGTCGTCTTGCCGGCACCGTTCGGGCCGAGCAAGGCGAAGATCTCACCCTGCTGGATATCGAGATCGACGCGCTTCAGGGCCTGGAAACCCGATGCGTAGGTCTTGGTCAGGCCTGCGATCGACACGGCACATGAGGAGGGGCTGGAAATCGCCATGGGTCCGTCCTTCTTCGAAGCTTGCAATTCGAATGACCAAAAGGCGAAGCCCCTGCTCAAGGAGATGAGCAGGGGCTTTGCGGGGTAAATAGCCTGACGATGTCCTACTTTCACACGGGAACCCGCACTATCA
>NZ_JAZIBG010000040.1:0-1469 GCF_036621135.1 Aquincola agrisoli
CGCCGAAGCCGCCCAGGATCACGTTGAAGAACGAGCGGTTCATCGCCTTGCACATGATGTAGCTCAGGATCGCGCCCGAGCTGCCCACCAGCGAGCCGGCGATGATCAGCATGCTGTTGTTCAAACTGAAGCCGATGCCCGCGGCCGCCCAGCCCGAGTAGCTGTTGAGCATCGACACCACCACCGGCATGTCCGCCCCGCCGATCGGGATGATCAGCAGCACGCCCAGCGCCAGCGCCACGAGCACCGCGATGAAGAACACGCTGCCGTCCTGCGACATCATGAACAGCACCCCGAAGCCGGCCAGCGCCACGCCGATCACCAGGTTCATCAGGTGCTGCCCGGCGAACACCACGGGCGCGCCCTGGAACAAGCGGAAGCGGTACTTGCCCGAGAGCTTGCCGAAGGCGATCACCGAGCCGGAGAACGTGATGGCCCCCACCGCCGCGCCGAGGAAGAGCTCGAGCCGGTTGCCCGCGGGGATCGGCTCGCCCGCCGCGGCGATGCCGAAGGCCTGCGGCTCCAGCACCGCCGCACCGGCGATGAACACCGCGGCCAGGCCGATCATGCTGTGCATGAAGGCGACCAGCTCGGGCATCTTCGTCATCTCCACGCGCTGCGCCATCAGCGCGCCCGCCCCGCCGCCCACCACCAGTGCCGCCAGCACGTAGCCCAGGCCGCTGGCGCCGCCCTCCGACAGCTTCATGATCAGCGCCGCGGTCGTCAGCGCCGCGATCGCCATGCCGGCCATGCCGAACAGGTTGCCGCGGATCGAGGTCGTCGGATGGCTGAGCCCCTTCAGCGCCTGGATGAAGCAGACGCTGGCGCCCAGGTACATCATGGTGACGATGTTCATGCTCATGACAGCCCCTCGTCCGACGAATGCGCCGGCCGATCCCGCCGGCGGGTTGACGCAGGGTGTCTCATGGCCGTGCTCCCTCAGGCACAGCCGCCGCGCCGGCGGCCGCCGGCCGGGGCGCCTTCTTGCGGAACATCTCCAGCATGCGGCGCGTCACCAGGAAGCCGCCGAACACGTTGACCGCGGCCAGCGCCACCGCCAGCATGCCCATGCCCTTGGCCAGCGGCGTGACGGTCAGTGCGGCGGCGAGCATCGCACCGACGATCACGATCGCCGAGATCGCATTGGTGACCGCCATCAGCGGCGTGTGCAGCGCGGGGGTCACCGTCCACACCACGTGGTAGCCCACGTAGATCGACAGCACGAAGATGATCAGGTTGATGACAGTGGGGGAAACGGCGTCCACGGATGGGCCCTCTTTCAGTTGCGAAGCACTTGGCCGTCGCGGGTGACCAGGCACGCCGCGACGATGTCGTCGTCCATCGGCACCTGCAGCGTGCCTTCCTTCGTCAGCACCAGCTTGAGGAAGTCGAGCACGTTGCGGGCGTAGAGGCTGGAGCTGTCGGCCGCGACGAGCGCGGGCAGGTTGGTCTCGCCGACCAGCGTGACG
>NZ_JAZIBG010000041.1:0-73296 GCF_036621135.1 Aquincola agrisoli
GCCGCCCGCCGGCCCGGGCGCCGCCGGGCCGCGCCGCGCCGCCGTGCCGGCCGGCCGCAGCCGCCGGGGCACGGCATGACATCGTCCCGGCGACGGCTAGCGCGGCAGGTACAGCAGCCACAGGACCAGTGCCACGTTGAACAGCGCCGAGACCCAGAACGCGGCCATCCACAGCGCGGCCGGGTCGCGCCGGGCCAGCGGCGTGGCGGGCAGCGCCGCCAGCGCACGCGAGGCACCGCGCTCCAACGCGAGCACGAGCTCCTCGGCGGTCTCGAAGCGCTGGCGCGGATCGCGTGCCACGGCCTTCAGCACGAGGTGGTCGAGCCATACCGGCACGTCGGGCCGCAGCCGCGAGAGGCGGCGCGGATCGTGGCGGTAGCGGCCGGTCTGCCAGGGCTCGACCTCGCCGTACGGCAAACGCCCGCCCAGCCAGCGGTACAGCGCGACGCCCAGGGCGAAGAGGTCGCTGCCGGCGTCGGCCGGGGCGCCGTCCCATTGCTCCGGGTTCATGTAGCTGGGCGTGCCCGCATGCAGCTGCCGCTGCGCGGCGGGCTCGCGGCCCGAGATGGCCACGCCGAGGTCGAGCAGCCGCCAGCAGCCGTCGTCGCCCCGGTGCAGGTTGCCCGGCTTGACGTCGCGGTGCACCACGCCGAGGCGGTGCAGCCGGCCCAGCGCACGGCCGATCTCCAGCCCCGCCTGCACGACCTCGGCCACACTGAAGGCGGTGCCCGCGGCCAGCAGCTGCTCCAGCGTCTGGCCGCCATGCCAGTCGAAGACGGTGTAGAGGGCGCTCGGGTCGATCACCTCGTGCACCCGCACGAAGCCGGGGACGCCGCTCTCGCCCACCCGCAGGCCGAGCCAGGCCTCGTGGGCCAGCATCGTGCGCTCCTGCGGGTCGCTCGCCCGGGCCTCGTGCAGGGTCTTCAACGCCACCAGCGCGCGCGCCGGCGTGCGCGCCTGGTAGAGGCGGTGCACGCCGGTATCGGCCACCAGCGCGGTGACGGTGAAGCCATCGACCACGTCGCCGACCTTGAGCGGCGGCAGCGGCGGCAGGCGGCGCCCGCGCAGCAGCGCATCCTCGAAACGCGCCGCGTCGAGCCCGCGGATGCGCAGCACGATCGCGGTGGCGTTGTCGAAGCTGCCGGCCTGCAGGGCCGCGGCCACCACCGCGTCGGCCGCGGCCTGGGCGTCGGCCGCCGCGCCCACCAGGCCCGCGATGCGCGCCGGCTCCAGCGCGCCGTGGACCCCGTCGGTCGTCAGCACGAAGCAGTCGCCGACACGCACCTCGCCCTGCGCGAAATCGACGCGCACCACGTCGTCGAGGCCGACGGCGCGTGTCAGCCGGTTGCGCTGCAGGCCGCCGAACACGTGGTCGGCCGTCAGCGGCCGCAGCTCGCCGTCGACGAGCTGGCAGGCCCGGCTGTCGCCCGCGTGCGCCACCGTGTAGCTGTGGCCGTGCACCGCCAGCGCGGTGATGGTGGTGAGCCCGGTGCGCGGCTCGCCGGCCTGCTCGCTCAGCCCCTGCCGGCGGCGGTTGTGGTCGGCCAGCCATTGGCTGTGCGCCTGGATCAGGCGATCGAGCACCACGGTGGTCTCCCACGTGGGCGGCGCGGCGAAGTAGTCGGACAGCAGGCTGCGCACCAGCGTCTGCGCCGCCTCCTGCCCGCCGCCGCCGGTCGATACGCCATCGGCGACCGCCGCGATCAGGCCCAGGGGATCGCCGCGCCGCACGCCCGCGAAATCCTCGTTGCTGCGGCGGCGCCCGCATTCGCTGGCCAGGCCGATATCGACGTCGAAGCTCATGGCCCATTCTCGGCGCCAACCTCACCGGCGTGCCACCGCCCCACGGTGGCACCTCGCTTGCTTTTGGACCACAAGGACGCATGCGCATGAAGAAGATGAAACTCGTGATGGTGGGCAACGGCATGGCCGGCGTGCGCACGCTCGAGGAGCTGCTGAAGATCGCGCCCGACCTGTACGACATCACCGTCTTCGGCGCCGAGCCGCATCCGAACTACAACCGCATCCTGCTGTCGCCGGTGCTGGCCGGCGAGCAGACGATCCCCGACATCATCCTGAACCCGCTCTCCTGGTACGAGGCGCACGGCATCACGCTGCACCTGGGCCGCAAGGTGGTGGACGTCGACCGCCGCAAGCGCATCGTGCGCGCCGACGACGGCACCGAGGCCGGATACGACCGGCTGCTGATCGCCACCGGCTCCAACCCCTTCATCCCGCCGCTGCCGGGCAAGAACCTGCAGGGCGTGCTGGCCTACCGCGACATCGCCGACACCGAGGCGATGATCGACGCGTCGACGAAGTACCGGCACGCGGTCGTGGTCGGCGGCGGCCTGCTGGGCCTGGAGGCGGCCAACGGCCTGATGCTGCGCGGCATGCAGGTGACGGTGGTGCACATCGGGGCCTGGCTGCTGGAACGCCAGCTCGACGAGGCGGCCGCCCGGCTGCTGCAAAAGGAGCTTGAGAACCGCGGCCTCCGGTTCGTCCTCAACGGCCAGACGCAGGCATTCATCGGCGGCGACGACGGGCGCGTACGGGCCGTGCAGTTCAAGGACGGCACCGAGATCCCGGCCGACCTGGTGGTGATGTCCGCCGGCATCCGCCCCAACACCGCGCTGGCCGAACAGATCGGCCTGCATTGCAACAGGGGCATCGTCGTCACCGACACCATGCAGACCGTGACCGACCCGCGTGTGTACTCGGTCGGTGAATGCGCCGCGCACCGCGGCATCGCCTACGGCCTGGTGGCGCCCCTCTTCGAGCAGGGCAAGGTGTGCGCCACGCACCTGGCCGAGTTCGGCATCGGCCGCTACACCGGCAGCCAGACCAGCACCAAGCTCAAGGTCACGGGCATCGACCTCTTCAGCGCCGGCAACTTCATGGGCGGCGGCGACACCGAGGAGATCGTGATGAGCGACCCCTTCGGCGGCGTCTACAAGAAGCTGGTGATCCAGGGCGACAAGCTGGTCGGCGCGTGCCTGTACGGCGACACGGTCGACGGCAGCTGGTACTTCAAGCTGCTGCGCGAAGGCCGCACCATCCACGACATCCGCGACAAGCTGATGTTCGGCGAATCCAACCTCGGCGACACCGGCCACGAAGGCCACAGCAGGGCCGCGGCGATGCCCGACGACGCCGAGGTCTGCGGCTGCAACGGCATCACCAAGGGCAGCATCTGCAAGGCCATCCAGGACAAAGGCCTGTTCACGATCGAGGAGGTGCGCAAGCACACCAAGGCCAGCGCCTCGTGCGGCTCCTGCACCGGCCTGGTCGAGCAGCTGCTGATGTTCACCGCGGGCGGCGACTACTCCGCCGCGCCCAAGAAGAAGGCGATCTGCGCCTGCACCGACGCCAGCCACCAGGAGGTGCGCGACGCCATCCGCGCCCAGCACCTGCTGGCCATCCCCGACGTGTACGAGGCCCTGGGCTGGCGCACGCCCAACGGCTGCGCGAGCTGCCGCCCGGCCGTCAACTACTACCTGATCAGCACCTGGCCGAAGGAAGCGAAGGACGACCCGCAGAGCCACTTCATCAACGAGCGCAGCCACGCCAACATCCAGAAGGACGGCACCTACAGCGTCGTGCCGCGCATGTGGGGCGGCACCACGAATGCCGGCGAGCTGCGCCGCATTGCCGACGTGGTCGACAAGTACCAAATCCCCAGCGTGAAGGTCACCGGCGGCCAGCGCATCGACCTGCTGGGCGTGAAGAAGGAAGACCTGCCCGGCGTGTGGAAGGACCTCGGCATGCCCAGCGGCCACGCCTACGGCAAGACCCTGCGCACCGTGAAGACCTGCGTGGGCAGCGAATGGTGCCGCTTCGGCACGCAGGACTCGACGGCGCTCGGCATCGAGCTCGAACGCGTGCTGTGGCGCATGTACGCGCCCCACAAGGTGAAGCTGGCCGTCAGCGGCTGCCCGCGCAACTGCGCCGAGAGCGGCATCAAGGACGTGGGCGTGATCGGCGTCGACTCGGGCTGGGAGATCTACATCGCCGGCAACGGCGGCATCAAGACCGAGGTGGCGCACTTCTTCTGCAAGCTGAAGACGGCCGCCGAAGTGGTGGAGCACGCGGCCGCCTTCCTGCAGCTCTACCGCGAGGAAGGCTGGTACCTGGAACGCACCGTGCACTACGTGGGCCGCGTGGGCCTCGACCACGTGAAGGCCCGGGTGCTGGACGACGCCGGGAACCGCAAGGCGCTGTACGACCGGCTGGTGTTCTCGCTCGACGGCGAGCCCGACCCGTGGTTCGAGTTCGACCGGGCCGGCGTGGACCTGCGCCAGTTCGCCACGCTGGGAGTGTGAGGATGGCGACCTGGAAGACCCTGTGCCGCGTGGAAGACATCCCCGTGCTCGGCGCGCGGCGCGTGGCGCGTGCCAACGGCCCCGAGGTGGCCGTGTTCCGCAACACCGAAGACCAGGTCTTCGCGCTGCTCGACCAGTGCCCGCACAGGAAGGGCCCGCTGAGCCAGGGCATCGTGTTCGGCACCAGCGTGGCCTGCCCGCTGCACAACTGGACCATCGGCCTCGAGGACGGCCGCGCCCGCGCCCCCGACGAAGGCTGCACGCCGACCTTCTCGGTCAAGGTCGAGAACGGCGAGGTGGCCCTGGACCTGGACGAACTGGCGACCATCGCCCCTCACCCCTGCCCCCGAGCATGAGCACAGCGCTGCGCGAAACCAGATCCACCTGCCCCTATTGCGGCGTCGGCTGCGGCGTGATCATCGAGTCGCAAGGCACGCAGATCACCGGCGTGCGCGGCGACCCGGACCACCCCGCGAACTTCGGCCGCCTGTGCAGCAAGGGCAGCACGCTGCACCTCACGGCGGCGCCCGCCGTCACCCAGCACGCGCGGCTGCTGTTCCCGATGCGCCGCGCCACACGCGGCGCCGAGCCGCGGCCGGTGAGCTGGAACGAAGCGATGTCGGAGGCGACCGAACGCTTCGCGCAGGTCATCGCCGAGCACGGCCCCGATGCCGTGGGTTTCTACCTCTCGGGCCAGCTGCTGACCGAGGACTATTACGTCTTCAACAAGCTGGCCAAGGGCCTGATCGGCACCAACAACGTCGACACCAACTCGCGCCTGTGCATGAGCAGCGCGGTGGCCGGCTACAAGGCGACGCTCGGTGCCGATGCGCCGCCCGCGTGCTACGACGACCTGGCGCATGCGCGCACCCTCTTCATCACCGGCTCGAACACCGCCTACGCCCACCCCATCCTGTTCCGCCGCATCGAGGATGCCAAGCGCGCCAACCCGGCGCTGCGCATGATCGTCGTCGACCCGCGCCGCACCGACACCGCCGCCGCGGCCGACCTGCACCTGCAGCTGCTGCCCGGCAGCGACGTGGCGCTGTACCACGGCCTGCTGCACCTGATGCTGTGGGACGGCCTGGTCGACACCGCCTACATCGCCGCGCACACCACCGGCTTCGACGCGCTGAAGGCCCGGGTGCGCGAGTACACCCCGCGCGAGACGAGCCGCCTCACGGGCGTGCCGGAAGACAGGATCGTGCAGGCCGCGGCGTGGTTCGCGGGGCTCGACGAACCCGGCGCCGGCGCCCCGGTTGCGGCACGCACGCCGACCCTGTCGCTCTACTGCCAGGGCCTGAACCAGAGCGCCAGCGGCACCGCGAAGAACGCCGCGCTGATCAACCTGCACCTGGCCACCGGACAGATCGGCAAGCCTGGCGCGGGGCCCTTCTCGCTCACCGGCCAGCCCAATGCGATGGGCGGGCGCGAGGTGGGCGGCCTGTCCAACCTGCTGTCGGCCCACCGCGACCTGGCCAACCCCGGCCACCGCGCCGAAGTGGCGCGCCTGTGGGGCGTCGACGACGTGCCCGCGGCGCCCGGCAAGAGCGCAGTCGACATGTTCCGCGCCGCGGCCGACGGCCAGATCAAGGCGCTGTGGATCGCCTGCACCAACCCGGCCCAGTCGATGCCCGACCAGGCGCTGGTGCGCGAGGCGATGGCGCGCTGCGAGTTCGTGGTCGTGCAGGAGGCCTTCGCCACCACCGCCACCACCCCGTACGCCGACCTGCTGCTGCCGGCCACCACCTGGGGCGAGAAGGAAGGCACCGTCACCAACAGCGAGCGCCGCATCAGCCGCGTGCGGCCGGCCGTGCCGGCCCCCGGCCAGGCGCGCAACGACTGGCACATCGCCACCGAGTTCGCGCAGCGCCTGGAGACCCGGCTGCGCTGCGGCCGCCCTTCCCTGTTCGACTACCCGACGCCCGAGTCCGTGTGGATCGAGCACCGCGAAAGCACCCGGGGCCGCGACCTCGACATCACCGGCCTCAGCTATGCGCGGCTGGAGGCCGAGGGCCCGCAGCAGTGGCCGCTGCCCGAAGGCGCCGCCACCGGCCGGGCGCGGCTCTACGAAGACGGCGTTTTCCCCACGGCCGACGGGCGCGCCCGCTTCTTCGACACGCCGTTCGAGCCGGTGGCGGAGCCGCGCGACGTGCGCTACCCGTTCAGCCTCAACACCGGCCGCCTGCGCGACCAGTGGCACGGCATGAGCCGCACCGGCACGCTGGGCCGGCTCTTCGGCCAGGTGCCCGAACCCACGGTCGACCTGCATCCGCAGGAGCTGCAGCGCCTGGGCCTGCAGCCGGGCGACCTGGTGCACGTGACCTCGCGCCGGGGCTCCATCGTGCTGCCCGCCGCGGCCGACGACGGCATCGCGCCGGCGCAGGCCTTCATCGCGATGCACTGGGGCGAGGAGTTCCTGTCGGGCCGCAGCGCCCGCGGCGTGCCGCTGGCCGGCGTCAACGCGCTGACCACGCCGCGCTACTGCCCGCGCTCGATGCAGCCCGAGCTGAAGCACTGCGCGGTCAAGCTGCTGAAGGCCGAGCTGCCGTGGCGGCTGGTGGCGATGGCCTGGCTGCCCGAGGACGAGCTGCAGCCTGCGCGCCAGGCCCTGCAGCCGCTGATGCGCGAATTCGCCCACGCGGTGTGCGTGCCCTTCGGCCATGCCCGCGGCGGGGTGCTGTTCCGCGCTGCACACGACAGCGCGCCGCCGGTCTCGCTGGTGCGCAAGGTCGAGACGCTGCTGGGCCTGGCCTACGGCAGCCACGATGCACCGGTGCTGCACTACGAAGACCCGCGCCGCGGCCAGCGCCGGGCGATGCGTATGCGCCAGGTCGACGGCGACCGCCGCCTCGAAGGCTTCCTGCTGGCCGGCGACACGCGGGCCGAGGCCTGGCTCAAGCCGCTGCTGCAGGACGAGCTGCCGACGCAGGCCTACGGCCGCCAGCTGCTCACGCCCGGCGCCAAGCCACCGCTGCCCACGCCAGCGCGCGGCAGGCAGGTCTGCACCTGCTTCAACGTCGGCGAGGCGCAGATCGCAGAGGCCCTGCCCCGATGCCATGGCAGCCCCGACGAACGCCTCGTCCAGCTGCAGGGCGCGCTGCGCTGCGGGACCAACTGCGGCTCCTGCATCCCCGAGCTGAAACGACTGGTTGCACAAACCACGGCGGCCTGAACCGGGGCCGGGCCGGTGAATATGTACGACCATCCGGGAGGCGGCGCAGGAGGTCCGAAACTTGCGAACCTGCGCGCAGGAGACATCGCATGAGCACCATCAGTCACTACATCAAGGAGATCGGCCGCGGCAGCGCCGGCGCACGCTCCCTCAGCACCGAGCAGGCCCAGGACCTGATGGGACTGGTGCTCGACGGCCAGGCCACCGACCTGGAGATCGGCGCCTTCGCGATCGCGATGCGCATGAAGGGCGAGACGGTCGACGAGCTCACCGGCTTCCTGGCCGCCGTGCACGAACGCTGCGTGCTCGTGCCCTCGCGCCTGCCGGTGGTGGTGATCCCCAGCTACAACGGCGCGCGCCGGCTGCCCAACCTGACGCCGCTGCTGGCCATGCGCCTGTCGCAGGAGGGCGTGCGGGTGCTGGTGCACGGACCGCGCCAGGACCCCAAGCGCGTGAGCACGGCCGACGTGCTGCACGACCTCGGCCTGCCCATCGCGCACAGCGTGCAGGAGGTCGAGCAGGCCTGGGCACGGCGCGAGCCGGCCTTCCTGTGCATCGACGCGCTGTGCCCGCCGCTCGCGCGGCTGCTCGACGTGCGCTGGACCATCGGGCTGCGCAACTCCGGGCACACCGTGGCCAAGATGATCGACCCCGTGCGCGGCGCACCGGCGCTGCGCCTGGCCAGCTACACCCACCCGGAGTTCGGCGAGTTGATGGCGGCCTATGCGCGGCAGTCGGGCGCCACGATGATGCTGCTGCGGGGCACGGAGGGCGAGGCGGTGGCCGATCCGCGGCGCCAGCCCCGCATCGACAGCTGGATCGACGGCCAGCCGCGGCCCGAGCTGGGCTGTCCGGCCCAGGAAGGCGTGCTCGCCACGATGCCGCTGCTGCCACGCACGCACGACGCGGCGACCACCGCGCTCTACATCCAGGCCGTGATGAGCGGCGAGAAGCCCGCGCCCGATCCGCTGGAGACGCAGGTCGCGCTGGTGATGAAGTCGCTCGCCGCGATGGAGGGCGCGGGACGGGTCGGCACGGCGGCCTGACGCGGCAGGCCCCGGGCCAGCCCCGGCTTGCACGATCCAGGCCTTCTCGCAGACCATCGCCCGATCGCAGGGGTCGGGAGCACGGCGAATGGTCGAGTCGGTGAGTGCGGCAGCGTCGGCCGCCGTGGTCAAGGGTTCGCTGCTTCCTCCCGGCACGCCGGCATGGCTCGCCGGGCTGTGGTCGGTGCTCGAGCAGATGGGCCCCGCCGCCAATTTCTTCGGGATCGCCGTACCGGTCTTCGCCCTCGGCGGCTGGTTCTTCGGCCTGTGGATGAAGCATCGCTTCGACCGCGACGCGGCGCTGCGCAGGCATGTGCAGGAAGTGCTTGCCGATGCGCAGGCCAAGCTCGCGCAGGAGAAGGTGAAGAGCGCCCGGGTCGAGGAGGCTCGTGCAGCGCTCGAGGCCCGTCTCGCGGCCACCGCGCTCGCCCGGGCGCGGCGGGAATGGAAGGACCGCAACCACGCCCGGGCACAAGGCGTCCTGGCCACCTGGCTCGAAGAGGAAGGCCCCGATGTCGCCGGCATCCTGCATGCGCGGGCCCGTTGGGCGCTGGGCCGATCCGTCGGGAACGACCGGGCCGACGGATTGACCGTCGGACTGCGCTACGCCGCCGCGGCCGGGTGCCTCGACCCCGGCCATCGCGACGCCATCGATCTCGCACAGGATCTGCGCACCCTGATGGCGCTCGAAGCGCAGCCCGAAGGGTCCTTCGTGGAAGCACTGCAGCACCTCGGGCCCGGCAGCGGACCGCACCAGGTCAGCATCGAGGCCATCGACCACGCGCGGCAGCTCGTCGACGAAGCCGGCGCGCTCGCCGGCCGGGGCCGCCATCGGCTGGCACTGGTGCTGCTGGACGAAGCGGCCCCCCTCATCGAAGCAAATCTGGGCGACCGCTGCGAACTCGCGATGGCCTGTGGCGAGGTGCGCGCCAGGGCCCTCGAGGGGCTGGGGCGCTTCGGCGAGGCACTCTCCGCCATCCAGGCCGTGGTCGTCTCACAACATGCCTCCCCGGCTTATGGACCCGGCCACCCCTCGACGCTCGCCAGCCGGCGGCTGCGCGCCGAGGTCCTGATGCGGCTCGGCCGCTTCGACGAGGCGCTCGCCGACATCGAGGCCGTCGTCGGCACGATGAGCGGACGGCCCGGCATCGGTCCGGTCCACCCCTCCACCCTGTCCTGCCGGCACACGCGGGCCGGCTTGCTGGAACAGCTCGGCCGCTACCACGATGCACTGGCTGAGATCGAGGCCGTCGCGGACGGATGGTGCACCTTGCCGGACTTCGGCACCCACCACCCGTCGACGCTGACCAGCCGGCATGTGCTCGCGAGCGTCCTGCACCGGCTCGATCGCCATGACGAAGCCCTCGCCGTCATCCAGTCCGTCTTCGATGCACAGGCCGCCTCACCGCATGGCGGGCCGCAACATCCCTCGACGCTGACCAGCCGGCAATTGCTCGCGCACATCCTGGAAAGCCTCGGGCGCCACGACGAAGCGCTGGAACACATCCGGGCCGTCGTCTCGGTGAAAAGTGCGTTGCCGGACATGGGGCCCGACCACCCGTCGACGCTGACCGCGCGGTACGTGCTCGTCGGCATCCTGGTCAGCCTGGGGCGGTACGACGAAGCGCTGTCCATGAGCGTGGCCCTCGTCGCCGCGCAGGGCGCCGCGCCGGGCCACGGGCCGGACCATCCGTCGATCCTGATCTGCCGGTACATGCAGGCCCAGGTCCTGTACTTCCTGGGACGCCATGACGAAGCGCTCCCGATCATCCAGGCCGTCTTCGACGCGCAGTGCGCCTCGCCGCAACTCGGACCGCGGCACCCTTCGACCACCAACAGCCGCGACCTGCTGGCCGTGGTCCGGGACAGGCTCGGCCCGCGGGCCTGAACCTGCCGCAGGCCGGCAGGCTCAGATCCGCTGCAGCGCCGAGATCTCGCGCGCCAGCGCGCCCAGCGGCAGCGTGCGTCCCACCGCGCCGCGCTTGATGGCTTCCTTCGGCATGCCGAAGACCACGCAGCTCTGCTCGTCCTGCGCGATCGTCGCGGCGCCGGCCGTGCGCATCTCCAGCAGGCCGGCGGCGCCGTCGTCGCCCATGCCCGTCATGATGATGCCCAGCGCATTGCCGCCCGCGCATTTGGCGGCCGAGCGGAACAGCACGTCCACCGACGGGCGGTGGCGGTTGACCAGCGGCCCGTCGACCACCTCCACGTGGTACTGCGCGCCGCTGCGGCGCAGCAGCGTGTGCTTGCCGCCCGGCGCGATCAGCGCCTGGCCGGGCACCACGCGGTCGCCGGTAGCGGCCTCCTTCACGGTAATGCGGCAGATGCTGTCGAGCCGTGCCGCGAAGGCGGCGGTGAACTTCTCCGGCATGTGCTGCACGATCACGATGCCGGGCGACACGCGGGGCAGCTCCGTCAGCACCACCTCCAGCGCCTGGGTGCCGCCGGTCGAGGTGCCGATCATCACCACGCGCTCGGTGGTCTGCGCCATCGCGCGCGTGCCCTGCACCTGCGGCGGCAGGATCACGTCGGCGTTGTGCTTGGCGGTGGGCGTCAGCGGTGGCGCGGGGCGCACCGGCGAGCGCCGCACGTTGGCCTGGGCCGCGGCGCGCACGGTGCCGATCAGCTCCTGCGCCGCCTCGCTGAGGAACTGCTTGAGCCCGAGCTTGGGCTTGGTGACGATGGCCACCGCACCGGCGGCCAGCGCCTCCAGCGTCGTCTTGGCGCCCTTCTCGGTCAGCGTCGAGCAGATCACCACCGGCGTCGGCCGCTCGTCCATGATCTTGCGCAGGAAGGTGATGCCGTCCATGCGCGGCATCTCCACGTCGAGCACGATCACGTCGGGCCACTGCTGGCGCATGCGCTCCTGGGCCAGCACCGGGTCGGCGCAGGCGGCGATGACCTCGATGTTCGGCGCCTCGGCCAGCAGGCCCGCCAGCACCTGGCGCACGACGGCGGAATCGTCCACCACCAGGACCTTGATCGTCTTCATTTCGTCTCCTCTTCGGCCGCGGCCCGCGCCGCCGTCCGCGGCATGCGCAGCTCCGGCAGGCGGCGCTCGTGGCTCTTCATCCAGCGCGGCAAGGCCCCGCCCACCATCGGCCGCGCGACCAGGAAGCCCTGCCCCACGGTACAGCCAAACTCCTGCAGCAGCCGCCAGTCGTCGATCGTCTCGACCCCCTCGGCCACCGACACCAGGCCCAGCCGCCCCGCCATCTCCAGCGCCGACTGCAGGATCACCCGCAGGTGCGCCTGGCGGTGCGCGCCGTGCACGAACGAGCGGTCGATCTTCAGCTCGGTGAACGGGATGCGCGCGAGCTGCTGCATCGACGAGAAGCCAGTGCCGTAGTCGTCGATCGACAGCCCCACGCCGCGCATGCGCAGCCGCGCCAGCAGGCCCATCGTGCCGGCGTCGTAGCCGACCAGCGAGCCCTCGGTGATCTCCAGTACCAGCTGCCCGGCGGCCACGCCATGGTGGGCCAGGAGTGCGCTGATCTCCTCGACCAGCGTGGGCGTCTGCAGCAGCAGCGGCGACAGGTTGACCGCCAGCGACAGCACCAGCCCGCGCGCATTCCAGTGTGCGACCTGCGCCATCGACTGGTCGAGGATGGACCGCGTGAGGCCGTGGATCAGGCCGTGCTGCTCGGCTGTCGCGATGAAGCGGTCGGGCGGCACCACGCCGAGCACCGGATCGGTCCAGCGGGCCAGCACCTCCACGCCGCGCACGAGCCCGGTGCGGATGTCGACCTTGGGCTGGTAGTGCGGCACGACCGATCCCGCCTGCAGCGCCGCGGCCAGCAGCTCGGGGGCAATGGGCGGCTGCGCATTGGGCACGGCGGCTGCCACGGCGCGCGCATCCACCTCGTGGCTGCCCTGCAGCGCGCCGGCCAGCACCTCGGCCGTCAGCGGCTTGGCCACGCCGCCCAGCAGGGGCATGCCCAGCGTCGCCGCCATCACCTCGACCGCACGCACCAGCGCCCCTTCGCGGCTGGATGCCACCAGGAAGGGGATGCGCAGGCCGCGCTTGCCCATCTGCTGGATCAGCTCGAAGCCATCCATCACCGGCATCTCGAGGTCGATGACCATCAGCGACGGGGGGTGGGGCATCGCGTCGAGCAGGGCCAGCGCATCGCGGCCGTGCTGCGCCTCGTGCACCTCCCCGACGCCGAGCGCGCGGCACAGGCCGGCGGCGTGCTGGCGCTGCACGACGCTGTCGTCGACGACCAGAACCGCCTCGCGCCGCGCCGGCGGCGCCGGCTTGCCCGCATCCATCAGGATCTCCTCAGAGGCTCACAGCTTGCGGTAGATGGAGGGTGAGACCTGCTGCACGCCGTTCATCATGCCGTTGAGGCTCTCGGAGTGCCCCACGACGAAGATGCCGCCGCGGCGCAGCGTGCCCAGCACGCGCTCGACCACCTGCCGCTTGGTCTCGGCGTTGAAGTAGATCATCACGTTGCGCAGGAACACCATGTCGAACGTGCCCAGCTCGCCCGGGAGCGTCTCGTTCAGGTTGACGTGCAGCAGCCGCACGCGGTCGCGCAGCGTGCGCGTGATCAGCAGCGTGCCCTCCTGCTCGTCCTTGCCCTTCAGGCAGAAGCGCTTCAGGTAGGCCGGCGGCGTCTGCCGCGCCCGCTCCATCGGGTAGTGGCCCGCACGGGCGCGCTTCAGCACGCGGGAGCTGATGTCGGAGCCCAGCACCTCCCACGGCCGGTCGGAGCGCACGTCCGCCAGCACCATCGCCATGCTGTACGGCTCCTCGCCGCTGGAGCAGGCCGCGCTCCAGACGCGGAAGGTCTGTGCACGCGGGGCGTCCGCGGCCATCTGCCGCAGCAGGTCGAAGTGCTTGGACTCGCGGAAGAAGTAGGTCTCGTTGGTGGTCAGCAGGTCGATCGCGATCTGCACCTCGTCGGCCGCCTGGCCGCTGTCCAGCAGGGCCAGGTAGTCCGTGTAGCGTTCGAGCTTGTGGTGCTGCAGGCGCTTGGCCAGCCGGCCGGACACCAGGGCCTTCTTCGCGGAGGACAGCGTGATGCCGGCGGCCCCGTGGATGAAGCCCTGGAACCGCTCGAACTCGCGATCGGTGATCGCCGATGTCATGCTGCCGTCCTCAGTGGGCGAGGCCCGCTTCGGCGGCCTGCCCGGCCGCGGCGATCTCGTCGACCGACAGCACCTGCTCGGCCGCCAGCAGGATCACGAACTTGCCGTGCACCTTGCCCATGCCGTGGATGAAGTCGCTGCGGATGCGGGTGCCGAAGGACGGCGGCGGCTCGATGTCGGCCGCGGGGATCTCCAGCACCTCGTTGACGGCGTCGACCACGGCGCCGAGCACGTGGCGCTCGCCGTTGGACTCGACCTCGATGATGACGATGCAGGTGCGCTTGGTCGTCTCGCTGGCGGGGCGGCCGAAGCGGGCCTGCAGGTCCATCACCGGCACGACGGCGCCGCGCAGGTTGATCACGCCGCGGATCGACGGCGGCATCATCGGCACCTCGGTCAGGCCGCGGTACTCGATGATCTCCTTGATCGCCAGGATGCCGAGCGCATAGGTCTCGCCGCCCAGCATGAAGGTCAGGTACTGCTGCGGCTCGCCCGCGAGCGCGCCGGGGTGGTGGGCGGCAGCAGCGGGGCTGCCCGAAAGCGTTGCGTTCATCTGGGTTCTCCGCTCAGAAAGACGTGAAGTGGGCCTCGTCGACCGCCGCCACCGCGGCCGCCGCCGTGCGCGGCGCGGCTGCGCTGCTGCGGCGCGAGGACGCCTGGGCGGCACGCACGACGCGGCGCGCCGGGGCCGCGGCCTCCGCGTCCACGCGCTGGCCGGGGTTCAGCTTGAAGAAGGACATCGTGCGCTGCAGCTGCTCGGCCTGGGCACTCATCTCTTCGGATGTTGCGGCGAGTTCTTCAGAACTCGATGCGTTCTGCTGCGTGGTCTGGCTCAGCTGCACGACGGCGGCATTGATCTGCCCGACGCCGGACGACTGCTCCTGGCTCGCCGCGGTGATCTCCTGCACCAGGTCCGAGGTCTTCTTGATGCTCGGCACCATCTCGTCGAGCAGCTTGCCCGCGCGCTCGGCGAGGTCCACGCTGCTGGCCACGGTGCCGATCTCCTGCGCCGCCACCTGGCTGCGCTCGGCCAGCTTGCGCACCTCCGCCGCCACCACCGCGAAGCCCTTGCCGTGCTCGCCCGCACGCGCCGCCTCGATCGCCGCGTTCAGCGCCAGCAGGTTCGTCTGGTACGCGATGTCGTCGATGATCCCGATCTTCTGCGCGATCTGCTTCATCGCCACCACCGTGGCCTTCACCGCCTCGCCGCCTTCGGCCGCCTCGCTCGAGGCCTTGGTGGCCATGCCGTCCGTCACCTTCGCGTTCTCGGTGTTCTGCGCGATCGACGCCGTCATCTGCTCGATCGACGCGCTCGTCTCTTCCACGCCCGCGGCCTGCTCGCTCGACGCCTGCGACAGCGACTGCGCCGTCGCGCTCACCTCTTCCGAGGCACCGGCCAGCGCTTCGGCGCCGCTGTTGACCTCGGCCACCACCTGGGCCAGCTTGCCCACGGTGTTGTTGACGTACTGCTTCATCTCGCCGAAGGCGCCCTGGTAGTCCTTGGTGATCGACTGCGTCAGGTCGCCCTCCGACATCGCGCCCATCACGCGGACGACGTCGCTGATGCTGCCGCCCGTGGTGGCCACCAGTTCGTTCAGGCCTTCGCCCAGCTCGCGCTGGAAGCCCTGCAGGCCTTCGAGCGGCACACGCTCCTCGAAGTTGCCGCGGTTGGCCGCGGCCACCACGCGCCGCTGCCCTTCGATGACCTGCTGCAGCTTGCCGACCGTGTTGTTGACGTACTGCTTCATCTCGCCGAAGGCGCCGCTGTAGGGCTTGTCGATCGTCTTGCCCAGGTCGCCCTGCGCGATCGCGCCCATCACCCGCACCGAGTCGTCGATGCTGCCGCCGATGGTGGCCACCAGCGTGTTGAGGCCCTCGCCCATCTCCTGCTGGAAGCCCTCGAGGCCCTTCAGGTCGACACGGACGTCGAACCGGCCCTCGTTGGCCGCAGCCACCACGCGGCGCTGGCCTTCGATCACCTGCTTGAGCTTGTCGACCATGCGCTTCATCGCGGCCAGCGCGCTGGTCTCGTCGTTCGGCTTGGTGCGCACTTCCAGCGCCAGGTCACCGCGCGCCACCTTGCCCGCGATCTCCGACACGTAGGCCGGTTCGCCGCCCAGCAGTTTCAGCAGGCCCATCACGATGAAGGTGGAGATCGCCACGGCCAGCACCGCGCAGAGCGCGATCACGCCGACGATCCAGCCGCGGGCGCTGTCGTACAGCACGTCGCCGGCCTCGCTGGCGGCAGCCCCACCGGCGACGTTCATGTCGACCAGCTTCTGCAGCTGGCCCGACAGCTCGTCGAACAGGCGCTGCGCGTCGCCGTTGAGCAGGGCCATGGCTTCCTGCGTCTTCAGCCCGCGCGACAGCTCGACCACGCGGTTGTGGACCACGAGGTAGGCGTCAAACTGCTTCGAGAAGGTCTCGTAGATCGCCCGCTCCTCCGGCGTCGAGATGAGCTTGGCGTAGTGGTCGCGGTTGCGGCCGAACACGTTCATCAGCTCGGCATGGGCCCGCTCGAAGCGCTGCATGTCCTCGGGCTTCTCCGAGATCACGTGCTGCAGCTCGAGGATGCGCAGGTCGGAGGTGTTGGTATTCATCTCCTCGACGTAGCGGATGCTGGGCAGCCAGTTGTCGGCGATGTCGGTCGACGAGTCGTTGACCTTGCCCATCTGGAGGATGGCGAAGCCACCCATCGCGAGCATGAGCACGATCACCGCGGCGAAGCCCAGGCCGATGCGCGTGCCGATCTTCATGGAAGAGAACATGTTGGGGTGGCTTCAAGCCATCAGAAAGAGGTGAATGACGCTTCGTCGACGGGGTCGACGTGGGCGGCGTGGCGCGGTGCGGCGCGTGATGCACCCTGTGACGGCGCCTTCATGCGCTGGACGGCCTTGCGGGCAGGCGCGGCGGCCTCCGCTTCGGTACGCCGGCCGCCGGCCACCTTGAAGAAGGACATCGTGCGCTGCAGCTGCTCGGCCTGCGCACTCATCTCTTCGGACGTTGCGGCGAGTTCTTCAGAACTCGATGCGTTCTGCTGCGTGGTCTGGCTCAGCTGTCCCACCGCCGCGTTGATCTGCCCGACGCCGGACGACTGCTCCTGGCTCGCCGCGGTGATCTCCTGCACCAGGTCCGAGGTCTTCTTGATGCTCGGCACCATCTCGTCGAGCAGCTTGCCCGCGCGCTCGGCCAGCTCCACGCTGCTCGACGCCACCGTGCCGATCTCCTGCGCCGCCACCTGGCTGCGCTCGGCCAGCTTGCGCACCTCGGCCGCCACCACCGCGAAGCCCTTGCCGTGCTCGCCCGCACGCGCCGCCTCGATCGCCGCGTTCAGCGCCAGCAGGTTCGTCTGGTACGCGATGTCGTCGATGATCCCGATCTTCTGCGCGATCTGCTTCATCGCCACCACCGTGGCCTTCACCGCCTCGCCACCTTCGGCCGCTTCGCTCGCCGCCTTGGTGGCCATGCCGTCCGTCACCTTCGCGTTCTCGGTGTTCTGTGCGATCGACGCCGTCATCTCCTCGATCGACGCGCTCGTCTCTTCCACACCCGCGGCCTGCTCGCTCGACGCCTGCGACAGCGACTGCGCCGTCGCGCTCACCTCTTCCGAGGCGCCGGCCAGCGCTTCCGCCGCGCTGTTGACCTCCGTCACCACCTGCGAGAGGCGGTCGACCGTCTCGTTCACATAGGTCTTCAGGTCGACGTACACACCTTCGTAATTCTTGTCGATGCGCTGCTTGAGGTCGCCCTCGGCCATCGCGCCCATCACGCGCACCACGTCGCCGACGCTGGTGCCCGTCGCCTCGACCATGCGCTGCATCGCCTGCAGCAGCTGCGCAGTCTCGTCCTTGCCCTGCACCTCGATCTTCACCGACAGGTCGCCCTTGGCGATGCGCTCGGCGGCCTCGACGGCGCGCGACATCGGCCGCGTGACGCTGCGGCTGATGATCAGCCCCATCGCGATGCCCAGCAGCACGCCGCCCACCACGAGGCTGACCATGATCACCAGGCTCGATTCGTACAGCGCGGTGGTGGTGTCGTTGGCTTCGCTGGCGTTCGCCTCCTTCAGCTTCGTCAGTTCGCCCATCAGGTCGTCGAGCTTGGTGGTCCCTTCGGACACGGCGCGGCTGACCTGCTGCAGCGCTTCGTTGCGGTCGGCCAGGCTGGTGGCCGTCGCCACCGTCATCCAGCGCTGGATGTCGAGCTGGTAGGCATCCCAGTTCTTGTCGAAGGACGCCAGCATCTCCTTGCCGCGCTCGCTCACGAACATCGGCCGGGCCTTCTCGATGTATTCCTTGGTCGCCTTGATGCTGCGCTCCGCAGCGCCCTGCGCCGCGTCACGCTCCTGCTGAGTCGTGGCCTGCAACATGTTGCCGCGCGCGCGGCTGAGGTAGATCAGGTTGATGTTGGCTTCCTTGATGTAGGACAGCCCGAGGAGTTCGCGCGTGTACATCACCTCCGCCAGATCGCTCATCTGCGACGAGTTGCGGATGCCGACGGCACCGACCACAGCCGCGATCAGCGCCGCCAGGACGAACCCTGCGATCAGGCGGGTGCCTATCTTGAAATCGTTGAGCATGGAATCCCTCTCGATGTGTTGATGTGACACCGCGCGCCCGCTCCCTCACGGGCGGACCGCGTCAGAACGATGTGAAGTTCGACTCGTCGACGTTGCCGGCGCCGGCCGGCAGAGGGCGGGCGCGCCGCGGCGCCGGTGCCGGTTCGCTGCGGGCGGCACGACGTGCGGCCGCCTTCGCGTGGCCGATGGCATGGCGGGCGGGTGCCGCGGCCTCGGCTTCGGTGCGCCGGCCGCCGGCGGCCAGCGTGAAGAAGGCCATCGTGCGCTGCAGCTGTTCGGCCTGCGCGCTCATCTCCTCGGCCGTGGCCGCCAGCTCCTCCGAGCTCGACGCGTTTTGCTGCGTGGTGGTGCTCAGCTGCCCCACCGCCGCGTTGATCTGGCCCACGCCCGACGACTGCTCCTCGCTCGCCGCGGTGATCTCCTGCACCAGGTCCGAGGTCTTCTTGATGCTCGGCACCATCTCGTCCAGCAGCTTGCCCGCACGCTCGGCCAGCTCCACGCTGCTCGACGCCACGGTGCCGATCTCCTGCGCCGCCACCTGGCTGCGCTCGGCCAGCTTGCGCACCTCGGCCGCCACCACCGCGAAGCCCTTGCCGTGTTCACCGGCTCGCGCCGCCTCGATCGCCGCGTTCAGCGCCAGCAGGTTCGTCTGGTATGCGATGTCGTCGATGATCCCGATCTTCTGCGCGATCTGCTTCATCGCCACCACCGTCGCCTTCACCGCCTCGCCACCTTCGGCCGCTTCGCTCGCCGCCTTGGTGGCCATGCCGTCGGTGACCTTCGCGTTCTCGGTGTTCTGCGCGATCGACGCCGTCATCTGCTCGATCGACGCGCTCGTCTCTTCCACACCCGCGGCCTGCTCGCTCGACGCCTGCGACAGCGACTGCGCCGTCGCGCTCACTTCTTCGGACGCGCCGGACAAGGCCTCGGCCGCGCTGTTCACATCGGCCACCACCTGCGCCAGCTGCGACACCGTGCGGTTCACATGGTCCTTCATCTCCGCGAAGCTGCCGTCGTATTCGCGCTCGATCTGGCGCGTCAGGTCGCCGTCGGACAGCGCGCCCATCACCTCGGCCACGTCGTCGATGCTGGTGCCGACGGTCGAGACGAGCTGGTTCACGCCCTGGCCCATCTCCTGCTGGAAGCCCTGCAGGCCGGCCAGCTCGACACGCTCGGTGAAGTTGCCGCGGTTGGCCGCTTCCACCACGCGGCGCTGGCCCTCGATGACCTGCTGCAGCCGGCCGATCATCTGCCGCACCGCGTACAGCAGGCTGCTGGTGTCGCCTTCACGCAGGTCGATCCTCGCCTGCAGGTTGCCGTCGGCCACCTGGCGCAGCACGTCGGCGGCGTGGCTGGGCTCCCCGCCGAGCTGGCGGCCGATGATGCGTGTGACCCCCAGGCCCATCAGCACCGCCAGCACCACCGAGCCGATGACCACGGCCAGCAGCACGGTGCGCGCGCTCTGCGCGGCGGCATCGGCTGCCTCGTTGGTGGCGGCGGCCTGCGCGCTCAGCTCGTCGATCACTTCGGACATCACCGCCTCCAGCGCGTTGACGGCCTTGCGGGTCGCCTCGTTGCTATGCTCGGCCGCCTCGTCGAACTTGCCGGCGGCGGCCAGTTCGGCCACCTTGTCGTTCTGGGCCAGGTAATTGGGGAATTGCTTGTCGAGCTGGGCGAGCAGCGCCTTTTCCTTGTCGCCGAGGTTGGCGGCGCGGTAGCTGTCGATCGCCTTGCGGAACTTGTCGATGTGCGCCTGCGCACGGCCGACGGCGTCCTTCACGTCGGCGGGATCCTTCAGCGCGGGCAGCCGCACGTAGGCGCGGGAGTGGGCGCTGAGCCGCGCCGACGCTTCCGCCACATGCTGGGCGGGCAGCACGGTGCCTGTGTAGGTGTGGCGCAGCATCCCGCTCAGCTCGCCGATGCGCAGCAGCCCGTAGCCGCCCACCACCGCGGTGAGCACCGAGCAGGTCAGGAAGGTCAGAAGCAGCTTGTGGGCAAGCTTCAATCGCAGGAACCAGTTCATCGTCGTCTTTCTCGGGGATCAGGGGCTGTCGTCAGAACGACGTGAAATTCGCTTCGTCGACCGGGTCGGCGACGGCCACGCGCCGGGCAGCCGGGCGCGCCGGCGATGCGGAACGGCGCGACGCGGCCTGCGCGGCGCTCACGGCCCGGCGCGCGGGGGCGGCGGCCTCGGAGGGTGCGTTCTGCTCGTCGAGGCGGAAGAAGGCCATCGTGCGCTGCAGCTGTTCGGCCTGCGCGCTCATCTCCTCGGCCGTGGCCGCCAGCTCCTCCGAGCTCGACGCGTTCTGCTGCGTCGTGGTGCTCAGCTGCCCCACCGCCGCATTGATCTGGCCCACGCCCGAGGATTGCTCTTCCGATGCCGCGGTGATCTCCTGCACCAGGTCCGAGGTCTTCTTGATGCTCGGCACCATCTCGTCGAGCAGCTTGCCCGCGCGCTCGGCCAGCTCCACGCTGCTCGACGCCACCGTGCCAATCTCCTGCGCCGCCACCTGGCTGCGCTCGGCCAGCTTGCGCACCTCCGCCGCCACCACCGCGAAGCCCTTGCCGTGCTCGCCCGCTCGCGCCGCCTCGATCGCCGCGTTCAGCGCCAGCAGGTTCGTCTGGTACGCGATGTCGTCGATGATCCCGATCTTCTGCGCGATCTGCTTCATCGCCACCACCGTGGCCTTCACCGCCTCGCCGCCTTCGGCCGCTTCGCTCGCCGCCTTGGTGGCCATGCCGTCCGTCACCTTCGCGTTCTCGGTGTTCTGCGCGATCGAGGCCGTCATCTGCTCGATCGACGCGCTCGTCTCTTCCACGCCCGCGGCCTGCTCGCTCGACGCCTGCGACAGCGACTGCGCCGTCGCGCTCACTTCTTCGGACGCGCTGGCCAGGCCCTGCGCGCCGCTGTTGACCTCGTGCACCACGCGCGACAGCCGGTCGACCATGTGCTGCATCGACTTCAGCAGCGCGGCCGTCTCGTCCCGGCCCTTGACCTCCAGCGCCACGGTGAGATCGCCCTCGGCGAGCGCATCGGCGGCCTTGACGGCACGGCTGAGCGGCCGGGTGACGCTGCGGCTGATGAAGAAGCCCAGCGCGATGCCCAGCAGCACGCCGCCGGTGACCAGCGCGACCATCACGCTGCGGCTGTCGTGGTAGAGCGCCTCGACCTCGCCGTAGGCGGCCTCGGCGCGCTGCTGCTTCTGGGTCGTCAGCTCGCCGAGCATCGTGTCCAGCGCATCGGCGCGCTCGCGCACGCGGCCCATCGACTGCGCGAGCTCGTCGTTGCGTTCGGCCAGCGCGCTCTTGGCGGCCACGCCGAGCGCATGCTGCATGTCGCGCTGGTAGTCGTCCCAGGTCTTGCCGACCGAGCTGAACAGGTCCCTGGCGCGGTCGCTGACGAACAGCGGGCGGGCCTTGTCGATCGACTCCTTCGCCTGCGCGCTGCTCTTGGCGATCGACGCCAGGTGGCGCTCGCGCTCCTCGGCGGAGGTGGCCAGCAGGAAGTTGGAGCGGGCGCGGCCGACGGCCACCAGCTGGATGTTGGCCTCCTTGATGTGCGACAGGCCCATCAGCTCGCGGCTGTACATGCCTTCGGCGAGGTCGTTCATCTTGGCGGCGTTCGTCAGCGACACCGCCCCGACCACCGCGCTGATGCCGGCGACGATGAGGAACCCGGCGATCAGCCGCGTTCCGATCTTGACGTTGGTGAACATGGAGCGTGTCCTTTCAGGAATGCGAAGCAGGCTGCGCGCCCGCGGCGGAAGCCGGCCGGTCGACATTGCGGTGGCTGGCGTTCAGGGCCTGGCCCACCAGGGCCGGGACGTCGAGGATCAGGGCCACGTCGCCGCTGCCGCGGATGCTGGAGCCGCTGATGCCCTTGACCTGCGCGAACATCTTCGACAAGGGCTTGATGACGGTCTGGAACTCGCCCAGCAGCGTGTCGACGACGAGGCCGACCTTCTGGCTGCCGTGGCGCACGACCACGATGTTCTGGCGCCGGCCGGGCTCGCCGCCCAGCTCGAACAGCTCGCGCAAACGGATCAGCGGCAGCACCTCGCCGCGCAGGTCGGTGTAGTCGTTGCCGGCGTCGGCCTCGTACTCCACGCACTCCTCCACCACGTCGAGAGGCACGACGAACACCGCCTTGCCGATCGCGAGCTGGAAGCCTTCGATGATCGCCAGCGTGAGCGGCAGCCGCACCGTGACGGTGGTGCCCTCGCCGGGCCGGCTGCCGATGTCGACGCTGCCGCGCAGCGCAGTGATGTTGCGCTTGACGACGTCCATGCCGACGCCGCGGCCCGACAGGTTGGTGACCTGCTCGGCCGTCGAGAAGCCCGGCTCGAAGATCAGGTTGTAGATCTCGCCGTCCGACAGCACCTTGCCGGGCTCGACCAGGCCGCGCTCGACGGCCTTGGCCAGGATCTTCTCGCGGTTGAGCCCGCCGCCGTCGTCGCTGACCTCGATGACGATGCTGCCCGAGTCGTGGAAGGCGTTGAGCCGTACCACGCCGCGCGCCGGCTTGCCGCGCTCCGCGCGCAGCTCGGCCGGCTCGATGCCGTGGTCCATCGAGTTGCGCACCAGGTGGGTCAGCGGATCGCCGATGCGCTCGACGACCGTCTTGTCGAGCTCAGTGTCCTCGCCGCTCACCTCGAGCGCGATGTCCTTGCCCAGCTCGCGCGCCACGTCGTGCACCACACGCTGGAAGCGGTTGAAGGTGGCGCCGATCTTCACCATGCGCAGCTGCAGGGCGCTGTCGCGCACCTGCTCGACCAGCTGCGACACCGCGCTGTTGAGCTCGACCAGCTCGGCGTCGCGCGCCGCGCGGGCCGCCAGGTTCGCGCCCGCGGCGGCGATGATGAGTTCGCCGACCTGGTCGATCAGCTGGTCGAGCTTGGCGGCATCGACGCGGATCGACTGGCTCTCGGTGCTGCGCGCCTCGCGCGAGCGCTGTTGCTTGTCGAGCGCGGCATCGACCACGGCCGGCGGCACGCCGTTCTGCTCCACCAGGATGCGGCCGATCGGCGTCGACGGCTGCTCGCTCGCCTGGGTCTGCAGCGCCCGCGCCAGCTCGTGGGCGGTGACGGTGCCGCAGCGCACCAGGATCTCGCCGAGGCGCTCGGGCGACTCCGGCAGCGAGCGGATCAGCGCGACGACCTCGTCGATGCGGCGCTGCGGCGCCAGGATGCGCAGCTGGCAGTCGTCGAGCACGAACTCGAACACCGCCTCGATCGCGGCCTTGTCGGCCGTGGTGTGCAGCGCGATCTCGAAGCCGAGGTAGCAGCACTCGGCGTCCATCTCGTCGGCCTCGGGCAGCGCGTCGTCCAGCGTCACCAGCCGGGTGATGCGGCCGAGCGTGCCGAGGTAGCGGATGAAGGCCAGCGGGTCCATGCCGTTGCGCAGCACGCCGGTGCCGAAGCGCACGGAGATGTGCCAGTTCTCGGCCTCGCCGGCGGCCGGCTCGGCCTGCGCGGTGGCTTCGGCGGCGGCGTGGGCACGCCCGGTGCCGCCGAGGTAGACGCAGAGCTGGTCGCACAGCGGCTTGCCGCGGGCCACCAGGGCCGGATCGGGCGCATCGCCGCCGGCATCGACCGCCGCGACCAGCGCGCCGATGTGGTCGCCGCAGCCGAGCAGCAGCGCCACCAGGGTCGGGTCGACCGGGATGCGGCCGGCGCGCACCTCGTCGAGCACGCTCTCGACGACGTGGGTGAACTCGACGATCGCGTCGAGGCCGAAGAGGCCCGACGAGCCCTTGATGGTGTGCGCCGCGCGGAAGATCGCGTTGACGGCTTCCGAGGTGGCGTCGTCGTCCTGCAGGTGGCCGAGCGACAGCAGCGCATCTTCCATCTGCTCCAGCAGCTCGCGGCTTTCCGCGATGAAGGTTTGCAGGGCCTGGTCGAGGTTCATGGGCGGTTTCCTTGCTTGTCCTGGATCAGGCCGCGGCGGCGGCCTCGGCGGGCGCGTCCAGCGCCAGCTCGAAGAGGCCGAAGGCCTCGCGCACGGCATCGCTGGGCGTGCCGAGTTGCAGCGTGCGCGCCAGCGAGGCGGCTTCGCGCCGCGCCAGCAGCAGCAGCTGCACGCCGGCGGTGTCGATCTCGCTCACGCCGGAGAGATCGATGCAGGGCGCGGGGCTGCGCCGCACGGCGTCGAGCAGCACGGGCTTGAGTTCGGCCGCGCGGTAGATCGTCAGTTCGCCGTCGAGGCGCAGGCAGGCGCTGCCCGCCTCGTCCGAGGATGGGTTCGTCGTCATCGCAACACTCCGTAGTTGCCGAAGGGGGGACCGGGCGGATGGCCCGGCGGCTTCAGGGCAGGACCAGCTTCTGGACCACGCCGAGCAGTTGCTCGGGCTTGAAGGGCTTGGTGACCCAGGCCTTGGCGCCCGCGGCCTGGCCTTCGGCCTTCTTGCCGTCGGCCGTCTCGGTGGTCAGCATCACGATGGGCGTGAACTTGTAGGACGGGTTCTGCTTCACCGCCTTGACGAAGCTGATGCCGTCCATGTTGGGCATGTTCACGTCGCTGATCATCAGGTGCACCTTCTGGCCCTTCAGCTTGGACAGCGCGTCCTTGCCGTCGCAGCCTTCGAGCACGTCGTAGCCGGCATTGCGCAGGGCGATGCCGACCACCTGGCGCAGCGAGGCGGAGTCATCGACGATCATGATGGTCTTGGACATGGCGGTGCTCAGAAGAAGGTGATCTCGGATTCGGTGGCCTGGGCGGTCGCCTGGCCCTGGGCCTGGTGCACGTGGTGCTCGTCGGCCATCGCGTAGGTGCTCTGCAGCTCGGCCAGCAGCGCGGCGGCCGAGACGGGCGCGAGCACGCGGGTGTCGGTGAACTGCCGGCGGTTCTCCGCCAGCGTGTCGGGCAGGCGGCTGATGTTCTGCTTGACGTGGCTGAGGATCTGGCCCACGCGGTCCTGGAACTGCAGCTGCACCAGCGCGCCAGAGATCTCCCCCTGGATGCCGATGCTCTCGCTCTTGAGCACCTCGGTGGAATGCAGCAGGCCGTCGGTCACCGCGCGCAGGTCGTGCAGCACGCGGGCGATCACATCGCGCGCGCCGTGCATCGAGGCCTCGTCGGCACTGCTGGACGCACGCGACGCCTCGCTGGCGGCGACGATGGCCTCGCTGACCAGCCGCACCTTGTCGGCGATGCGCTTGCCGGTGTCGCCGGACATGGAGGACAGCTTGCGCACCTCCTGCGCCAGCACGCCGAAGCCGCGGCCCGCGTCGCCCGCGCGCGCCGCCTCGATGGCGGCGTTGACGGCGAGCAGGTTGGTCTGCGCGGCGATGGCGGCCACGTCGGTCGCCATCTGCTGCAGCTCCTGGATGAACTGGCTCAGCTGCTGCACGCGCTCGACCAGCTCGGCTTTGCCCTGGTTGGCGGCCTCCAGCGAGGTCACCACCGACGAGAGCTGCTCCTCGCTGCGGTTGAAGACGGCCAGCAGGCCGGCTTCGCCGCTGGTGCCGGCCGAGGTGTCGGACACCTTCACCGCGCGGTCGAGCTTGTCGACGATGCCGGCGAACTGGCCGGTCAGCGCCGACACGGCGTTTTCCATCTGGTGGCGCGAGTTCTCGATGTGGCCCGTCCACACCGGCGCCAGGTCTTCACCCAGCTGCTGGTGGCTCTGGACGTAGGCGTCGAGCGCCTGCGTCTCGCGGCCGACGGCGCGGCGCACCGCCAGGGCCGCCGCGACGCTGGCGGCGGCGAGCAGGCCGGCGGCGGCGCCGCTCGTCCAGCCCAGCGGGGCCAGGGCCAGGAGGGCCAGGGCCCCTGCCGCGCCGGGCGCGGCGGCTGCCAGCATCACGAAGCGCTGGCTGGCGCGGGCGGCCGTCGAGGCCGCTCCCTGCGCATTGGTTACATCCATACTGCAATACCCCGGTGATGCACGGCCTGGTGGCCGCGCGCCCAATCGACGTGTGTTTCGGTAGCCGCCCGGAGAGCCGGCTGCCGAGGCTTGTGCAGGGATGTATCGGAGCGCTGTGCGCGAACTTGACGTTTTGTGATTGCAAAAATTGCCCGATCTTCGGGCTACTTTCGCCAGAACTGCGGGGTGAACAGCACCATCACGGTCAGCAGCTCCAGCCGGCCCAGCAGCATGCCGAAGGTGCAGATCCAGGTCTGGTAGTCCGTCAGGCCCTGGAAGTTGACCGACGGCCCCACCTCGCCCAGGCCCGGGCCGATGTTGTTGACGCAGGCAACGATCGCCGAGAAGGCGGTGACGAGATCGAGCCCCGACAGCAGCAGCAGCAGCGTCAGCCCGATCAGCGAGCCGCCGTAGATCAGCATGTAGGCCAGCACCGCGGCCAGCACGGTCTGCGGCACCACCTGGCCGTTGAGCAGCACGGGGTTGACGACGCGCGGGTGCACGATGCGCACCAGTTCGTGCTGCGCCTGCTTCAGCAGCAGGATCATGCGGACCATCTTGATGCCGCCGCCGGTGGAGCCGGCGCAGCTCGCGAAGCAGCCGAGCATGAACATCAGCACCGGGGCGAACAGCGGCCACTGCTCGTAGTCGGCCGACACGAAGCCGGTGGTGGTGGCCAGCGAGACGACGTGGAACGAGACGTGGCGCAGCATCTGCCACGGATCGGAGAAGGTGCGGTTGACCGACAGGTACACCGCGATCACGGCGATGGTCGCGGCGATCCAGCCGAGGTACCAGCGCGCCTCGGTGCAGGTGAGCAGCGGGCGCAGCGAGCGCGTGCGCCAGACGACGAAGTAACGCGCGAAGTTGATGCCGGCCAGCAGCATGAAGACCATCGCGACGGTGTCGAGCAGCGGGGAGTTCCAGTGGCCGAAGCCGTTGTCGTAGCTGGAAAAGCCGCCGAGCCCCACCGTGGCGCAGCTGTGCATGAATGCATCGGCCCAGCTCATGCCCGCGGCGCGGTAGGCCAGCATGCAGGCCGCCGACAGCACGAAGTAGACGACCCACAGCCCGCGCGCCGTCTCGGCGATGCGCGGCGTGAGCTTGGCCTCCTTCATCGGCCCCGGCGTCTCGGCCTTGAAGAGCTGCGAGCCGCCCACGCCCAGCAGCGGCAGCACGGCCACCACCAGCACGATGATGCCCAGCCCCCCGACCATCTGCAGGAAGCAGCGCCACACGTTGATCGACAGCGGCAGCATCTCGAGCTGCGTGAACACCGTTGCGCCGGTGGCGGTGAAGGCCGACATCGCCTCGAAGTAGGCATCGGTGAAGCTCAGGCCCGGGAGGTAGAGCATCAGCGGCAGCGTCGCGAAGGCGGGCAGCACCGTCCACACCAGCGTGACGAGCAGGAAGCCGTCGCGCGGCTGCAGCTCGCGCTTGAAGCGCCGCCCGCCCGCCCAGAGCACCAGGCCGCTGGCCGCGGTGACGAGGATGGCGTCGTCGTAGGCGAAGCGCGCCTCGTCCATGCCGCCCCATGCGAAGGCCAGCGGCACCAGCATGGTCAGCGCGAAGACGAGCACGATGAAGCCGATGATGGGCACCAGCGGCAGCACGCTGACGCCCCACGCGGTGGCGCGCCTCGAACGGCGCCGGGAGGTTCGCGGACGCATCGTCAGAAGAAGGTGACGCCGACCTGGAACAGGCGCTCGACGTCCCGCACCATGCGCTTGTGCGGCAGGAAGACGATCACGTGGTCGTCGGTCTCGATCACGGTGTCGTGGTGCGCCATCAGCACCTGGGGCGCGCCGGGCTTCCCGTCGCCCTCCCCGTGCAGGCCGCGCACCAGGGCGCCGATCTGCGCGCCCTTCGGCAGCGCGATCTGCTCGACGCAGCGGCCGACCACCTTGGAGCTGCGCTCGTCGCCGCGGGCGACGATCTCCAGCGCCTCGGCCGCGCCGCGGCGCAGGCTGTGCACCGCCTCCACGTCGCCGCGGCGGATGTGGGTGAGCAGCTCGCCGATCACCGCGTGCGCCGGCGAAATCGCGATGTCGATCTGCGTGCCCTGCACCAGGTCGGCGTAGGAGCGGCGGTTGATCAGCGCGAGCACGCGCCGCGCGCCCAGCCGCTTGGCGAGCAGGCAGGCCATGATGTTGTCCTCGTCGTCGCTGGTGAGCGCCGCGAAGAGGTCCATCTCGCGGACGTTCTCGTCCTCCATCAGGTCCTCGTCGGTGGAATCGGCGTGCAGCACCAGCGTGCGGCCGGAGAGCTGGGTCGCGAGGTAGTCGCAGCGCTGGCGGTTGAACTCGATGAGCTTGATGTCGTAGCCGGCCTCCAGCTCGCGCGCCAGGCGCAGGCCCACGCGGCCGCCGCCGGCGATCATCACGCGGCGGGCGGGCTTGTCCATCTGGCGCAGCGCGCCCAGCACGTGGCGCACGTGCTGCGTGGCGGCGAGCACGAAGACCTCGTCGCCCGCCGCGATGCGCGTGCTGCCCTCCAGCGGCACCGATTCGTTGCCGCGGTAGATGGCGACGATGCGCATGTCGGCATCGGGCACCAGCTGCGGCAGCTCGGCCAGGCTGTGCTGCACCATCGGCCCGCCGCGCACGGCGCGCACGGTGATCAGGCTGACCAGGCCGCCGACGAACTCCAGCACCTGCAGCGCCTCGGGGAAGTCGACCAGCTTGCGGATGTAGCTGGTGACCGAGGCCTCGGGGCAGATCACCTCGTCGACCGCGAAGCCCGAGTCCTTGGACAGCAGCGCGGAGCCGCCCTCGAACTCCGGCGAGCGCAGCCGGGCGATCGTGGTGGGCACGTTGAACACGTCGTGCGCCACCTTGCAGACGACGAGGTTGGTCTCGTCGGCGGCGGCACAGGCGATCAGCATGTCGCAGTCGTCGGCGCCCGCCTCGCGCAGCACCGAGGGCTGGATGCCGTTGCCGGCGACGCCGCGCAGGTCGAGCCGGTCCTGCAGGGCGGCCAGGCGGCGCGGATCGGTATCGACCACCGTGATGTCGTTGCGCTCCGAGACCAGGCTTTCGGCCACGCTCTCCCCCACGCGGCCGGCACCGATGATCAGGATGTTCATGGCGGGGCAGTGTAGAGGGGGCGCCCCCCTATGATGCCGCCCCATGTTGCGATATGACGCCATCCTGATCGGCGCGGGCGCGGCCGGCCTGCACTGCGCCGCCATGGCCGGCCAGGCCGGTGCCCGCGTGCTGCTGATCGACCACGCCCCGAAGCTCGCCGAGAAGATCCGCATCTCCGGCGGCGGCCGCTGCAACTTCACCAACCGCGACGCGACACCGGCGCAGTTCCTCTCGGAGAACCCGCACTTCTGCCGCTCGGCGCTGGCCCGCTACACGCCGCAGGACTTCATCGCGCTGCTGCAGCGCCACGGCATCGGCTTCCACGAGAAGCACCGCGGCCAGCTGTTCTGCGACGAGGGCAGCGAACGCATCATCGAGATGCTGCTGGCCGAGTGCGAGGCCGGCGGCGTGGAGCGCTGGCAGCCCTGCGCGGTGCGCGGCGTGCGCCGCGGCGAAGGCGGCTTCGAGGTCGAGACCGACCGGGGCCCCGCCGCCGCGCCGCGGGTGGTGGTGGCCACGGGCGGGCTGTCGATCCCGAAGATCGGCGCGACGGACTTCGGCTACCGCCTCGCGCGGCAGTTCGGCCACCGCATCGTCGAGCCGCGGCCGGCGCTGGTGCCGCTGACCTTCGCGGCCGACACCTGGGCCCCGTTCGCCGCGCTGGCGGGGCTGTCGCTCGAGGTGCACATCGACGCGGGCAGCGGCAAGCGCCGCACGCGCTTCCTCGAGGACCTGCTGTTCACCCACCGCGGCCTGAGCGGGCCGGCGGTGCTGCAGATCTCCAGCTACTGGCGCCCCGGCGAACCCGTCACGATCGACCTCGCGCCCGGGCGCGACCTGGCCGCGCTGCTCAAGGCCGCCAAGACCCGGTCGAAGCGGCAGCTCGGCAACGAACTGGCGCAGCACCTGCCGCAGCGCCTGGCCGACACCTGGCTCGCCCGCCTGGGGCTCGACGCGACCCAGGCGATGCCACAGGTGCGCGACCGCGACCTCGACGCCCTCGGCGCCAGCCTGCAGGCCTGGCAGCTGCTGCCGGACGGCAGCGAGGGCTGGCGCAAGGCGGAGGTGACGGCCGGCGGCGTCGACACGCGCGAGCTGAACCAGCAGACGCTGGAGAGCCGGCTGCAGCCCGGGCTGCACTTCATCGGCGAGGTGGTGGACGTGACGGGCTGGCTCGGCGGCTACAACTTCCAGTGGGCCTGGGCCAGCGCCGCGGCCTGCGCGGCCGCGCTTGCGCCGATGTGACAAACGCCAATTTCACGCTATACTCGCCGTCTTTGCTGCAAACCCGCGCCTCGATCCGCCTGGTGTGCCGGAAAACCGGATTCCGGAACTCAAGCACCTCGTCGGGCACCGAGCGCACAAACCAGGATTCACCGTTACATGACCACGATTCGCGTCAAAGAGAACGAGCCGTTCGACGTTGCACTGCGCCGCTTCAAGCGCACCATCGAAAAGCTCGGCCTGCTGACCGAACTGCGCGCACGCGAGTTCTACGAAAAGCCCACCTCCGAACGCAAGCGCAAGAAGGCAGCCGCCGTCAAGCGTCACTTCAAGCGCGTTCGCAGCATGCAGCTGCCGAAGAAGCTCTACTGAGCTGCTCGCTGCAAGCCACAAGCCCGCGCGGGACGCCGCTGCGGGCTTTGTCGTTTCTGGGACACCCTCTTCAGGAAAGCACCGCCATGAGCCTCAAGGACCGCATCACCGAAGACATGAAGAGCGCGATGCGCGCGAAGGAAGCCGACCGGCTGTCCACCATCCGCATGCTGCTCGCGGCCATCAAGCAAAAGGAGGTCGACGAGCGCATCGTCGCCGACGACGCCCAGGTCGTCGCGCTGGTCGACAAGCTGATCAAGCAGCGCAAGGATTCGGTCGCCGCCTACCAGCAGGCGGCCCGTGCCGACCTGGCCGACAAGGAAAGCGCCGAGATCCTGGTGCTGCAGGCCTACCTGCCCGAACGCCTGACGGCCGAGGAAATCGCCGCCGAGGTGGGGTCGATCGTGGCCGAGCTGGGTGCCGCGGGCCCCGGCGACATGGGCAAGGTGATGGGCGCCGTGAAGGCCCGGCTGGCCGGCAAGGCCGACATGGGACTGGTGTCCGCGGCTGTCAAAGCCGCGCTGAGCAAGTAAGCTTGGCCCCATGACACTGCCCGCATCCCCCGTGGCGCCCGACGTCTGCGTCGCGCCCCAGCTCACGCCCGACGCGATGGCGCAGGCCGCCCAGGCCGGCTTCCGCAGCGTGGTGAACAACCGCCCCGACTTCGAGGGCGGTGCCGACCAGCCCACCAGCGCCGCCATCGAGGCTGCCGCGCGTGCCGCGGGGCTGGAGTACCGCTACCTGCCGGTCAACGGCGGCTACCAGTCGCCCGAGGAGATCGCGGCCTTCGCCGCGCTGCTGGCCGAGCTGCCGCGGCCCATCCTCGCGTTCTGCCGCAGCGGCGCCCGCAGCACCCGGCTCTTCCTGCAGGCCCAGGCCCTGGGCTGAGCGCGGCCGGCGGCAGGGCGCGCCACGCGCCCCGGCCGCCGTCAGCTGCCGGCGACCTTCATCTTCTCGATCAGGATGGAGCCGGTGGTCTTGCCACCCATCGTGTAGGCATCCGCCCCCACCGCCACGATCTGCCGCAGCATCTGCGGCAGGTGGCCGGCGATCGTCACCTCTTCCACCGGGTGCACGATCTTGCCCTTCTCGACCCAGAAGCCGGCCGCGCCGCGCGAGTAGTCGCCCGTCACGTAGTTGACGCCCTGGCCCATCAGCTCGATCACGAACAGGCCGCGGTGCAGCTTGCGCAGCATGGCGTCGAGGTCGTCCTTGGGACGGGTGAGCCGGCTGGTCAGCGTGAGGTTCTGCGATCCGCCGGCATGGCCGGTGGTGCGCATGCCCAGCTTGCGTGCCGAGTAGCTCGACAGGAAGTAGCCCTGCGCCACGCCGGCCTCCACCACCGTGCGCGCCCGGGTGCGCACGCCCTCGTCGTCGAAGGGGGCGCTGGCCTTGCCGCGCAGGATGAAGGGATCCTCGCGCACGTCGAGGTGGTCGGCCAGCACGGGCTTGCCCAGGCAGTCGACCAGGAAGCTGGCCTTGCGGTAGAGCGCACCGCCGCTGGTCGCCTGCACGTACGCGCCCAGCAGGCCGGCGGCCAGCGGCGACTCGAACAGCACCGGCACCTCGCAGGTGGGGATCTTGTGGGACTTGAGCCGCGACAGCGCACGTTCGGCGGCGTAGCGGCCCACGGCCTCGGGCGACGCCAGCTCGCCGGCCGAGCGCATCGAGGTGTACCACGCATCGCGCTGCATGCCGTCGCCGCGGCCGGCGATCGGCGCCACCGACAGCGAATGCCGCGAACTGGCATAGCCGCCGCGGAAGCCGCGCGAGTTGCCGGCGAAGAAGTGCGACTGCTGCGCCGACACGCCGGCGCCCTCGGAGTTGGTGATCCGGCGCCGGTCGGTGGCCAGCGCCGCGGCCTCGCAGCGGTGGGCGAGCTCGGCGGCCGCCTCGGCGTCGACATCCCACGGGTGGAAGAGATCGAGGTCGCGCGACGCCTCCTGCGCGGTGGCGAGGTCGGCTTCGTCGGGCAGGCCGGCCGCCGGGTCCTCCGCCGTGAAGCGCGCGATGTCGTAGGCCGCACGCACCGTGCGCTCGATCGCGGCCTGGGAGAAATCGGAGGTGCTGGCGTTGCCGCGCCGGCGGCCGAGGTACACCGCCACGCCCAGCGACTTGTCGCGGTTGCGCTCGACGTTCTCGAGCTCGCCCTTGCGCACCGACACCGACAGGCCCGTGCCCTCCGAGGCTTCCGCGCCCGCGTCGCTGGCGCCCAGCTTGCGCGCCATCGCCAAAGCATCCTCCACGCATTGCTGGAACTGTTCTCGCGTGTAGGCAAAGCCCTTGGCGGTGGTGGCGCGGTGATCGGACATGAGGTGTGTGGAGGATGGGTGGTCGCAAATTATCATAGAGGCCGCTTCCTGCCTGCCCATGCCACCGAACACGACCGACCTTTCCGACGCCGACGAGCGCCCCAGCAAGACGCTGCTCAAGAAGCAGGCGCACGAGCTGCAACGACTGGGTGAGGCCCTGGCGGCGCTGCCCGACGACCGCCTGGCCGGCGTGCCGATGCCGGAGGCCCTGCTGGAGGCCCTGCGCGAGACCCGCCGCATCCGGTCGCATGAAGGCCGGCGGCGCCACCTGCAGTACGTCGGCAAGCTGATGCGCCGGACCGACACCGAGCCGCTGCGCGAGGCCGTGGCGGCGGCCCAGCTCGGCAGCGCCCAGAGCACGCTGGAGCTGCACCGGCTGGAGCAGTGGCGCCTCGAGCTGGTCAACGACGACGAGGCGCTGACGCGCTGGATGGCCGAGTCGCCGGGCACCGACCTGCAGCACCTGCGCAGCCTGATCCGCGCTGCCCGCAAGGAGGCGGTGCTGCCGCCGGAGCAACGGCACGGCAAGGCCTGGCGCGAGCTTTTCCAGTTCGTCAAGACGCAGCGCTCCGCGCAGGACGACTGATCCGCCGCCGCCGGCGCTCGCGCAGCACGGCGAATCCCATGCCTTTGAGGAGCACCCTGCGATGACCTCGTTCGACAGCATCAAGATCGGCCTCGTCTCGGTGAGCGACCGCGCCTCGGCCGGCGTCTACGAAGACAAGGGCATTCCTGCCCTGCGCGACTGGCTGGGCCGCGCGCTGCGCAACCCGATCGACTGGGAAACGCGGCTGGTGCCCGACGAAGAGGCCGCCGTCAGCGCCGCGCTGCGCGAGCTGGTCGACGACCGCGGCTGCCACCTGGTGCTGACGACCGGCGGCACCGGCCCCGCGCCGCGCGACCTCACGCCCGAGGCCACGCTGGCCGTCGCGGACAGGGTGATGCCGGGCTTCGGCGAGCAGATGCGCCAGATCAGCCTGCGCTTCGTGCCCACCGCGATCCTGTCGCGCCAGGTCGCCGTCATCCGCAAGCAGGCGTTGATCATCAACCTGCCCGGGCAGCCCAAGTCCATCGCCGAGACGCTCGAAGGGCTGCCGCAGGCCGAGCCACCGATGCCGGGCATCTTCGCCGCGGTGCCCTACTGCGTCGACCTGATCGGCGGTCCGTACATCGAGACCGATCCGGCCGTGTGCCGCGCGTTCCGCCCGAAGTCGGCCCTGCGCCAGGCAGGCACCGCCGCATGAGGCGCGCCCTGCCGATCCTGGCGCTGGCGCTGCTGCCGCTGGCAGCCGCGGCCGCCGAAGCGACGCTGCCGATCGAGGTGCGCGAGGGCGACACGCTGTGGCGCCTGTCGAACGAGGTGTTTGCCGGCCCCGCGGCCTGGCGCGAGGTGGCCCGGCTGAACCGCCTGCCCGACGGCAACCGCATCTACCCCGGCCAGGTGCTGAACGTGCCGCAGCGGCTGCTGCGCACCGATCCGGTGGCGGCCCGGCTCGTGGGCGTCGAGGGCGATGTCCGCGTCGACGGCCGCCCCGCCTCGGCCGGCACCATCCTGGGCGCCGGCCAGGCGCTGACCACGGCGGGCAACGCCTCCGCCGTCGTCGAACTGGACGACGGCTCCCGCGTGCGGGTGCAGCCGGCCAGCGAGGCAGGGCTCGCGCAGAGCGCCCGCGTGGGGGCCCGCCCCGACGACGACGGCTTCTTCGCCGGCACCATGCGCCTGGTGCGCGGGTCGCTCGAAGTGCTGGCCGCCCGGCTGCTGCGCGCCAAGCCGCTCGAAGTGCAATCGCCGACCGCCGTGATCGGCGTGCGCGGCACCGAGTACCGCGTGCACCACGGCGACGACCTCGGCACCCGCACCGAGGTGCTCGAAGGCCTCGTGCGCGCCGATCCGGCCGGCCGGCCGGAGGCCGGCGTCGACGTCGCCATGCACTACGGCGCCGCCGTGGGCGGCCCCGCAGCGGCCGCGGTGCTGCGGCCGCTGCCGCCCGGCCCGGCGCTGGGCGAGCTGCCCGGCACCTTCGAGCGCCCTGTCGTGCGCTTCGCGGTGCCCGGCGAGGCGACGGCGCTGCGCGTGCAGGTGGCGCACGACGAGCGCTTCGAGCGCATCGTCAGCGACGAACGCCTGCCCGCCGGCGCCGAGGTCCGCATCGCCGGGCTGCCCGACGGCGACTGGTCGCTGCGTGTGCGGCGTGTCGACGCGTCGGGCATCGAAGGGCTCGACAGCACGCACCGCTTCACACTGGCCGCCCGGCCCGAGCCGCCCGCCCCCTCGGCACCCCGCGCAGGCGGCCAGGTCGGCGCAGGCACCGTGTGGTTCACCTGGGCGGAATCGCTCGAGGCGCAGCACTACCACCTGCAGGTGGCCCGCGACGCGGCCTTCACCCAGCTCGTCTTTGCCGATCCGCAGATCGTCGGGCCCCGCATCGCCGTCCACCTGCCCCAGGCCGGCAACTACCACTGGCGCATCGCCAGCGTACGGCCGCCCCAGGGCGAGCGCCGCACGCAGGGCCCGTGGAGCGACCCGCAGGCATTGACGGTGCGCGCGGCCCCGCCGGCCGCGGGCGGCGGGCTGTCGTCGGACGGGCGGCAGCTCGACCTGCGCTGGACCGGCCGCCCCGAGGACCGGCAGCAGGTCGAACTCGCGCGCGACGAGGGCTTCACGCAGGGCGTCGTGCGGGCGGAGCTGGATGCGCCGAACTGGACGCTGCCGCGTCCCGAGCAGCCCGGCACCTACTATTTCCGCTACCGCAGCGTCGAGCCCGACGGCTTCGTCACGCCATTCAGCGGCACCTTGAAGCTGGAGATCGAGCGCGACTGGCGAGGCCTGTGGCTGCTGGGCGTGCCGCTGCTGTTCGTGCTGTAGGCGCAGCGGAAGGGCCCGGCGGCGCCGGGCCCCGGGTCACTTGACGAGCCGGTTGAGGCCGTCGGCGTCGAAACGCTCGGTGGTCTGGGCGTCCTGCGGCACGCAGTCGGCGCCGGGCAGCTCGCGCGAACGCGAAGACAGCTTCTCGATCGCCTGCCACAGCAGCGCGATCTGGTGCTCGTGGCCCGAAGCGTTGTCGATCAGCCCCTTCATCGCCTGCGCCACCGGATCGTCGCCCTGCGTCACGCCGTAGGCCGAGAACCCCATGCGCGCGGCCGCCGCCTCGCGCGCGGCCTCGGCGTCGGCCTGGATCACGCGCGCCGGGTTGCCCACCGCGGTGGCACCCGGCGGCACCGGCTTGACCACCACCGCGCCCGAGCCGATGCGGGCCCCGTCGCCCACCGTGAACCCCCCGAGCACCTGAGAATTGGCGCCGACGATCACGCCCCGGCCCAGCGTCGGGTGCCGCTTGGCCCCGCGCGACAGCGAGGTGCCGCCGAGCGTGACGCCCTGGTAGATCGTGCATTCGTCGCCGATCTCCGCGGTCTCGCCGATCACCACGCCCATGCCGTGGTCGATGAACACCCGCCGGCCCACCGTGGCGCCGGGGTGGATCTCGATGCCCGTCAGGAAGCGGCCGATGTGCGACACGAAGCGCCCCAGCCACTTCAAGCCGTGGTGCCAGCACCAGTTCGCCCGCCGGTGCAGCACCAGCGCGTGCAGGCCGGGGTAACAGGTGAGCACCTCCCACGTCGAGCGCGCCGCGGGGTCGCGCTCGAGGATGCAGGCGATGTCTTCACGCAATCGGCTGAACATGGGCGTCGGATAGGTGGAAATCGAGCCAGTGTATGCGTGCGGCGAATATCAGCCGGCGGGAGGGACAAGCCGCGCCACGGTCTTGGCGATGCCCCGCAGGATGTGCACTTCGTCGGCGGTGAGGTCGAGCCGGTTGGCCGCCTGGTTCAGGCGCGGCATCAGCTTCTTGGGGGCCGCCGGATCCAGGTAGCCGATGGCCTCCAGCACCTCCCGCCAGTGCGACAGCAGCCCCTGCACGGCGGCGGCGTCGGCCGGCGCCGCCGCGGGCGCCCGGGGCACGACGCCGAAGCCGCCCAGCGCCTGCCGCCAGTCGTACGCGATCACCTGCACCGCCTGCGCGAGGTTCAGCGAGCCGTAGGCCGGGTCGGTCGGGATGCTCAGGCAGGCGTGGCAGCGGTAGACCACCTCGTTGGGCAGCCCGTAGCGCTCGCTGCCGAAGACGAAGCCGAGCCGCGCGCCGCGCGCGGCCAGCGCCGGAAGATGCGCCCGCGGTGCATGGGTCGGCGGGCCGAAATCGCGCGGCGTCATCGCGGTGGCGCAGAGGTGGTCGATGCCGTCGAGCGCCTCGTCGATCGAGGCCACGATGCGCGCGCGCACCAGGATGTCGGCCGCGCCGCTGGCCATCGCGACCGTTTCCTCCTGGCTCAGCACGTCGCCGAACCGGGGCTGCACCAGCACCAGGTCGGAGAAGCCCATGACCTTCATCGCCCGCGCGGCCGCGCCCACGTTGCCGGGATGGCTGGTGTTGACGAGGATGAAACGGGTCGGGTCGGTGGTCATCGGCAGGGGCACGCAGCTAAAATCGACGGGTTTTCCCGCAGCGGGGGCTGGATTGTCCGCGCTGCGCCGCTCTTTGCCCCCGCTGCCGCCCCCTTCGACGTCCCCACGTCTTCCGCCACGATTCCGATAGGTCGCCCATGTCGCAAACGCTCCACCCCATGCTCAACATCGCCATCAAGGCGGCACGCGCGGCGGGCAGCATCATCAACCGGGCCTCGCTCGACCTCGAACTGCTGAAGATCAACCACAAGGGTCCGAACGACTTCGTCACCGAGGTCGACCAGGCGGCGGAACAGGTCATCATCGACACGCTGCTGCAGGCCTATCCCGGCCACGGCATCCTGGCCGAGGAATCGGGCCGCTCGCAGGGCGCGAAGGACAGCGAGTTCGTCTGGATCATCGATCCGCTCGACGGCACCACCAACTTCATCCACGGCTTCCCGGTCTACGCGGTGTCCATCGCGCTGGCCCACCGCGGCGTGGTGCAGCAGGCCGTGGTCTACGACCCGAGCCGCAACGACCTGTTCTACGCCTCCAAGGGCCGCGGCGCCTTCCTGAACGACAAGCGCCTGCGCGTCTCGCGCCGCACCCGGCTGTCCGACGCGCTGATCGGCACCGGCTTCCCGTTCCGCCGCGGCGACAACTTCAAGCGCTACATCAAGATGTTCGAGGAGATCATGCAGAGCTGCGCGGGCGTGCGCCGCCCAGGCGCTGCCGCGCTCGACCTCTGCTACGTGGCCGCCGGCTACTACGACGGCTTCTTCGAGACCGGCCTGAACCCCTGGGACATCGCGGCCGGCTCGCTGATGATCACCGAGGCGGGCGGCCTGATCGGCAACTTCACCGGCGAGTCGGACTACCTCTACCAGCGCGAGGTCGTCGCCGGCAACGCCAAGGTCTATGCGCAGCTGGTGCAGATCCTGGCGCCCTACACCCGCGTGATCAAGGCCGACGAGGCCGCCGCCGAGGCCGCCTCGGCCGGCGCCGAGGCCACGCCGGAGCAGGCGCTGGCCGCCAGCCTGGGCCTCGACGCGGCGGCCGAGCCGGCGGCGCCCGCGGCCCCCAAGCGCGGCCCGGTCCGCATCCGCAAGCAGGACTGACGATCCTGCCGGCGGTCCGCCGGGAGGGCGGTGCCGCCGCCCGGCGGGTGGGCACGGGGCGAACGCCTACGCACGAATGGGCAAATCCCCCCCTGCGCCCGCCCAGGGAAGATGCCGATACGGGGGAAGTCGAAGTCCATCGCACGTCGTTCCGTGGCGATTCCCCTCCCGAGCATGCCCTCCGTACCGTCCGCGCGCCGCGCCGCGGCGCGGCTGCTCGCCCGCTTGCAGCGGCACGGCATGCTGCTGGTGATCCTGGCGCTGCTGACCTGGTCCTGGGCGGTGTCGCTCTGGTTCATCGCGGAACAGAAGCGGCACCTGCTGGCGGACCGCAGCGCCGAGCTGGCGCTGATGGCCGGCGCCGTCGCCGAGCAGTCGGCCGGCGTGCTGCGCACCATCGACAGCGACCTGCGCACGATCGACCTCTGGCTGCAGACGCACCCCACCGCCGACCCCTTGCGGGATCCGCGGCTGATGACGCTGGTCGACGAGATGCGCCGTGCATCGCGCGGCGCGATGGACCTGCGGCTGGTCGACGAAGCGGGCGGCCTCCACTACCTGCCCTCCCCCGACGGCCGGCCGCGGGCGAACGTCGCCGATCGCAGCTACGTCACGGCGCACACCCTCGGCCAGGGCCTGTCGGCCGACGGCCTGCACGTGGGCGCCCCCGTCACGAGCCGCGTCACGCAGCGCCGGGACGTGCCGGTGTCGCGGGCGCTGACCGCGCCCCCGCACCCCGCCGCGGACCACCTGCCCGGGCCGCGCATGGCCGTCGTCTTCGCCGCGGTCGACATCGAGCGCATGGCCGCCGAGCACGAGCGGATCCGCTTCAAGGACGGCGGCTCGATCGTGTTGATGCGCACCGACGGCATCCTGCTGTCGCGGGCCCCGCTGGTCCCGGCCTACCTCGGCCTGGACCTGTCCCACACGCCCCAGTTCAACGCGCACTACGGCCGGCAGGCTCGCGGCGCCTATGTATCGGACGGCGGGGCCACCGACGGCGTCGCCCGCCTCGTGAGCTACGAGCGCCTCGACGACTTCCCGGTCACGGTGCTGGTCACCCGCGGCCTGGACGAGATCTTCGGTGCCTACTACGCGCGCCTGCGCATCGTGCTGGTGCTCAGCGGGCTGCTGAGCCTGGTGGTGCTCGGCGTCACGGCCTTCCTGCTCCGCGCCCAAAGCTCGCGGCGCGCGATGGAGGCGGCGCAGCACCACCTGCGCCGCCTGGCCGCCACCGACGAACTGACCGGCGTCGTGAACCGCCGCGCCTTCATCGAGACGGCACGCGGCGAGCTGGACCGGGCGAAGCGCCGCGGCGCCACGGCCGCCGTGCTCGCGCTCGACATCGACCACTTCAAGCACATCAACGACCGGTACGGCCACTCCGGCGGCGACCTGGTGCTGCGGGTGTGCGCCTCGCGCTGGCAGGCGGCGCTGCGCGACCAGGACGTGCTGGGCCGCCTGGGCGGCGAGGAGTTCTGCGTGCTGCTGCCCGAGACCAGCGCGGCCAACGCCGCCACGGTGGCCGAGCGCCTGCGCCGCGCGACCGCCGCCACGCCCGTGCTGGGCACGGACCAGGGCGTCACCGTCAGCGTCGGGTGGGCCGTCGCGGACGTGGACGGGGAGGCCTGGGAGTCGGTGTACGAACGCGCCGACCAGGCGCTCTACACCGCGAAGGCGCAGGGCCGCAACTGCGTACGGCCGGAGGGTGTCCCGGCCCCCTCGACGCCCGCCGCCGCCTGCACCGCCGGGGCGCACGGCGTAGAGGCCGGCCCGGCCACCGGCACGACCGCCGAGCACGACCCCGTGCACTGACGGCCCGCCGGCGCGGTGCTCAGAGCCGGGAGCTGCTTTCCGTCACCCGCGCGCAGTCGGCGATCGGCAGGCCGCCCCGCCGCAGCATCTCGTCGATGAATTCCTCCGCCGGCACAGGCATGCCGTAGAAGTAGCCCTGGTAGCAGTTGCAGCCGCGTGCCTTCAGGAACTTGTGCTGCCCCAGCGTCTCGACGCCCTCGGCCACCACGATCAGCCCCAGGTGCCGGCTCACGGCCAGCATCGCCTCGATCAGCGCCGCGTCGTTCGAGTCCCGCAGTGCATCGCGCACGAAGCTGCGGTCGATCTTCAGCTCGTCGATCGGCAGGCGCTTGAGGTACGAGAGCGACGAATACCCGGTGCCGAAATCGTCGATCGAGATCTGCACGCCCAGCGACTTCAGCTCCTTCATCTTGACCACCGTGCCCTGGGTGTCGTCGATGATCAGCCCCTCGGTGATCTCCAGCACCAGCAGCGACGGCTCGACGCCGGTGGCCGCCAGCGCATTGCGCACCCCGTCGACGAAGTCCGCCTGCTGGAACTGCCGCGGGCTGACGTTGACCGACATCCGCATCACCCGCCCCGCGGCGACCAGGCGCGCCAGCAGCCGGCAGGCCTCCTGCATCACCCACTGGCCGATCGCCACGATGAGCCCGGTTTCCTCGGCGAGCGGGATGAAGGCCGCCGGCGAGATCAGGCCCCGGCTGGGATGGTCCCAGCGCAGCAGCGCCTCCGCGCCCACGATGTAGCCCAGCGAATCCACCTGCGGCTGCAGGAAGACGCGCAGGTGCTGCCGGTCCACCGCATGGCGCAGCTCGACCTCCAGGTCGAAGCGCGCGGCCACCGCCGCGTGCATCGAGGGCTCGAAGTAGCGCACGCAGTTGCGCCCGCTGGCCTTGGCCCGGTAGAGCGCGGTGTCGGCCTCGCGCAGGATGTCGTGCACGCTGATCGCGGTGCCGGTGAACAGCGTTACCCCGATGCTCGCGCCGATGACGAACTCGCCCTCCGGCAGGCGGAACGGCTCGCTGAGCGCCTGCCGCACCTTCTCGGCCACCATGTGCGCGAACTGCGGCGCCTCGGCGCCCGAGCGGGTGAGGTTGACCAGCAGGATCACGAACTCGTCGCCGCCGAAGCGCGACACCGTGTCCTCCGCACGCAGCAGCGGCAGCAGCCGCGCGGCGGCCTCCTGCAGCAGGTGGTCGCCGGCCTCGTGCCCCCGTGCATCGTTGATGTGCTTGAAGTGGTCGAGGTCGACGAACAGCACCGCCCCGTGGTAGCCGCCCCGCTGCGCCGAGGCCTGCGCGTTGGCCAGCCGGTCGAGGAACAGCCGCCGGTTAGGCAGGTCGGTCAGCGGGTCGAAGAACGCCAGGCGGTGGATCGACGCCTCGTTGATCTTGCGCTCGGTGATGTCGACGCAGGTGCCGGCGGCCCGGCGCGGGTGGCCGTTGGCATCCCAATCGAAGCCCTTGCCGCGGTCGAGCACCCAGATCCAGTCGCCGGACTGGTGGCGCATGCGGTACTCCATCTCGATCTTCAGGCGGCGGCCGCTGCGCGTCTCGTCGCCGATGCGCATGACGGTCTGCCGGTCCTCGGGATGGATGCGTTCGAGCCACTGGTCCTTGGTCATCGGCATCGGCCAGTCGCCGCCGCCCAGCATGCGCTGGTAGCGCTCGTCGACCACCACCTCGCCCGACAGCAGGTTGAAGTCGTACAGGCCGATCTCGGCGCCTTCCAGAGCCAGGTCCAGGCGCTCCTGGATGCGCTTGAGCGCATCGTCGGCCCGCTTGCGGTCGGAGATGTCGCGCACCACGGCCAGCAGGTGCCGGTGGCTGGACGCGACGCGCTTCAGGTGGATCTCGGTCCACAGCAGCCGGCCCGTCGCGGTGCGCACCCGGGCCTCGACGCGACGCGAGCGACCCGCGAGCGCCGCCCGCCACACGGGCCGCCACACCGCCGGGTCGGCCGGCACGAGCCACGCGTTGGCCGGCCGCGCGCCCAATTCCTCCAGCGTGCAGGAGAACAGCTCCAGCGCCGGCTGGTTGGCGTCGATCAGCGTGAGGTCGTCGCCCTTGAGCACGAGGATCGCGTCGAGCGCGCCCTCGAACAGCATGCGGTAGTTGGCCTCCGAGGCGCGCAGCGTGCGCTGCGCCTCCATGCTCGCCACCAGCCCGACATAGACCTTCAGCGCGGCCTCGACGATCGCCTGGTCCGCCGCCTCCAGCCGGTGCGCCCCGCCGCGCGGCAGCCGGTCGCCCAGCAGCAGCACCCAGGGGGAAGGCGGCGCCGACACGCACAGGCCGGCCGCCAGCCCGACGGCGCCCAGGAGGCCCTCGCCGCCTGCGGCGGCGCCGGCCGGCGGCGCGGGCAGCCGCAGCCCCGCCGACAGGCCGATCCCGTGCACCACCTCGCAGGCCTGCCCGCCCGGCAGCCGGCGCGCCAGCCCGGCCGCATCCACCTGCAGGCGGTCGACGATCGCCATCAGCAGGACCTCTTCGAGCGTGCCGCCCGAGGCCTCGCTGTCGTGCGCATAGCCGTACAGCTGCTGGACGATGAGCGCGAGCGAGCGGCTGCGGTGCGCATCGCGCCGCGCCTGCGTGACTTCGCCCTGCAGGCGCAAGACCCGGCCCCCCAGCTCGTCGCACTGATGCCGGTAGAAGTCGAGCTCCCGGGCCGGGTCACGCATCGCGGCGCTGCTAGGGGCGGTGGGTGAACACGACCAGCACGCCCGTCCAGTCCAGCGGGCGTGCGCGGCCCAGGAAGGGTGCGATCTCCACGCCGGAATAGAAGCCGAGGAACGGGCACAGGGCGCCCACCTGCTGGCGTACCGGGGCGGCTTCGTCCTCCTCCATGCCGCTGAAGGCCATCGAGCGGCCGGCGCAGTCGATGTACAGCCCGAAGGCCGGCGCCTGCGGCGGCAGGCCGGCCAGCAGGCCACGCGTCTGCTCCTGGGCGGACTCGATCATCCGCCACGGTTCGTACGACATCAGCTGCACCCGCGAGCCGGCGTGGAAGTCGGCCTCGAACAGCACCAGCGCCTCGTCGGCAGGGTCCACCGCGATCACCAGCCGGTTGACATACTGGCTCTCGTTGAACGGGGCGTACGGGTCGCTGTGCTTCTCGCCCAGCGTCAGCGAGGGCAGCGGCTGGCGCGCGATCAGCTCGCTGCGCGGGATGCCCAGCCGCTCCTCGACCACCGACAGCGCCGGCCGGCCGTCGAGCTCGAGCACGCGCGGGCCTTCCAGGCGCGTGATCTCGAGGAAGTCGCTCGCCGGCGTGCAGCCGTGCATCACCGCCACGTGGCCCTGCAGCGCCCGGGGCAGCACGACCGCCACGGCAGTGTGCCGGCAGGCACGGCGGCCGTCGAACACGTAGCTGCCCGACAGGCCGAGGTCGGTCAGCGTGCCGGCGCCGATGACCTGTGGCGCACAGTCCCCCAGGCCCTCGTAGAGGCCGTCCAGCAGCCGGCTGCCCACGTGCAGCACCGGCGGCGGCGCGCTGTGCACGGAGTCGTAGAAGAGCAGCAGCGTGGTGTCGGGGCTCAGCTCCAGCGCCCGCAGCTCGGCGCCGAGCCGGCGCCCGGCCTCGGCTTCGTCGCGGTCCAGGCCGTCGACGCCGACGATGGCCTGCGGTGCCAGCGTGTCCGGGAACAGCATCACGCCGCATTCGTAGCCCGAGGTGCCCGCGGCCTCGCCGGAGATCACGCCCGCGCCGCAGCCGCCCACGACGGGCAGCGCGCCGAGTTCCTGCTGCAGGCCCTGGTGCAGCTCGGCGGCATCGTGCTGCCCGCCCGCGAAGACCAGCACCCAGCCCGGCCTGCGGTCCGCGCCGAGCTGCTCGCGCGCCTGCCGCGCGGCGCTGCGCGCGACCGTCTTCGCGTCCGCATGCCGCGCATAACCGACCCCCACCGACGCGGACTCCTCTTGCACAGACCGTTCCTCTCGAGACATCAAAAGCAGGGCGTGCAACGCACGATGACCAGGCGGCTCCCCATCGCGGGGAGTATCACGCTGGAAGCGTGCCCTCAAAGGCATAAAAAGCGTCAGTGCCCCCCCGCTTCCATCGCGCCGCGCCGCTCAGGAGGCATTCTGCGAGTCGCCGTCGACCGGGATCGCCTGTCCCGAGATGGAACGCGCGGCATCCGACGCGAGGAACACGGCCGTGGCAGCGACCTGCTCGGCCGTGGTGAAGGCCTTCATCGACTGGTTGGCCAGCGCCAGCATCCGCTCCTCCTCGGCGCTGCGGCCGCTGGCCGCGGCACGGCGAAGGTGCCGGTGAGGTTGAGGCGCAGCACCGCCTACCAGGCATCGAAGTCCATCTGCTCGACCCGGGCCGTGGGCCCGCCGATGCCGCACACCTCCACCCGGGCGCCGGCATCGCAGAACGCCAGCGCCATCGCGCGGCCGATGCCCGCCGCACCGGCCGTGACGAGCACCCTCTTGCCTTCGAGCACTTTCATGGCCGTCCAACCTTCCACCCCTCTGACAGCGCGCACTGCCGGGGCTGCACCGCCGCGTCCGCAGCCCCGAGGAAACCCTGAGCGTGCCTGTCGTCGCTTCGGCTGCGCTTGCGCCGTCTGCAGCGCACGTCCTGGGTGCGGCGCCCCGCCTTCTCAACGCCCCGCCCGCGCCCGCCAGAACCCCACGTCGAACAACTGCTCCGCGCCCGTGCGTTCGTTGACCAGCCAGAACTGGCGGCCGTCCGGCGCCAGGCGCGACACCTCCCCCACGTGCCGCCCGGTGCTGACGCGCCGGCCCAGGGCGTTGGCGGGAAAGTTGGGCTGCCGGGCCAGCTCCAGCAGCGGCACGGCCGCTCGCGCATCGCCGGCCAGCCGCAGCCGCTGCAGCAGGGGCGCCAGCAGCGGGTTGGCCGCGTCGGCCGGCGACAGGTAGACCACCACCTTGGCCTGCGCGCGGCTCAGCGCCACGTTGACGAGCCGGCGCGCATCCTCGGTCTGCAGGAAGGGCTGGGCGCCGTCCACCGGATCGAACAGCACCACCGGCGCCTCGCTGCCCTGGGCGCGGTGCACGGTGCTCACACGTACATCGTCGCTCACGCCAAGCGCGCGCAGCCGCTGGCGGATCCGCGCCCGCTGGGCACGGAACGGGGTCAGCACGATCAGCTCGTGCGGCTGCCAGGGCGCCTGGCCGTCCTCGCCGCCGGCCAGCGCGGCGGCCACCGCCGCGGCGATGGCCTCGGCCGACTCGCGGCGCACCGGGCCGCGCTCCGCCGCCGACCAGGCGCCGTCCGTCGCGAGCCGGTGCACGTGCACGTGGGTCGCGGCGCCGATGCCGTCCAGCGCCCGCGCGCGCGCCGCCTGCCAGCCGGCCGAGGCCCGGGCATCGTCGGCGACCCGCAGCGCCCCGTCGTAGAACAGGTCGCTGACCAGCTCGCAGATCGGCCCGGCCATGCGCGACTGCTCGTCCAGCAGCGCCACCGACGGCCCGCCGCGCGGCTGCTCGGCGAAGGCGGAGCGGCCCAGCCAGCGCCGGGCCAGCCGGTCGGTGCTACGCACCACCGGGGAGAGCTGCTGCGGATCGCCGGCGAACAGCCGCGCACGCCCCAGCGGCATGAGCGCCAGCGCATGCGCCAGGCTCACCTGGCTGGCCTCGTCGAAGACCAGCAGGTCGAAGGGCGGCCCGCCGTCGGGCGCCAGTTCGCGCAGCGTCTTCAGCGTGAAGGCGGCACGCGTGGTCGTCATGCTCGCCAGCCGGCAGCGGCGCAGCACCTGCAGCGAGGCGGCGCGCAGCGCGTCGCGCAGCGCCGCCACCCGGTCGGCCCAGGCCTTCAGCGCCACCGCATCGCGCGGCGAGGGACGGGCCGCCTCGGCGCGGGCCAGCCGGTCGATCAGGCCCTGGTCGTCGCTCGGGATCAGGTGCTCGCGGCCGGCGTAGGACGCCGCGTCGAAGCGGGTGCCCAGCCGCTGCACGCCGCCGCGCCAGCGCTCGCGCCGGCCCTTCTGCAGCGCCTTGTCGACCGCGATCGTCGCCAGGTCGACCGCCTGGTTGGTGGTGGACAGCAGCAGCACCCGCGCCTCGGGCCGGGCATCGAGGTACTCGGCCAGCAGCACGCCCAGGGTGGTGGTCTTGCCGGTGCCGGGCGGGCCCCAGAGGAAGGCGCTGCTGTGCCGCACCAGCGACAGCGCCGCGCGCTGCGCCGGGCGCAGCCAGCGGAAGGGCGCACCGCTCAGCGCCGGGCCGTCGTCCACCGGCTGCGGGCGCGACAGGTCGGGCAGGCAGGCCGCCGCGCGCTCGGCCCAGGGCGTGTCCCACCAGGCGTCGGCCACGGACTTCAGGAAGCGGGTGGGATAGAGCCGGATCAGGTGGTCGGGGCCCGGCGGCGGCGCGCTGGCGTTCTGCAGTACGAGCTGGTCGTCCTCGGGCAGCACGGCCAGCACGCTGGCGCCGCCCTTGGCCGGCGCGCCCCACCAGGCCGAGGCCCCGTCGAGGCTGTCGTCCAGCAGCGCCTGCGCCGAGGCCTGGCCCGGCCGCTGGCCTTCGGCGTAGACGTAGCCCGGCTCGAGCGTCACACGCCACAGCGCGCCGTCGCGCTCGGTGCGCAGCACCTTGAAGTCGTAGAACTCGGGCGTGGCCGCCAGTTCGGCGTCCAGCGCGGCACGCACGTCGGCGAGGGTCATGGAGATGGGACGGGGCAGGAGCGGCAAGGCGGCGCGGCACTGTAGCCCGGGCCGCGGCCGCCCCGCCCCCGGGCTGCATCCCGCCCGCCCACGCCACCCCGGCGCCGGCCGGCGCAGCCCTCCCGCACCCGGGTCGCCGCCGCCCCGCCCCGGCAACGCCCGCGGCACGCCGCTCCCTCGGCGGCCGCGTGGCGCCGCGCGCTGGCACGGTCCTGGCAGAGCAGGACGGCCACGAACACTTTTTCGTTGATGGCCGATGACCCCTGCGCCCCGCCTTCCCCTGCCGCCCCCGACCTCGTCGATGCCGTCTGCGAGGCCCTCCGGGGCCATCTGCGGCAGCACCCCCGTGCGGCCGACACGGCGCAGGGCATCGCCGAGTGGTGGCTGGGCGGCACCTTCCCGGCGCTGCCCCCGCACGTGCTCGACAGCGCGCTCGAGCGCCTGGCCGGCGAAGGCCTGCTCGCGTGGCGTGCGCTGCCCTCCGGCGAGCGCCTGTGGTACGGGCCGCAGGACGCCCCGTGACGGAGCCGCACGATGAAGTCGGCCCTGCGGGATTGCAGCAACAGCCTGCGCACGCTGCTCGAGCGCGCGCTGCGCGACGACGTCGACCTGTCCCCCTTCTTCGATCCGCTCGACCCGTCGCCCCAGGCCATCGGCACCTTCGTCGTGGGCCTGCACAACCCGGAGGAATTCGCCGGGCGCGAGCAGGAAGGGATCTCGCTGTGGCTCTACCTCGTCGAGCGCGATCCCGACACCCTCAACCAGCCGGTGCGCCGCACCGCGCCCGACCGGCTGCCGTCGCGGCCGCTGCCGCTGCGCCTGCACTACCTGCTCACGCCGCGGGTCGACCATGTGCAGCGCACGCAGGCGAGCGACCTGGAGCAGCTCATCCTCGGCAAGGCGCTGCAGGTGCTGCACGACGCGCCGCGGCTCGCCGGCCACCTGCTGATCGACGGCCTCGCGGGCAGCACGCACGAGTTCTTCGTGCGGCTGGAGCCGCTGCCGCTGGACCACATCACGCGGGTGTGGGACGCGCTGGAGGTGCCCTACCAGCTTTGCGTCTCGTACGAGGTCAGCGTCGTGCCGGTGCACGCCGGCCTCGATCCGGTCCCGACAGTGCCCGTCGACTCGCTGCTCGGCGAGATCGGCGTGGCGCGGCGCGAGGGGGCGTGATGGCCGGGCGCCTCGTCAGCGCCGACGGCCGCGGCTGGCATTTCAGCCCCGACCGCAGCGGCCTGCCCGGCGAGCGCACGCGGGCGCTGCTGCGGGCCCGGCTGGTCGACGACATCGACGGCCAGCCGGTCGCGGTGCCGCTGTCGCTGCGCACGCCGCGGGCCGACATCGCGGTGCGCGCCGCCGCCGACGGCCTCGTCGGCCTGGTCGCGCAGCCGGCGCGGGTGTTGCCCGGCCTGGCCGCCACCGCGGCCGAACTGACGCTGGAGGTGCGCGGCGCCGGCTACCTGCCGCGCACGCTGCGCGTGATGCTCGGGCCCGTCGCCGGCTTCCCGGCCGACTTCGCGCCGGTCGACCTGGGCGACGTCGCGCTGCACCGGCCGGCAGTGGCCATCACCGGGCGGGTGATGCACAACACCGCGCCGCAGCCGCTGCCGCTGGCGGGCGCGACGGTGGAGGTCGATGCGATCTGGCCGCACCCGCCGCCGCCCTTCTGGATCGCGCCGGCACTGGCCGAGCCGCCGAACCTGTTCGCCGTCGCACCGCCGCTGGCCGCGCCGCGCGCCGCCGGCACCGCGCTGCGCGAACGCACGGTGGTCCTGCAGCCGGCCGCCAAGGCGCTGCTGGCGCCGCTCGTTCCCGGCGCCGTGCGCCTGCGGCTCGCCGACGCGGACGGGCTCGCGGCCGGCGGGCTGCTGGCGATCGACATCGACGCCGCCGCGGCGACCGAGCTGATCACGATCGCCGCGGTCGAGCCCGTGAGCGCGCCCGACCTGCCGGCCTGGGTGACGCTGGCCCACCCCGCCGCGCGCCTGCACCGCGACGGCGTGCGCTGCGCCGCCGCCGTGCCGCAGCCGCCGGCCAGCACGGCCGTGCTGGCACGCGATGCGCAGCCGCACGACGACACGCTCTTCACCGCCGCCGCACCGCCGATGGCCGACGGCGCCTGGATCGAGATCGACGACGGCGCCGCCGTCCCCGAGTACGGCCGGGCCGCGCTGCCGCAGGCGACGACCGACGCCGACGGCTACTTCGCGCTGCCCCCGCTCGGCCGCATCGCGCTCGTGCGGCTGCTCGTCCGGCACGCGGCGGTCGCCGACGCCCGGCCCCTCTTCGCCGTCGACCGCGCCGCGCCTGCGCTGGCGCTGGCGCTCGACTGACGCCCCACCGAGACCCACGGAGCCCGCCATGGCCGAATACCTGTCCCCCGGTGTCTATGTCGAGGAGGTCGCCGGCCCCAAGCCGATCGAAGGCGTCAGCACCAGCACCGCCGGCGTCGTCGGCGTCACCGAACGCGGGCCGCTCCACACGCCGCAGCTGGTGACGAGCAATGGCGAGTTCGCGCGGGTGTTCGGCGGCACGCTGCCGGCGGCCGAGTTCACCGATGCCGGGCACACCCACCACCACCTGCCGCACGCCGTCGAGGCCTTCTTCACCAACGGCGGCAAGCGCCTGTGGGTGACCCGCGTGCTGCCCGAGGGCGCCGCCGGCGCGCGCCGCACGATGATGTTCGCCGACCCGGCCGCCGCCACCCCGGGCGACACGGTGCTGCTGCGCGCCGCGCAGCAGGGCAGCGCGAGCGCCGCGACGCCGCCGGCCTTGTACGCGCTGGCCCCGGCCAACTTCGCCGTGGGCGACACCGTGCGCATCGGCCAGGGCAGCCGCAGCGAATACCTGCAGGTGCAGTCGATCGGTGCCGCGGCGCGGCATGTCGCGCTGGATTCGCCGCTGCGCCAGGGCCATGCGGCCGGCGCGGCGATCGTCGCGCTCGCGCCCGCGGCCGACGACGCCGCCTTCCCCGCCGCGGGTCAGGCCACCTTCGCCACCGTCGGCGACGCGGCCGCCGGAACGGCCGAGCTGGTGCTCGAAGCGGGCGACGTCGCCACGCTCGCGGGGCTGCTGCCCGACGGCTCGCCCGCCGCGAACTGGCGGCTGCTGCAGGTCGGCGCCGCCGGGGTCGCCGACTTCGTCTTCGTGCGCCGCGCCGCCGCCGAGAGCGCGACGGCCACACGCGTCTGGCTCGCCCGTGCGCTGCAGACCGACGTGCCGGCCGGCACCGCGGCGATCTTCGTCGACACCGCCGGCGGCAGCGCCAGCACGCTGGCCGTGCCCGCCAACGTCGGCGACGTGCTGGCCTACCCGGCGGTCTCCCCGCTGCCGGCCGCCTTCACCACCGGCAGCAACGCCGTCATCGTCGACCTCGGCAACGACAACCAGGAGGCGGCCTCCATCGGCCAGCTCGCCACGCTGCCGTTGTCGCCGCCGCTGCAGGCCGCCGCGGCCGCGGGCACGCTGGGCCAGCGCGTGACGCTCGCGGCCGACGACCGCAGCGTCGTGGCCGTCCAGCCGGGCAACCAGACCGTCCAGCTCGACGACGTGGGCCACCTCGCGCCGGGCATGGCGCTGACCTTCAGCGACGGCGTCGCGTTCGAGACGCGCTTCGTCGATGCGATCGACACGGCCGCGGCCGAAGTGACGCTGCGCAGCGCCCTGCCCTGGGCGCCGGTCGGCACGGTGACCCTCGCCGCCAAGGCCCTGACCGCCGCCGCCGGCCCCGGCGCGGTGGCGCTCGCGCTCGATGACCGCCAGGGCCTCGAACCCGGCGACGTGCTGGTCCTCGGCACCGACGAGGTCGTCGCCGTGCGCGCGCTGCCCGGCGAGCGCGGCCCGGCGCCCGACGCCGGCGCGGTGCTGCTCGAACGCCCGCTCGCGTCCGCCCACGCCGCCGGCACCCCGCTGCGGCGCCAGGTGGTGCAGGTCGACCCGGCACGCCAGGCCGTCATCGTCGTGCTCGACGCGCCCGCCGGCGCCCAGGCGCTGCTCGTCAGCAACGGCACCGGCTTCGCGGCCGGCGACGTGCTGCGGCTCACGCTGCCCGACGGCAGCCGCGCCCATGCCCGCACCGGTGCCGCCTTCGCGGCCGCCGCCCCGCGCGAGATCACGCTGGCCGCGCCGCTGGCCTTCAGCCATGCCGCCGGGCTGCCGGTGCTGGAGCGCCAGCCGCTGTTCGACATCCAGGCGATCGACCCCGGCGCCTGGGGCAACCGCCTGCTGATCGGCGCGCGCGACGAGGCCGCCGGCCTCGCCGCCAGCACCGAGGTGTTGAACGCCAACCCCCCGCCCGGCCCCGGCATGTTCTCGTCGCTGCAGCTCACCTCGATCACCGGCGTCGAGCCCGGCACCGTGCTGGAGATGCACCAGCCCGACGGCAGCGCCGTGCCGGGCCTGCTGAAGGTGCGGCGCGTCGACCGGGCGACGCGCCTCGCGCTGCTCGACGCGCCGGGGCTCGCCGCCGCGCACATGGCCGCGGTGGGCGCCGCGGCGCTGCTCGGCCATCGGGTGCGCGTGCAGTCGCGCGAGTTCGCGCTGTTCGTGATGCTGCGCCGGCGCCCCGATCCGACGACGCCCTCGCGCGACGACGAACTGCTCGACCAGGAGGTCTTCCGCAACGTGTCGATGGACCCGCGGCACAGCCGCTACGTCGAGCGCCTGGTCGGCATCACCTTCACGCCCGGCAGCGACACCGACGACGCGGGCGAGCCGGTGCGCCGCGCCGACCGCCGCAGCGAGGGCGGCTCCGCCTACGTGCGGGTGCGCGACCTCGCGGCGCCGGCGCCTTCGGCGGCGCGGGAGGCGATCCGCCTGGGCCCCGAGCCGCTGGAGGACCGCCTGCCCTCCGGCCTGGTGCGGCCGGCGCGGCTGGCGCTCTCGCTCGGCGACGACCAGGTGCCCGCGATGGATGACGCGATGTACGTCGGCGCCGACAGCAACGAGCCGACGCGCCGCACCGGCCTGCAGACCCTGCGCAACCTGCTCACGGTGTCGCTCGTCGCGGTGCCGGGGCAGACCGGCGCCCTGCTGCAGCAGGCGGTCATCGACCATTGCGAGCTGATGCGCTACCGCTTCGCGGTGCTCGACGGCCCGGCGCCGCATGCCGACACGCTGGTCGACGTGCAGAACCACCGCCAGCAGTTCGACAGCTCGTACGCGGCGCTGTACCACCCCTGGCCGCTGATCCCCGACCCGTACCCGGCCTCGGCCGCGGTCGCGCGGCAGCTGCCGGTGCCGCCCTCGGGCCACGTGCTCGGCATCTACGCCCGCAGCGACAACGAGCGCGGCGTGCACAAGGCGCCGGCCAACGAGGTGGTGCGCGGCATCACCGGGCTGTCGCGCTACTTCACCAAGGCGGAGCAGGACATCCTCAACCCCTACCCGGTCAACATCAACGTCATCCGCGACTTCCGGCCGCAGAACCGCGCCATCCGCGTCTGGGGCGCACGCTGCATCACCAGCGACGGCGCACTGAAGTACGTCAACGTGCGGCGGCTGCTGATCCGCATCGAGGACTCGATCGAGCGCGGCACGCAATGGGTGGTGTTCGAGCCCAACGGCCCGCCGCTGTGGTCGGCGCTGCGCCGCGCGATCACCGACTTCCTGACCACGCAGTGGCGCGACGGCGCGCTCGAGGGCACGAAGCCCGAGGAAGGCTTCTTCGTCAAGTGCGACGAGACGACGATGACCCGCGACGACATCGACAACGGCCGGCTCGTCTGCGTGATCGGCGTCGCGCCGGTCAAGCCGGCCGAGTTCGTCATCTTCCGCATCGGCCTGTGGACGGCCGACGCACAGCGCTGAAGGAGGGCCGGCCATGGCCACGATCCGCATCGACCCGCTGCGCACCTTCAACTTCGAGGTGCACTTCATCGGCCTGGCCGTCGTCGGCTTCAGCGAGGTCAGCGGCATCGCCGTCGACGGCGACGTCGTCGAGTACCGCGAGGGCAACGAGCGCTTCAACCACGTGCGCCGCCTCGCCGGCCTGCGCAAGAACGGCAACCTGACGATGCGCCGCGGCTACACGCCCGACGACCGCCTCTGGCAGTGGTACGCGCGCATCGCCAACGGCGCCGACGAGCGCTACAACGGCAGCATCGTGCTGCTGAACGAGGCGCGCGAGGCGGTGATGCGCTGGAACTTCGTCAACGCATGGATCAACAAGATCGACGGCCCGATGCTCAAGGCCGCGGGCAACGAGGTCGCGATCGAGGCAATGGACGTGGTGCACGAAGGCCTCACGCTCGAACTCGAGTCGCAGGGCGCCTGACCCCCACCGCGCAAGGCCCGCCATGCAGTCGCTGCTGCGCCCCGGCGTGACGCTCGAGCACGGCGACGCCGCGCGCGTGCCGCCGGTCGTGCTGCGCACCGACGTCGCCGCGCTCGTCGGCATCGCCGAGCGCGGCCCGCTGGACACGCCGCTGCCGGTGGAGTCGATGCGCCAGTTCCATGCCCACTTCGGCGGCTTCGTCGAGGGCGGCTACCTCGCCTGGGCCGCCCGCGGCTTCTTCGAGAACGGGGGCCGGCGGCTGTGGGTGGTGCGCGTCGCGCACCGCGGCTTCGGCGACGACGGCACCGAGGCGCCGAACACGGCCCGCGCCGCGTCCGCGGACCTCGCCGACGCGGCCGGCACGCCGGCGCTGCGCCTGGCCGCCTCGTCGCCCGGCGGCTGGGGCAACACGCTCACGCTGCAGTGGTTGGCCTCCGGCGCGGTGGTGACCGCCGGCCGGGCCGTCGACGCCGGCCGCGCCACGGTGGCCGGCTCGGTGGCGGGTTTCGGCGAAGCCGACCTGGTGCGCATCGAGCAGGGCCCGGTGGTGCTGCACCGGGTGGTCGCGCGGCTCGACGCCGACACCCGCACGCTGCACTGGATCCACCCCGACGCCGCGCTGCGGCGGCCCGGCCACCGTGCACTGTCGGGCATCGACCCGGCGCAGCCGCTGCGGCTCGTGCGCGTGGCCTACGGGCTCGTCGTGCGCGAGCGCGGCGAGGTCGTCGCGAGCCATGCGGACCTGCACGCCGTGCCCTGGCATCCGCGCTGGATCGGCGCGGTGCTGCGCCTGCCGCCCGCGCCCGCCGGCACGGGGACGGCCGACGTGCCGCGGCCGCCGCCGCCGGTCGTCGCGCTGCCGTTCGGCGATGCCGGCGAGCCGCCGCTGCCGCTGGCCGTCGTGCCCGGCCAGACGCTGCCGCTCGCCGGCGGCAGCGACGGCCTGGCCGACCTGCTGGCCGACGAGTTCGTCGGCGAGGAGGCCGCGCCCGCCGACAGCGATTTCGTCCGCCGCCGCAAGACCCGCGGGCTGCGTGCGCTGGCCGCGATCGACGAGATCGCACTGGTCGCGATGCCCGACCTGCTGATCCGGCCCGCACCGCTGCCCGGCCGGTGGCTGCCCGAACCGCCGCCGCCCGACCCCTGCACCGGCTGCCCGCCACCGGCACCGCCGCGCCGCGCGCCGCTGGCGCCGGTGGCCGGCGAGGTGCCCGGCCCGTTCGCCGACGAGGATGTGGCACGTGTGCAGTCGGCGCTGGTCGCGCTCGCCGAGGCCGCCGGCGACCGCTTCGTGCTGCTCGGCGTGCCGCAGCCGCTCGCGCTGCCCGAGCGCTCGCGCAGCGACACCATCGCCTGGCGCGCACGCTTCGACAGCCGGGTCGCCGCGTTGTATGCGCCGTGGCTGCGCGTGGCCGACCCGCGGCCGGGCGGCACGACGCGGCTGGTGCCCGGCTGCGGCCACGTGCTGGGCGTCATCGCCGCGACCGACCTCGCCGAAGGCGTGCAGCGCGCGCCGGCGATCCGCACGCTGGCCGACGTCGTCGGCCTGTCGCGCGCCGTCGACGACCCCACGCACGCGCTGTGGAACGAGGCCGCCGTCAACACGCTGCGCGTCGAGCGTGCACCGGGCGCCGCGCTCTGCGGCGCGCGCACGCTCTCGCACGACGCGTCGTACCGCTTCATCAACGTCGTGCGGCTGATCCTGACGATCCGCAAGGCCTGCGACGTGGCGCTGCGCTGGACGGTCTCCGAGCCGCACGACGCCGCGCTGCGCGCGCAGATCGAGGCCACGCTGCTCGCCATCCTGCGGCTCTTCCACGCCCAGGGGGCGTTCGCCGGCGACAGCGAGGCGACGAGCTTCTACGCGCGCTGCGACGAATCGCTGAACCCGCCGGCGGAGCGCGACCACGGGCGGCTCGTCGCCGAGGTCGGCATCGCGCCGGCGGCGCCGGCCGAGTTCATCGTGCTGCGTGTGGGCCGCCAGGCGGGCACGCGCCAGCTCGAGCTGTACGCCCGCAGCGGGGAGACCTGAATGGCCGGCCGCGTCGACCCGGTGCTCGGGTGCAACTTCCAGCTCTCGCTGACCGATGCCGCGGCCGGCACCGGCCGGCTGCTGACGACGGTCGCGCTGTCGCCGCTGGTCGCCGACCCGCTGGCCGGCTTCGCCGAATGCAGCGGCCTGGAGATGCAGCTGGAGACCGACGACTTTCCCGAGGGCGGCAACAACGGCCTCGTGCTGAAGTTCCCCAAGCGCATGAAGTACGGGGAGATCACGCTGAAGAAAGGCGTGACGAAGCGCACCGACCTCTACGACTGGTGCGCCGGCTTCGCGCAGGGCATCGGCAGGCGCAAGGACGGCGTCATCACGCTGCGCGACGCGGAGCACCGGCCGTTCATGGTCTGGAGCTTCCGCCGCGCGCTGCCCGTCAAGTGGAGCGGACCGTCGCTGAACGCGCAGCAGTCGCTGGTCGCGATGGAGTCGCTGACGCTGGTGCACGAGGGGCTGACGCCGCTCGGCGGCGCCGCGGCCCTGGCCAACGCGGTTGCCGGCGCGGCGGGCGCCGTCCGGAGGCTCTTCTGATGGACGAGACCGACCTGCGCATCGGCCAGCTCACCAGCCACGTCCAGGCCTGGGACGGCGGCGGCTGGCAGGACGCCGCGATGCTGCGCGCGCTGGCCGGCGCGCTGCTGCCGCTGGTGCGCGAGATGCTGGAACACGAGGGCCGCGTGCGCCGCGAACTGTCGATGCACGACAGCCCGCTGGACCGGGTGACGAGGGGGACGTCATGACCATTCCGGCAAAACTCACCTTGATGGTGCAGGTCGGGCCCAACGCCTACGAAGAGCACGTCGTCGCGTTCAACCCGACCGAGCTGACCTTCGACAAGGGCGTGCAGCTCGCCGAGATCGCGGTGCCCGGGCTCGACGCGCCGCTGTCGCAGTTCATCCGCGGCAACGCCGAGAAGCTGACGCTGGAGCTGTTCTGCGACAGCACCGAGTCGGGCATGGGCCTGGGCGCGACCTCGGTCACCGCGCAGACCGACAAGCTGTTCCAACTCGTCAAGATCCTGCCCGAGGTGCATGCGCCGCCCATCGTCACCGTCTTCTGGCACGACGAGTTCTCCGGCAACCGGCTGCACGACGCCTGGGGCAACAACCGGCGCACCAGCTTCACCGGCATGGCCGAGAACGTGCGCCAGCGCTTCACGCTCTTCAGCCCCGAGGGCGTGCCGCTGCGCGCGACGGTGACGCTGACGCTGCGCGAATACCGCCCGCTGGAGGAGCAGCTGCACGAGCTGAACCTCTCGTCGCCCGACCGCACGCACCGCCATCGCCTGGCCGAGGCGCAGACGCTGCCCGCGCTGGCGCAGCGCTACTGGCAGCGGCCCGGCCTGTGGCGCGAGCTGGCGCTGGCCAACGGCATCGAGGACCCGCGGCGCCTGCGCCCCGGCGTGCTGCTGACCATCCCGGCGCTGGAGTGAGGCGATGGCCACGACCGAGTTCGTCGAGCTGAAGGCCGCATCGCAGGCCAGCGCGCAGTTCCGCGTGCCGCGCTTCGAGCTGCGCATCGACGGCGTCAGCCTGCCGCGGCGGGTGCTGCGCGACGTCGTGGAGCTGACCTACCGCGACAAGATCGAGGAAATCGACGGCTTCGAGCTGGTCGTCGCCAACTGGGACGGCGAGCGCCGCCGCCACCGCTACATCGGCTCGGAGACCGCGGCCAGCGCCGCCGACCCCGACCTGCACGAGCTGGAGACGCTGTTCGAGCCCTGCGGCAAGACGGTGACGCTGGCGATGGGCTACGTCGACGAGCTGCAGCCGATGCTGGTGGGCAACTTCGTGACGATGGAGCCGCACTTCGCGCCCGGCCAGGCCTCGACGCTGGCGGTGCGCGGGCTCAACCGCCTGCACCGCATGCGCCGCGCGAAGTACGACGGCCAGTGGCCGGGCGCGAAAAACGCGAAGGCGCTCACCGACAGCGAGATCGCGAAGACCTTCGACGGCCTGGTCGACCCGAAGTGGCGCGGCCAGGGCAACGACGCGCGCCGCATCCCGATGCCGGTGGTCATCGACCCCTCGGTGGTGAAGGACGAGCCCCGCCTGCCCTACGTGGCGCAGAAGAACGAGTACGACATCGACTTCCTGTGGCGGCGTGCGCGGCTGCGCGGCTACGTCGTCGAGGTGCGCCCGGCCGATGCCGAGCACAAGACCGAGCACCTGTACTTCGGGCCCAGCAGCCGCGCCCCCGCGCCCTACCGGCTCAAGTGGGGCGCAGGGCTGCTGGAGGCCAAGGTCACGCTGACGACGGCCAACCAGGTGAAGAAGGTCACCGTGCACGGCTGGGATCGCCACCGCCAGAAGCCGATCGTCGAAAGCGCCGACTGGAGCGACCCCAAGCTCAAGCGCCTGAACCCGAAGCTGCGCGAGATCGTCGAGCGCTGCGACCCGCGCGAGGAACGTGTGGTCACGCAGCCGGTGTTCACGAAGGACGATGCGCGCGCGCTCGCACGCGACCTGCTGCTCGGCCGCGCGCAGGACTTGGTCAAGCTCAGCGGCAGCGTGGTCGGCCTGCCGCGGCTGCGCGCCGGCTCGCGGGTGCTGATCGAGGGCATCGGCGCCCGGCTGTCGGGCGAGTACTTCGTCACCGAGACCACGCACACCCTGGGCCCCGCGGGCTACCTGACGCGCTTCGTCGCGCGGCGCGAGGACCCTGACACCGGCCTGCGCATCTGACAGGAGCGACACACCATGCAACAGCAGCAGAACGGCGGGATCACGGTGGCGCGCGTGCACGCGGTCGGCGAGGGCGAGCACCTCGGCTGCGTGCAGGTGCAGCTGGCCTGGGAGGAGCAGCCGCGCCGCCAGTGGCTCGCGGTCGCCTCGCCGATGGCCGGCGCCGAGCGCGGCTGGTTCGTGATGCCGGTGGTGGGCGACGAGGTCATCGTCGCCTTCGACCAGGCGCAGTTCGACCACGGCTACGTCATCGGCTTCCTGTGGAACCGCCAGCACAAGCCGCCCTCGGAAGACCCGCGCCAGCGCATCTTCCGCTCGCAGAACGGGCACTGCATCCGCTTCATCGACGCGCCGGAGAAGGACGGCGACAAGGGCCAGCTCGTGATCGAGGACGCGAGCCGCAACACCATCGTCTTCGCCAACTCGCACATCACGATCACCGCGCGCGGCCTGGTCGCGATCGACGCGCCGGCCGTGACGATCCTCGGCCGGCCGGTGCGCCAGGTGGGGCCGCCGATCTGACGCGGGGTGCACACGATGGCCACCAAGACGCTCGAGATCCCGCTGCCGCCGCACGTCAAGGCGCGGATCGCGCAGCCGGTGTGCATCCCGATGCCCAAGCCGGGCAAGGTGTCGATCACGCTGCCCTTCGGCGGCGCGACGATCCAGGCCTTCAACGACATCACCAAGGGCATCCCCGACGACTGCTCGCTGAGCTTCTCGCTGGCGATGCAGATCGGGCCGGTGCTCGCCAACATGAAGTGCCTGATCGAGGCGCTGCGCGTGGTGGAGCCGCTGGTCACGCTGATCACCGCGCTCGGCAAGGCCGACCTGGTCGCGATCGGGCAGGCGCTGCCCAAGTTCGTCGACGCCGTGCCGCCGCTGGTCGAGTGCATCACGAAGTTCTTCCTCGGCGTGCCGCTGTTCCTGCGCGACCTGCTGCTGCTGCTGGCCAAGCTGCTGCGCTGCGTGGTGGCCTCGCTCAAGAGCGCGCTCAACGTGATGTCCGGCCTGCAGCTGCAGATCCGGTCCGCCGAGGCCGAGGGCAACACGGCGCTGCTGGCCGCGCTCGAATGCGCGCAGCAGCAGGCGCAGGCCTCGGCCGACCACGCGATGTCGGCGATCGACCCGCTGCTCGTGCTGCTGTCGCTGGCCGAGCCGCTGTTCGGGCTGGCCGGCGTCGATCCGATCCAGACGCCGCAGCTCGCGAGCGACGGCTCGCTCGAGAGCCTGCAGGCCGTCGTCGACGTGCTGGGCACGCTGGCGACGACGCTGCAGACCGTCGCGGAAGCGATCCCCGGTGGAGGCTGAGATGCGCGACGACTTCCTCGGCTGCGGCCTGGCGTTCCCCTTGCGGGTCGACGCCGCCGGCCGGCTCGCGAGCGCCGCCGGCGAGGCGCGGGTGGAGGACGCGATCCACCTCGTGCTGTCGACACGCCCGGGCGAGCGCGTGATGCTGCCCGGCTTTGGCTGCGCGGTGCACGACCTCGTCTATGCGCCGAACAACGCCGCCACGCGCACGCGGGCGGTCGATGCGGTGCGGCGCGCGCTGACGCAGCTGGAGGCGCGCATCGACGTGCTCGACGTGCGCGCCGACACCAGCCCCGGCGAGCCGAACCTGCTGCTGCTGCGCGTCGACTACCGGTTGCGCGCGAACAACGCGGTGGGCAACCTCGTCTACCCGTTCTTCCTGCTCGAGGCGGCCTGAAGGGAGAGCACGATGCCGCTCGCCGACCACCTGCCCGTCATCGACGACCGCCGGCACGCCGACCTCGTCGCCGAGGCGCGTGCGCGCATCCCGCGCTACACGCCCGAATGGACCGACCTCAACGACAACGAGCCCGGCATGGCCGTGGTGCAGCTGATGGCCTGGCTGGCCGAGATGCTGCTCTTCCGCCTGGGCCAGGTGCCGCAGCTCAACCGCGTGAAGTTCCTGGCGCTGATCGGCATGCGCCTGTCGCCGGCACGCGCGGCCTCGGCCGAGGTCGGCTTCGGCACCGTGGCCGGCTTCCCCGAGCCGACGGTGATCGTGCCGCTGCACACGCAGGTCGCCGCCGAGCCGCCGGGCGGCGGCGCGCCGGTGGTCTTCGAGACCGAGGCGCCGCTGGTCGCGATCACCGCCGCGCTGGACGCCGTGCTGCTCGACAGCGGCTTCGAGCTGGTCGACGCCAGCGCCGCCAATGCCGATGCCGAGACCGGCTTCGCGCCCTTCGGCCGCACCCCGCGCGCCGGCGCTGCGCTGATGCTCGGCTTCACGTCCGACCTGCCCTTCCCCGCCGGCGTGCTCGACCTCGCGTTCTTCGTGCAGCCGCCGCGGGGCGGCCGCGGCCGGGCCCCGCGGGTGGTGCCCGGCGGCAGCGTCGCGCCGCGGGCGCCGGCGACGCTGGCCTGGGAGCACTGGAACGGCAGCGAGTGGGTGCCGCTGGACCTGCTCGACGACGGCACGCTGGCCTTCACGCGCAGCGGCCACGTGCGGCTGCAGCTGCCCACGGCCCAGGCGCCGGCCGGCGTGCCGGAGCCGGCCGTGATGGGCGGCACCGCCGGCGCGCGCTACTGGCTGCGCGCGCGGCTCGCCGCCGGCGCGTACACCACCGGCCCGGTGCTCGCCGCGGTGCGCACGAACACCGTCGCGGTGCGGCAGGCGCAGAGCGTGGACGGCGAGATCCTCGGCCGCGCCACGGGGCTCGACGACCAGGTCTACCGCCTCGCCAATGCGCCGGTGCTCGCCGGCAGCCTGGTGCTGCAGGTCGACGAGGGCCCGGGCTTCGAGACCTGGACCGAGGTGGACGACTTCTACGCGTCCGGCCCCGAGGACCGCCACTACGTGCTCGACCGCAGCACCGGGGACGTGCGCTTCGGCCGGGGCGCGGCGCTGAGGGTGCCGATGGCCAACCCCAACCGGCCGTCGAACGTGCTGGCGCTCGCCTACCGCTTCGGCGGCGGCGCGGCCGGCAACGTGCCCGCCGGCGCCATCAACGCGCTGCGCGCCTCGGTGCCGGGCATCGATGCCGACGCGGTGGCGAACCTGCAGCCCGCCGGCGGCGGCACCGACGAGGAAACGCTCGAAGCCGCCGAGGAACGGGCGCAGCAGCAGCTCAAGAGCCGCGAGCGCGCGGTCACCGCGGAAGACTTCGAGCTGCACGCGAAGGCGGCGGGCGCGGCGCGCGCGCAGTCGCTGCCGCTGGTGCATCCCGACTTCCCGGGCCTGCAGGTGCCGGGCGTCGTCAGCGTCGTCGTGGTGCCGCCGGCAGCGCAGGCCGATCCGCTGGCCGACCCCGCGCCCCTGCCTACCGAGGCGCTGCTGCGCGACGTGTGCGCCGAACTCGACGCGCGGCGCCTCCTGACCACCGAGCTGTACGTGGTCGCGCCGCGCTACCGCGAGGTGGTGGTCGCGGCGACCCTGTCGTGCCGCGCGGGCGTCGACCTCGCGTCGGTCAAGCAGCAGGCGCTGGTGGCGCTGCAGCGCTGGTTCCACCCGCTGGTCGGCGGCGACGACGCGACGGCGGACGACGACGGCGCGGGCTGGCCCTTCGGCGGCGACATCTACCACTCGGCGCTGGTGCAGCGGCTGCTGCTGCCGGGCGTGCGCCGGGTCAACGATGTGCGGCTGTGGATCGACGGCGTCGAGCAGCCGGCCTGCAGCGATGTGGCGCTGGACGACGGCGTGCTGCTCGCCAGCGGCGCGCACCAGCTCACGATGGTGGCCGAGCGATGAACGCGCGCTACCTGCCCCCGGTGGCCCGTGCGCCGCACGACCCGCGCACGCGGGTGCTCGATGCGCGCCTGGGCTGGGCGCCGCTCGCGCTCGCCGGCCTCACCGGCGGCGTCGCGCCGTCGGCCGAGGACGGCGCGCTCGCGCTGGCCGCCCTGCCCGGCAGCGGCCGCCTGCTCGCCGAGCCCGGCGGCAGCTTCGGCGGCCTCGTGCCGCCGCGGCACGTCGCGTGGCTGGCCGACGGCACGCTGGCGCTGCTCGACGCCGCGCACGGCCGGCTGCTGCGGCTGGACCGCTGCGGCTGCCGCTTCGCGCCCTGGCCGTGCCTCGAGCCCGACGGCCTGCGGGTGCCGGCCGGCGCCACCGGGCTGGGCGCCGGCTGCGGCCTGCTGTACGTGGCCGCGCCGCCGCTGGCGCGTGTCGTCGTGCTCGATGCGTCGAACGGCGCGCTGCGCGCCGCCTGGCCTTCGCCGCCGGGCGCGCCGCCGTGGGCGCCGGTGCATGCGCTGCCGCTCGAGCACGGCGGCCTGGTCGCGGTGGCCGATGCCGCGCGGGGCGGGGTGCACCTGTGCAGCCGGCGCGGCCGTGCGCTGCGCTTCATCGGCGGGCTGGGCGCCGTGCGCGCCCTGGCCGTGGATGCCCAGGGCCGGCTCTGCGTGCAGCGCGACGGCGAGGCGGCCGTGCTGCTGGTCGACGTCGCCGCCGGGACGGTCGTGGGCACGGCCGAGCGGCCCGCCGAACTCGCCCGCCGGTTCGCGCCGCTGCCCTTCGCCACCCATCCCGGCGGCTCGATCGACATCGCCCCGCTGTGCGAGCCGCCCGCGGCGGCGCCGCGCTGGGTCGGCCCCGACGGCGCGCCGCTGGCAGCGCCGCCGCCGCCCGCGCTGCCGGCCTACCCGGCCGCCGGCACCTGGCTGTCGGGCCCGCTGGACAGCGGCGAGGACGGCGGCACCTGGGACCGCGTCGAGCTGCTCGCGAGCCTGCCCGCCGGCACGCGGCTGCACATCGCCTTCGCCGCCGACGACGCGCTGCTGACCGACGCCGAACTCGCCGAGCCGTCGCGCTGGCACCCGGCCGGCGAATGGCGGCGCCCGGGCGGCGAGTCCGACCTGGCCTGCGCGCGCGCGGACTGGATGCTGCACCACTGCACCGGCCGCCACGGCTGGCTGCGGCTCGCGCTGGCGGGCGACACACGCTCGACGCCGCGGGTGCACCGCATGCAGGTCGACGGCCTGCGCACCAGCCTGCGCCGCTACCTGCCGGCCGTCTTCGGCGCGGACCCGGTGGCCGCCGAGTTCAGCGACCGCTGGCTGGCGATCTTCGACCGCACGCTGCGCGACATCGAGGCGCAGGTCGACACGCAGGCCCGGTTCTTCGATCCGCTGGCCGCCCCGGCGGCCCCCGAGGTCGACACGCGCCACGACTTCCTGCGCTGGCTCGCGGCCTGGGTCGGCGTGGCGCTGCCCGCGGGCTGGCCGCTCGCGCGGCAGCGGCAGGTGCTGGCGTCGGCGCCGCGGCTGTATGCCTGGCGCGGCACGCCCGCGGGCCTGGCCGCCGCGCTCTCGCTGCTGCTGGGGCTCGACCGCTGGGCCGGCCATGCGCCCGCGCCGGCCGGCTGCGTGCCCTGCCCCACCGGCCGCCGCGCCGATGCCGCGCCGCGCTGGCGGCCGCCCCGGCTGGTGCTGGAGCACTACCGGCTGCGCCGCTGGATGGCGGCCGGGCACGCCCGCCTGTCCGACGCCGCGAAGCTCTGGGGCGACCGCATCGTCAACCGCAGCCGGCTCGAGGCCGGGCACACGCTGGAGGCCGGCGGCGGCAGCGGCGGCGCCCGCCTGGGCGTCACGCAGCTGCTGACGATGCAGGACCCGCTGCGCGACCCCTTCCACGTGCACGCGCACCGGCTCTCGGTCTTCGTGCCGGCCGGCTGCATCGCCGCGCCGGGGCGCGAGGCGGCGCTCGCGCGTTTCATCGCCGCCGAGGTGCCGGCGCATGCCGAGGCCCGGCTCGTCGTCGTGCACCCGCGCATGCGCGTCGGCGTGCAGTCGTCGATCGGGCTCGATGCCGTGATCGGCCTGCGCACGCGCCCCCCGGTGCTCGGCGACGCCTCGGCGCCGCTGGGCCGGGCCACCGTCCTGCCCGCGGCCGGCAGCCCGCGCACCGAGCCGCCCCGCGGCGCCGGCCGCGTGCGCGTCGGCCAGTCGACCGTCATCCGCTGAATCCGGAGGCCACGCCATGGACCCGTCCGACCTCGCGCGCCACGCCCTCTGCCCCGGCTGCGGCGGCCCGGTGCCCTGCACCCCCTGCACGCTGCAGACGCCGCTGCGCAACCACTACTTCTTCGGCAAGCTGATGGACGTGCCCGACTTCGAGGTCGAGCAGGAATACGTCGTCGAGAAGTTCCGCCGCCACCATGCGCGGCTGCACGGCAGCGGCATCGTCTGCGGGCTGGAGGTGCTGCAGCACCCGAACCCGGCCTGCCAGCCGCGCCACGTCATCGTGAAGCCCGGCATGGCGATCGACTGCTGCGGCAACGAGATCCTCGTGCTCGACGACGAGACGGTCGACCTGCATGCCTTCCCCGCCGTGCGGCAGCTCGTCGACGCGCCCGACGGCGAGGACGACCACCTGCTGCAGCTGTGCGTGCGCTACCGCGAGTGCCCCACCGAAGAGGTGCCGGTGCTCTACGACGAGTGCGGCTGCGACGACACCCGCTGCGCGCCGAACCGCATCCTCGAGACCTACGCCTTCGACGTGCGGGTGAATCCCACGCTGCCGCCCGCGCCCTTGCCCAACGCCCCCGCGCTGGTGTGGCGCGGGCCGCCGCTGGCGCTGCCGGGCGCCTCGGCGCTGGCGATCGACGCGGGCCTCGGCCGGCTGTACGCCGCCGCGACGCAGGCCCCGGGCATCGGCGTGGTGCAGCGCTACCACCTCGACACGCTGCTGCCGCTGCCGGGGGCGCCGCGGCAGTTCGCGCGGCCGCTGGCCGCGATCGCGCTGTCACCCGACGGCACCCGGCTGTATGCCGCCGTGGCCGGCGCCACCGCGGCCGACCCGGCGCAACTGCACACGGTGGACACGACGAGCGACGCCGCGTTCCAGGTCGACGCGGTGGCGCCGGCCGACATCGCCGGCAGCGCCGGCGCGACAGCCCTGCGCCTGGTGGTGCTGCCGGCCGGCGGCCTCGTGACGATGGCGGTGGGCGCGGCCGCGACGACGCTGCAAGCCTGGGACGCCTCCGCGGCGCCGCTCGCCGGCCACCAGGCCGCCATCCCCGCCCTGCTGGCCGGCGGCACCCTCGCCGGCGACGGCCGGCTGGTCGCGCTCGCGGCCGGCACGCTGCACCGGCTGGACCCGGCGGCCGCCGACTTCGACCCGCAGGCCGTGCCGGTCGCCGCCGCGTTGGCGCCGGTGGACTTCACGCTCGGCCGCAGCACCGGGCCCGAGGTGCTGGCCTGGCTCGAAGGCGGCACGCAGGAGCTGCGGCTGGCGCAGGCCGACGGCAGCGCCCTGCACGCCGCCGCGCTCGGCGAGGCGCCGGTGGCGATGTGGGTCGCGCCCGGCGCCCGCACGGCGATCATGCTGAGCGGGACGGCGGCGGCCGGCCGTGTGCGCAGCGCCGACCTGCACCGCCTGGCCGCCGGCGCGGCCGACGTGCTGGGGCCGGCCCAGGCGGTCGGCGCCGGCGTCGCGGCGCTTGCCGTCGAGGGCCGGCTGCACGTCGCCTACGCCGACGGCGTCGCGCTGTTCGAGATCGTCGGCAGCGACTGCGGCGCCACGCTCGGCCCGCACGCCTGCCCCGGCTGCGACACGGCCGACTGTCTGGTGATCGCCACCTTCGCCCGCTGGCGACCGAAGCGCCGCCTGCTCGACCCCGCGGTGCCGGCCAGCGACCCCGCCGCCGATGCGCAGGCCGGCATCGTGCGCATCGACACGCACACGCACCGCACCGTGTTGCCGAGCGTGGCCGACCTCGCGGCGGCCGTGCGCTGCCTGCTGGAACGCGCCCCGGGCGGCGGCACGGGCGAACAGGGCCCGGTCGGCCCGGCCGGCCCCGCGGGCCCGCCCGGGCCTGCCGGCTCGCAGGGGCTGCCGGGCCAGGCCGGCCCACCCGGCGCACAGGGGCCCGAAGGCCCGCAGGGTCCGCAGGGCCTGCCGGGCACACCCGGCGCGCCCGGCCCGCAGGGCGAGGCCGGCCCCGCAGGCCCGCCCGGCCCCGACCCGTTCGACTGGGACCTGCCGCACGTCTGCGACTTCAACTGGCTGCACGACAACCCGGAGGTCGTCGGCGCGCCCGACGAGCTGATCGTCACCTTCGACACCGAGATGCTCGCCGCCGACCTGCACGACCGCAGCGTCTTCGTGCAGCTGGGCCGCCACGTGCGCAAGTTCCGCGGCGACGCGCAGGAAGGCGACTTCGTGCCGATGCTCTGCTGGTGCGACCTCGACCTGCGCGACCGGCTGGACCTCGGGCGCGTCGCCGAGCGCTGCCAGGCGCGTGCCTTCGAGCGCAGCGGCGACCCCTTCGTCGACGCGCTGCGCATCCGCCTGCCCGGCAATCTCGGCTTCCTCAGCGACGACGGGCTGCTGCGGCTGCGGGTGCTGGTCAAGGGCGACTTCGTGCGCGGCCGCCACCAGCGCACGGGCGAGCTGCGCGCGCTCGACGGCGACCACCTGCCCACGCTGGAACCGCGCTCGCCGCCCGGCCCGCCGCAGCCCGGCGTGCGGCCCGAGTGGCTGCAGCCGGGCGACAAGCGCCATTCCGGCGACGGCATCGAGGGCGGCACCTTCGAGAGCTGGTTCGACGTCAAGGTCTGAGCCGCGGCCAGGCTGCAAGGACATCCCCCATGAGCACCATCACCGACCTCTACCGCCAACGCCGCGCCGCCAGCGTCGCGCACTGCGAGGCGCCCGCGCCGCCGTGCAGCCGCTGCGGGATGCTGGCGTGCCTGTGCCGGCCGCGCTTCTTCGCCGGCCAGGTGCTGACCGCCGACGACCTCAACCGCCTCGATGCCTACATGCGCGGCAAGCACCGGCTGCACAACCGCCAGCTCCACGGCTGGGGCGTCGTCAACGGCCTGGAGGTGACCTGCATCCCCTGCGGCAGCGGCGTCACGGTGAGTTGCGGCTACGCGATCTCGCCATGCGGCGACGACATCGTCGTCTGCGAGCCGGTGGCGGTCGACGTTTGCGCGCTGATCGGCCGCTGCCAGCCGGTGCTGCCGGTGTGCGATCCGCCGCGCCCGGCCGGCAGCGTGCCCTGCCCCGAGGCCGAGCAGGAATGGGTGCTGGCGATCCGCTATGCCGAGGCGCCGACACGCGGGGTGCAGCCGCTCTACGGCGCACCGGCGGCCGGCTGCGGCTGCGGCAACGCGGGCTGCGGGTGCGGCGGTGGCGCCGGCTGCACCTGCGGCGGCGGCGCAAAGGCCGCGGCCCCGTGCCCGCCGGCCCGTCCGCGCGGCGCGCCGGTGCAGTGCGAGCCGACCGTGGTCTGCGAGGGCTTCACGTTCGAGGTCTACCGCCGTCCCGTGCGCAACCCGAACGACGGTGACGACGGCGACCGCAGCGACGCCGCGCTGCTGCGGCGCTTCCAGTGCTGCGTCCAGGCGCTGCTGCGCAACGCGCCGCCGCAGCCGGCCGAGCCGCCCACCGGCAACCCGGCCGGCTGGCAGCTCTGGGCCGTGCGCTTCAAGGCGCACCTGCTGGCCCGGCTGTCGGAGCGGCCGGGCACGAACTGCGAGTTGCTCGCGCGGCTGCAGGCGCTGGTGATCCCGCCGGCCGGCAATGCCGCGGGGTTGCCGGCCGCGCTGCAGCTGCTGGCGGTCGTCTTCGTGGATGCGCTGTTCGGTTGCCTGTGCTCGGCGCTGCTGCCGCCCTGCCCGCTGCCCAGCCCCGACGAGCGGGTGCCCCTGGCCACGCTGCACGTGTCGGGCGGCGACTGCCGCGTGCTGCGCATCTGCAACTGGTCGACCGAGCGCCGCATCGCCGTCACGATGCCGGCCCTCGAGTACTGGCTCTCGACGCTGCCGTTCTTCGAGGCGCTGCGCGAGCTGCTGCAGAAGGCCTGCTGCTTCGATCTCGCGTCGCTGCTGCGCGGCGACCGGCAGGACGACGCGCCCGGCGCGGCCGGCACGGTCGGCGCGCTGCGCGCGGCGGCGCCCGGCGACCTGGGCGACCGCGGCGCGCTGGCCGACGAACGGGCGACGCTGCGGCTCAACCCGCAGCTCGACGACCCCCAGCCGCTGCAGGGCTTCTCGCGCGCCTTCGCACAGTCGCTCTTCACGCCGGGCCGCACCATCACCGCCGAGGCGCTGCTCGACGGCCTGCTCTCCGGCCGCGGCGACCTGGCGCTCGATGCCGGCGCGCTGCCGGGCTGGCTCGCCGCCAACCAGCTCGGGCGGCCGATCGGCAGCGTCTTCGGCGCCGAGCTGGCGGCGGTGTTCCGGCCCGACGCCGACACCGCGGGCCTGCAGCGCACCGTTGCCGAGCTGGCCGCGCGCGTGAAGGTCAACGAGGTCGAGATCGCCGCGCTGCGCGGCCACGGGGTGCCGGGCGCCGACCCCGCCGGGCCGGCCGGCCCCGGCGTGCCGCCCGCCTCCCCCGGGCGCGCCAAGCGCGGCCGCAAGTAGCCATGGGAAGGGCCCGCCGATGGACACCCTGTTCGCCGAACGCCCGCACTTCTTCGAGGGCCAGTACCTCGGGGCCGCCGACCTCGCGAGCCTGCTCGACTACCTGCGCGAGCAGGCCGCGCGGCAGCGCCTGGCCGGCCGCAGCTGGGGCGTGCTGTCCGGGCTCGAGCTGGTGCAGGGCACCGACCCGGCCGGCGCGCCGCACTACACGATCACCCCCGGCGTGGCGGTCGACGGCCACGGCCGGCTGCTCGCGGTGCTGGCGCCGACGCGGCTCGACGCCGCGCTGTTCGCGCTGCAGCCCAGCGGGCTCGTCAACGTCTGGCTGCGCCACCACGAGGCCTCGGCCGGCGGCGTGCGCCCGGGCTTCGAGGTCTGCGACACGAGCGACGCCTACGCCCGCGTGGGCGAGCGCACCGTGGTCGAGGTCGGGCTGCGGCAGACGATCGCGCTGCGCGAGAGCGGCATCGAGCTGGGCGGCACGCCGTACGCCGATGCGCGCGAGGCGCCGGGCATCGCGCTGCCGGGCCGGCCGCTGGCGCTGGACGGCAGCGTCGGCGCGCAGCTCTTCCCGAACGACGACGAATCGCCGCGCTGGCTGGTGCCGATCGGCCGCGTGCCGTGGACACAGGGGGCGCCCGGCGCCTTTGGCGCGGCGGACGAGACGGCGCAGAAGCTCTCGCTGATCTTCCGCCGGCAGGCGGGCGTGTTCACCGAATCGCTGATCGCGGCCGGCGGCCTGCTGCGGCTGCGCGCCCGCTGGACCGAGCGCGAGGCGGGCAAGACGGCCGACCAGCTCGCGGCCGCCGCCGCACCGCGCGAACGCGACCTGCAGCACTGCCACGGCCGCATCCAGCCCACCGAGCCGATCTGGCTGGAGGAGCACACGCGCCTGGCGGGCGACCTGCGGCTGATGGGCACGCGCATCGAGTGGCAGGCCGCGGGCGGCACCGACTACGCGGCCGGCGGCAGCGTGCTCGGGCTGCGCCGCGCCGGCGCGGCCAACGCGTTCGGCGGCGCCGACCTGCAGCTGCTGCTCGGCGTGGCGGCGCCGGGGCCCAACCGGCTGGTGATCGGCCAGGCGACGCTGCAGGCCGCGCCGGCCGACCCCTGCCGCCCCGACTTCGACTTCGCCGCCGGCGTCGTCGTGCAGCAGGACGCGAAGGTCGGCGTCGGCACCGCCGACAGCGCGCTCGCGCATCCGCTCACGCTGCGCGTCAGCGGCGCGCAGCAGCAGGCGCTGGCGCTGCAGTCGGCGGCCGGCGCGGTGGCCTGGCAGGTCAACACGCTGCCCGGCCCGCCGGGCTTCAACATCACGCAGGCCGACGCGACGGCCTCGAACTTCTTCATCGCCCCCACCGGCAACGTCGGCATCGGCAGCAGCGCGCCGCAGGCCCGGCTCGACGTGCGGGGCGTGCCCGCGCCGCAGGGCAACCCGCTGGGCGCCGGCAAGTGGCTGCAGGCCGGGGACGGCGGCGACGCCGGCCGCTTCTGGCTGCAGTACGGCGCGCAGCTCGCCCCGCTGATGGTGCTGAGCGACCTGGACAACCCGCCGCGCCTGCAGTTCCAGCAGACCGGCAGCGGCACCGAGGAGGCGCCGCAGTTCCAGAGCTGGATCGGCCAGGCGCGCGACGGCTCGCCGGACCTGGCGCTCTCCGGCGGCCGGGTCGGCATCGGCACCTTCACGCCGCAGCGCACGCTGCACGTCGAAGGCGAGGAGGTGCACTCGGGCGGCTTCGGCGGCGGCTACTCGTTCGGCAGCCGCGGCGCCGGCTTCGTCAACCTCCCCGCGGCCGGCGAGCGCTGGGTGCTGTACGCCGAGGGCGGCGTCGCGCGGCTGTGGTCGGGCAACGACAAGCTCGCGGTCGACGCGGCCGGCCGCGTCGGCATCGGCACCGCCACGCCCACCGACACGCTGGACGTGCGCGGCAACGTGCGGCTGGGCGGGGGGCTGCGCTACTACGCGGTGGGCTCGCCCGACAACGTGCGCCTGGTCGCCGGGCGCGTCGCCTCGGGCGGGGCCGGCGCCGGCCTCGACTGGACCTCGGCCCGCAACGGCACCGGGCTCTACACGGTCGTCTTCACCGTGCCTTTCGCGGCGGTGCCCGTCGTCACCGTGACCCTGGCCGACCCGCCCGCCGACGACAACGTGGTCTGCCTGCGCGGCGTGTCGCAGAACGGCTTCACGGTGGCGGTGCGCGACATCGATCCGGGCGCCGGCGACAGCAGCGCGCCGCAGGACTCGGCCTTCCACTTCATGGCGCTCGGCGCGCGCGGGTAGCGGGGAGATGAGGCTGGCGATCGACTCCTGGCACCAGGCGCTGCGGCTCGCCGGGCCGCACCGCGCGCCGCAGGCGGTGGCCGACCGCGTGGAGGCCGCCGCGCGCGGCGCACTGGCGCCGCTGGCCGCCGCGCTGGCGCCGGGCCTCGCGCGCCGGCCCGGCGCGGTGATCCGCATCCGCCGGCTCGTGGTCACGGCGGTGATCGACGTCGCTCGGCCGGGCGACGAGGCGGCCCCGGGGTACGCCGCGGCGCTGGCCCGCGGCATCGCGGCGGCGATCGAGGACGGCGGGCCGGACGTGATGTGCTTCGAGGACCGCAGCGCCTACCGCGCGGCCTTTGCCGTCGCGCTGGCGGCCGGCGATGCGCACCGGCGCTGGGCCTTCGCCGATTTCGACGGGCTCGCGCCCCTGCCGCCGGGCGCCGCGCTGCGCACGCTGTTCGAGGCCGAGCCTGCCGGCGCGTGGCTGCTGCTGGCGCGCCTCGCGCGCGAGGATGCAGCGCTCGCGCTGCTCGGCGAAGCCGACGCGCTGCGGGTGATCGACGTGCTGCTGGCCGCCGCCCCGCCCGGTGGGGACGATGCGCCCGCGGGCGCCGCGGGGCGCGGGGCGCCGGGCGCCCCGGCGCATCCCGCGGCAGCGCTCCTCGCGGCGCTCGCGCGCCTGGCCGCGGAAAACGATGCGCCCCCGATCGGCCGGTGCGCCGCGGCCCTCGCCCAGGCGATCGAGGCCCTGGAACGGCCGGGCTCGCACGTCGCCGCCGCGCCGCTGCAGCGCGTGCGCGGCCGCCTGGCGGAGCGCCTCCCAGCGCTGGGCGCGGGCGGCGAGGCGCTCCGCCAGGCGGCCCTGCGCCGCCCGCAGGCGAACCGCGGCCCGCCGCCGCCCGTCGCCGCGGGGCTCGACGAAACCCCCTGTGCCGGCGCCGGCCTTGTCGTGCTGCTCGACGAACTGGACGGCTGGCTCGACGCGGACTTCTGCGCCGCGCTGCCGGTGCTGGCCCCGGGCTGCGCGCGCGGCGCGTTCGCCCTCGCGGTGCTGGCCGCGGCGGCCGACCCCCGGGACGCCGCCGCCGTGTGGGGCGATGCGGTGTGGCGCGCGCTGTTCGACGTCGACCCGCAGCTCGGGCTCGACGGCTTCGCGGCGGCGCTCGAGCGGGGTGATGCCGGCGCCGCGGCGGCCGCCGCGACGTCGCAGGCCGCGATGGCCCGGCGCGGTGGCGCAGCGGCGTGGCGCACGGGCTTCGGGCAGCTGCGGCGCGGCCTGGACACCGCCACCGGCCTGTGGTGCGCCCCCGGCGACGGCCCCGCGCCCCGTGCCGCGTGGCGGCTCGCGCGCGCCGAACTCGCCGCGCTCGACGTGCCGCTGCTGCTGCCGCTGCCGGCGCCGTGGCGCGCGCTGGCCGCCGCCGGCGCGCAGTTCGTCTGGCGCCGCGCCGCCTGGCGCGTGCCCGGCATGCGCGGCGCGAGCCTGGCCTACCTGCGCCGCAACCTGCTCGGCCCCGCCGGCCGCGCCGCGAGCGACGACGGCACGCACTGGCGCTGGCGGGTGGCACGTGCGCCGCTGCACGTGCTGGTCGCGATGACGACGCTGGGCGCGCGCGAGCGCAGCCTGCGCGGCCCGCCGGCGCGGCGGCTGACGCTGGAGTTCGGCTGATGCTGCGCGATGCCCTGCCTGTCGCCGCCGAGGCCTGGCGCGTGTGGCTAGACACGCTGGTCGAGCGCGAGCTGCTGCGGCTGCGCGCCCGCTTCGAGCTGTCGCTGGACGAGTGGCGCGGCCTCTACATCAGCGATGCGCAGGTCGACGCGCTGCTGCAGCCGCCCGGCGCCGCCGAGGCCGACGCCGCCCGCATCGATGCGCTGACCGCGCAGGCACGGGCCGCCTGGCCCGCGCTGCAGGAGGGTGGCCTCGCTGCGCGGCTGGGCGCACGGCTGGCGCTGGACGAGGCCGAGCTGGCGCTGCTGCTGCTGGCGCTCGCCCCCGACCTCGACCCGCGCTACGAGGCGCTCTACGCCTACCTGAACGACGACGCCGCGCACCGGCTGCCGAGCCTCGACCTGGCGCGCCGGCTGCTGCAGGGCCTGTTCGAGGACGGCCTGGAGGCCGACGTCGCGGCGCTCGCGTCGCCGGCGGGCACGCTGGTCGACGGCGGCCTGCTGGAGCTGATCGAGCCGGCGGAGCCGCGCAGCCGCTGGCGGCGCGAGCTGCGCGCCGCCGAGCTTGTCGTCCAGCTCGCCCAGGGGCTGCCGCTGGCCGATCCGCGCTGGCAGCACGAGGCGGCCTGGACGCCGGCGCCGCTGCAGCCCCCGCGGCTCGGCGCGGAGCCCCTGGTCCATGTGGCGGGCGAGGACGCCGAGGACCGGCGGCAGGCGCTGCAGGCCTGGGCCGGCGAACGCGGCCTGCCCGTGCTGCGCGTGCCGTCGGCCGTGGCGGCAGCGCACGGGCGCTCGCTGCTGCTCGCGGCGCGGCTGGCCGGCGCGGCGCTGGCGATCGACGACGAAGACGCCGCCGGGCCGCCGGGGCGCGTGCCGCTGGGCGCCCTGGCCGGCCGGGGCGTGCCACTCGCCGTGCTCGCCGCCGCCGGCACGCCGG
>NZ_JAZIBG010000042.1:0-681 GCF_036621135.1 Aquincola agrisoli
ACGCGTGATCAGTAGAAACAAGGGTGTTTTTTATTAATGCATTCAAATGCAAATGTTGCACCTAATGTTGCCCTTTTGGCAGGCCCACATGATGAACCCCAACAAAACAACACAAAGCAAAAAACATGATATGGCAAAGGAAATCCATAGTATCCAATCTTTGTATCCTGTTTTCAGTTCAACACCTTTGATCTGGAACCGGTTGTTCAATGCTTCGTCTCTGTACACATTGTGGTCATAAGTTCCATTTCTGATTGATCCTATGCAGGCATTGTCACATTTGTGGTATATTTTGAAACAACCATTGCCCATATCCTCGGCATTTTCCCTCAGTTGCTTCTTTGTTCTTTCAAATAGCTTGTCCATTTCTGAATCAGTTAGATCAATTGTATGTTGATTCTCCAGGGCAACAAGAAGTTCCGCGTTATATGACCAGAGATCTATTTTGGTGTCCTCAACATATTTCTCGAGGTCCTGAATTCTTCCCTCTACCTCTGAAAATTCTTTTTCAATTTGATGGAATTTCTCATTGGTTTTCCCGATCAACCTATTCATCTTTCCATTGATTTGATTAATTGCTGCTTGAGTGCTTTTGAGATCTGCTGCTTGTCCCATTCCCTCAGAATTTTGGTGCCTGAAACCGTACCAACCATCAACCATTCCTTCCCAACCATTTTCTAT
>NZ_JAZIBG010000043.1:0-18166 GCF_036621135.1 Aquincola agrisoli
CGTGAGGGCCGGGTGCTGGGGAGAGGGCGGCTGCGTGTGAGCGTGCGACCGAGGCGGTCGGCCCGGAGGGCCGACTGCCCTGCGTTGCTCGGTCGCCCGAGGTGGCCGCAGAACTCACTTCGCTCACTGGCGTTCGCTGCGTTCAAACAGGCTGCGGCCAGTCAGATGACGAAGCGCGCTGCGCGCGCACCCCAGGCGCCCTGCGCTACTCGGCGCCTCACACGCAGCCGCCCTCACCCCAGCACTTGCACGCGGGGTGCTGTGGCCACGGGTGTACTCGCTTCGCCTCGTACACCGAGAGGCCACGCGGCGGGTTCTCTGCAAACGGAAGTACGCTGGTGCGCGCCGGCTAACATCCTGCGCGTACCCTTTTTGCTGCAGGCGTGAGCCCCGGCCTTTCCCCGTCTCCATGGACCAGATCGATCTCCTGCCGCCCGCCGAGGGCGGCACGCCCGACGCCATCACGCTCGCGCACTACGCCGAGCAGGCCTACCTCGAATATGCGCTGAGCGTCGTCAAGGGCCGTGCGCTGCCCGATGTCTGCGATGGGCAGAAGCCCGTGCAGCGCCGCATCCTCTATGCCATGGAGCGGATGGGCCTGGCCTTCAACACGGCCGCCGGCCCCAAGCCGGTCAAGAGCGCCCGCGTCGTCGGCGACGTGCTGGGCCGCTTCCATCCGCACGGCGACACCGCGGCCTATGACGCCCTGGTGCGGATGGCGCAGGACTTCTCGCAGCGCTACCCGCTGATCGACGGCCAGGGCAACTTCGGCAGCCGCGACGGCGACGGCGCCGCGGCGATGCGCTACACCGAGGCGCGCCTGGCGCCCATCACCCGGCTGCTGCTCGACGAGATCGACGAGGGCACGGTCGACTTCATCCCCAACTACGACGGCTCCACCGAGGAGCCGCGCCAGCTGCCGGCGCGCCTGCCCTTCGTGCTGCTCAACGGTGCCAGCGGCATCGCCGTGGGCCTCGCGACCGAGGTGCCCAGCCACAACCTGCGCGAAGTGGCCGCTGCCGCGGTGCTGCTGCTGAAGAACGAGCAGGCCGGCGACGACGAGCTGTTCGAGGCGCTGCCCGGCCCCGACTACCCCGGCGGCGGGCAGATCATCAGCAGCCCCGCCGACATCCGCGACGCCTACGCCTCGGGCCGCGGCAGCCTGAAGGTGCGCGCCCGCTGGAAGATCGAGGACCTGGCGCGCGGCCAGTGGCAGATCGTCGTCACCGAGCTGCCGCCGGGCACCAGCGCGCAGAAGGTGCTCGAGGAGATCGAGGAGCTGACCAACCCCAAGGTCAAGGCCGGCAAGAAGGCGCTGAGCACCGAGCAGGTCCAGCTCAAGGCCACGCTGCTGGGCGTGCTCGACGCGGTGCGCGACGAATCGAGCAAGGACGCGGCGGTGCGCCTGGTGTTCGAGCCCAAGAGCCGCACCGTGGGGCAGCAGGAGCTCGTCAATACGCTGCTGGCGCACACCAGCCTGGAGAGCTCCGCGCCGATCAACCTGACGATGGTGGGCGCCGACGGCCGCCCGACGCAGAAGGGCCTGCGCCAGATCCTGCTGGAGTGGATCGGCTTCCGCACGACGACGGTCGACCGCCGCACGCGCCACCGGCTGGCCAAGGTGCTGGACCGCATCCACGTGCTCGAAGGCCGGCAGCTGGTGCTGCTGAACATCGACGAGGTGATCCGCATCATCCGCAACGCCGACGAGCCGAAGGCGGCGCTGATCGAGCGCTTCGCGCTGAGCGACCGGCAGGCCGAGGACATCCTCGAGATCCGGCTGCGCCAGCTCGCGCGGCTCGAGGCCATCAAGATCGAGCAGGAACTGGCCGACAAGCGCGCAGAGCAGAAGCGGCTCGAGGACATCATCGCGAGCCCCGCGGCGCTCAAGCGCACGGTCGTCAAGGAGATCGAGGCCGACGCCAAGGCCTTCGGCGACGAGCGCCGCACGCTGATCCAGGCCGACAAGCGCGCGCAGGCCGAGGTGCGCATCGTCGACGAGCCGGTGACGGTGGTCGTCAGCCTGAAGGGCTGGGTGCGCGCGCTGAAGGGGCACGAGGTCGACCCGGCCACGCTGGCCTTCAAGGCGGGCGACGGGCTGCACGGCACCTTCGCGTGCCGCAGCGTCGATCCGCTGTTGGTCTTCGGCAGCAACGGCCGCGTGTACACCGTGGCCGCCTCGCTGCTGCCCGGCGGCCGCGGCGACGGGGTGCCCATCACCACGCTGATCGAGCTGGAGGCGGGCACCCAGCCTGCCCACTACTTCGCCGGGGCGCCCGACACCACGCTGCTGCTGGCCAACACCGGCGGCTTCGGGCTGATGGCCAAGGTGGCGGACCTGCTGTCGCGACAGCGCGGTGGCAAGAGCTTCCTCACGCTCGACGGCGACGCCAAGGTGCTGCCGCCGGTGCCGGTGCTGCCGGCGCACACGCAGGTCGCGGCGCTAGCCCTCGACGGCCGCCTGCTGGTCTTCGCGCTGGACGAACTCAAGCTGCAGCCGGGCGGCGGCAAGGGCCTGACGCTGATGGACGTGGATGCGGCCTCGCCGCTGGTGTCGGTCGCGGCGCTGGCGCAGTCCGTCACCGTCCACGGCACCGGCCGCGGCGGCAAAGCGAAGGAAGAGGTGCTGAAGGGCGCCGGCCTCGCCGGGCACGTGGGCAAGCGTGCCCGCAAGGGGCGCAAGGTCGACGGCCTGCAGAAGGTGCTGCGCGTGCTGGGCTGACCGTGCTGGGCTGACCGTGCCCGGCACCAAGCGTGTGCAGCCCCGTGCGCCGAGCCGGTGCGCGCACGGTTTTGAGGCGCAGCCTGCACCAGGCATGTCTGTTGCACTGCACAAACCACCGTCGCCGATGCGATGTGGGGAGTGCCCGATGCGGACCGTTTGTCGTTGTCTCCTGCGCTGTGCCGCCGGCTGGGTGGCGGCCTGGATGCTGGCGGGCCCGGCGCGGGGCGCGGACGGCATCGTCGAGGTGCTGGAGCGCTCGCAGGCGCAGCGCCTGCAGTCGATGGTGCCGGTGCCCGACGACGACCCGCGCGCCAAGGTGGTGCGGCGCAGCTTCGAGCGGCTGATCGCGGTGGCCGAGGGGGTGGGGGCGCGGCCGGTGCGGCTGCAGGTCGTCCAGGGGCCGGTGCTGGCGGAGACCTTCCACGGCGAACTGGTCGTGGTCCACGCCGGGTTGGCCGACGTGCCCGAAGGCGAGCGCCTGTTCGTGCTGGCGCACGAGCTCGGCCACGCGGCGCTGGGCCACTGGTGGGCCGTGGGCGCGGTGTACCGCAGCCACATACCGCAGGAAGTGACACAGTCGCGCACCGAGGCCGTGGCCGCGCTGCTGGGCCGCGAGATGTCGGCCCTGTCGCACCGCCACGAACTGGCCGCCGATGCCTATGCGATGAAGGCGCTGGCGCCGCTCGGCTACGGGTTCGAGGCGGCGCTCGCGAGCTTCATGCGGCAGGGCGTGCAGCACGACAGCGCCACCCATCCCGGTACGCGCAAGCGCGTCGCCTCGCTGCGCAGGGTGGAAATGCCCTGACGGCGGTGCGCCGGCTTCAGCGCCGCGCCAGCAGGCGCAGCGCGGCGATCGCGAAAACCGCGAAGAGCCCGAGGCTCCAGAACTCGTAGGGCAGGCCCAGCAGGTTGACCGCCGCATCGGCGCACGAGGCGCGCGCCTGGAAGATTTCCGGCGCCAGGCTGTCGAGGCCCATGCCGCTGACGATGCGGTCGGCCAGCGTCAGGTTGCACGAGGCGGTGGCGGCGGCCACGAAGTGCTGCCACAGCGCCGCCGCGGCGCCGGCGAGCGACAGCAGCAGCACCAGCGCGGCGGCCAGGCCACGCCCTGCGCCGTTGCGCAGCACGAGCCCGAGCACGCAGGCCAGCGCGATGGCCGCGAAGACCACCCGCTGCAGCACGCACCAGGGGCAGGGCTGCATGTCGAACACGTGCTGGGAGACGAGCGCGGCGCCGATCGCCGCGAGCGACGCCAGCAGCATGCCGCCCAGCCACGCGTCGGCGCGGCGGGCCGGCGAGGCGGCCGGCCTCATTCGACTTCGGCGATCAGTTCGATCTCGACGCAGGAGCCGGTCGGGATTTGCGCGACGCCGAAGGCGCTGCGGGCATGCGCGCCCACCGTGGGGCCGAAGACCTCGCCGAACAGTTCGGAGGCGCCGTTGGTCACCAGGTGCTGTTCGGTGAACGACAGCGTGCTGTTGACCAGGCTCATCACCTTGACGATGCGCTTGATGCGGCCGAGGTCGCCGACGGCGGCGTGCAGCGTGCCCATCAGGTCGATGGCGACGCTGCGCGCGGCGGCCTTGCCGTCCTCGGTGGTCATCGTCTCGCCGAGCTTGCCGACCCATGGCCTGCCGTCCTTCTTGGCGGTGTGGCCCGACACGAACACCAGGTTGCCGGTCTGCACGAAGGGCACGTAGGCGGCCGCAGGCACCGCGACGGGCGGCAATGTGATGCCCAGGGATTGGAGGCGGTCGTAGATCGGAGAGGCCATGGCGGAGAAATCCTGCAGGGATGAGCCAAAGCGCGGAATCCTACACCCCGTGCATCGCGCCATGCCTACACTCGGCGCATGGGAGGAGACACGGCGGGGCTTCGGCTCGCCGGGCTGGTAGTCGCATGGCTCGGCGGCGTGGCGCTGCAGACGTCCCAGCCCTCCCTGTGGCCTGCGGCCGCCTATGCCGCGGGCCTGGCGGCGGGCCTCCTCGGCCTGCTCGCCGCGTCGCGGTGGCGGCGCCCGGGCGGCTGGCTGCTGGCCGTGGCGGCGCTGGCCCTGCTGGGGTTCGCGTGGACCGGCTGGCGTGCGCAGCAGGTGCTGGCCGAGGCCCTGCCCGCCGCGCTGGAAGACCAGGACCTCGTGGTCGAGGGCGTGGTCGCCGGCCTGCCGCGCGAGGTGCCGGGCGGCACGCGGTTCCTGTTCGAGGTGGAGGCGGCGCGGCAGTCCGGCCGGCCCGTCGCGGTGCCGCGGCGGCTGTCGATCGGCTGGTACGGCGGCCGCGACGACGGCGACGACGCCGGCCCCGCGATGCCAGCCGCGGCCACCGACCTGCAGGCCGGCGACCGCTGGCGCTTCACGCTGCGGCTGCGGCGGCCGCACGGCGCGCTCAACCCGCACGGCTTCGACCACGAGCTGTGGCTGTTCGAGCAGCGCATCCGCGCCACCGGCAGCCTGCGCGACGGCGCGGTGGTGCCGCCGCAACGCCTGGCGCGGGCCGCCGGCCGGCCCGTCGACCGGCTGCGCCAGCAGGTGCGCGATGCCATCGCGCTGCGGGTGGGCGACGGGCGCACGGCCGGCGTGCTGGCCGCGCTGGCGGTCGGCGACCAGGCAGCCATCGAGCGGGCGGACTGGTCGCTCTTCCGCGCCGTGGGCATCGCGCACCTGATGAGCATCAGCGGCGTGCACGTCACGATGTTCGCCTGGCTGGCCGGGGGCGCCATCGGCGTGCTGTGGCGCCGCAGCCGCCACGCGCTGCGCCTGGCTGCCGCGCCGCGGGCCGCGCGCTGGGGCGGCGTGCTGGCGGCCGCCGCCTACGCGCTGCTGGCCGGCTGGGGCGTGCCGGCGCAGCGCACGGTCTGGATGCTGGCCACGGCGGCGCTGCTGGCCAGCGGCGGCCTGCATTGGCCCGCGCCGCTCGTGCTGCTGGCCGCCGCGGCGGTGGTCACGGTGATGGACCCGTGGGCGCTGCTGCAGCCGGGCTTCTGGCTCTCGTTCGCCGCGGTCGGGCTGCTGATGGCCTCGGGCAGCGGCGCCCAGGCCGATGCCGGACGGCAGGCCGCCCCCGTCGACGACGCGGCGCCGCAGCCGCTGCTGCAGCGCCTGCGGGCGGCACTGCGGGGGGCACTGCACACCCAGGCCATCGCGACGCTCGGGCTGGCACCGCTGACGCTGGTGTTCTTCCAGCAGCTCTCGCCGGTGGGCTTCGTGGCCAACCTGGTGGCCATTCCGCTGGTGACGCTGCTGATCACGCCGTTGGCGGTGGCGGGCATGCTCGTGCCGGCGCTGTGGCCGTTGGCGGCCTGGGCGGTGCAGGCCCTGTCATGGGCGATGGAGGGCCTGGCGGGCCTGCAGCCGGCGGTGTTCACCGCGGCGGCCGCGCCTGAGTGGGCGCAGGGCTGCGGGCTGCTCGGCGGCCTGCTGATGGTCGTGCGGCTGCCCTGGCGGATCCGGTGGCTGGCCGTGCCGCTGGTGCTGCCGCTGCTGTGGCCGCCGGTGCCGCGGCCGGCCGAGGGCCGGTTCGAGGCGGTGGCGGCCGACATCGGGCAGGGCAGCGCGGTGCTGCTGCGCACGCGCAACCGCCTGATGCTCTACGACACCGGCCCGCAGTACTCGCGCGAACGGGATGCGGGCGAGCGGGTGCTGCTGCCGCTGCTGCAGGCCCGCGGCGAGCGCCGCATCGACCTGCTGGTGCTGAGCCACCGCGACACCGACCATGTGGGCGGCGCCGCGGCGCTGATGGCGGGCCTGCCGGTCGCCGGCCTGCTGAGTTCGCTGGAGGACGGCCATCCCCTGCGCGCCGGCGCGGTGCCTCACACCCGCTGCGCCGCCGGCCAGGGCTGGCGCTGGGACGGCGTGCGCTTCGAGGTGCTGCACCCGGACGAGGCCGGCTACGGCCGCGCCGCCCGGCCCAACGCGCGCAGCTGCGTGCTGCGCGTGGAGGATGCCGAGGGGCGCAGCCTGCTGCTGGCGGGCGACATCGAGGCCGCGCAGGAGGCCGCCCTCGTCGCGGCGATGCCGCAGCGCCTGCGCAGCGACGTGCTGCTGGCGCCCCACCACGGGAGCAAGACCTCGTCGACCGAGGCCTTCGTCGCCGCCGTGGCGCCCCGGACGGTGGTGGTGCAGGCCGGCTACCGCAACCGCTTCGGGCATCCGCACCCCGCCGTGCTCTCTCGCTACGAACGCCATGGCGTGGCGGTGGTGCGCAGCGATACTTGCGGCGCCTGGACATGGCGCGACGGCGCCATGTCGTGCGAACGCGCAACGGCGCGGCGCTACTGGCATGCCGCCGTGCCACCCCCGTGATGGCGTGGAAGTTGCATCGGACAACGCGTCAGACCCTAAGGAATCGTTCGTGGCCATTCACGTTGCACTCAACCACGTCACGCGCTATCGCTACGACCGCCGCGTCGGCCTGTCGCCCCAGGTCGTCCGGCTGCGTCCCGCACCCCACTGCCGGACGCCCATCCTCAGCTATTCGCTGCGCGTGGAGCCGGCGGAGCACTTCATCAACTGGCAGCAGGACCCGTTCTCCAACTACCTGGCACGGCTGGTCTTCCCGGAGAAGACCACCGAGTTCACCATCACGGTCGACCTGGTCGCCGAGATGGCGGTCTACAACCCGTTCGACTTCTTCCTCGAGCCCGAGGCCGAGAACTTCCCCTTCGCCTATGCCGAAGGCCTGAAGCACGACCTGGCGCCCTACCTCTCCAAGGCCGAGCTGACGCCGCGCTTCAAGGCGCTGGTCGACAGCATCCCGCGCACCGAGCAGCGCACCATCGACTTCCTCGTCGGCATCAACCAGCGCCTGCAGCAGGACATTCGCTACCTGGTGCGCATGGAGCCCGGCGTGCAGACGCCGGAAGAGACGCTCGCCAACGCCAGCGGCTCGTGCCGCGACACCGGCTGGCTGCTGGTGCAGGTGCTGCGCCACATGGGCCTGGCCGCGCGCTTCGTCTCGGGCTACCTGATCCAGCTCAAGCCCGACGTGAAGTCGCTCGACGGCCCGAGCGGCACCGAGGTCGACTTCACCGACCTGCACGCGTGGTGCGAGGTTTACCTGCCCGGCGCCGGATGGATCGGGCTCGATCCCACGTCGGGGCTGATGGCCGGCGAGGGCCACATCCCGGTGGCCTGCACGCCCGAGCCGTCGAGCGCCGCGCCGGTGGAAGGCGCGGTCGACGAGTGCGAGGTGACCTTCGAGCACCACATGGGCATCACGCGCATCTACGAATCGCCGCGCGTGACCATGCCGTACACCGAGGAACAGTGGCAGTCCGTCGTGGCGCTCGGCCACGAGGTCGACCACCAGCTCTCGGCCGGCGACGTGCGGCTGACCATGGGCGGCGAGCCCACCTTCGTCTCGGTGGACGACCGCGACGGTGCCGAATGGAACACCGACGCCCTGGGCCCCACCAAGCGCGGCCTGGCGCAGGGCCTCACGCACAAGCTGCGCGACCGCTACGGCGCCGGCGGCTTCCTGCATTTCGGCCAGGGCAAATGGTACCCGGGCGAGCAGCTGCCGCGCTGGGCGCTGTCGATCTGCTGGCGGGCCGACGGCCAGCCCTGCTGGAACGACCCGAGCCTCTTCGCCGACGAGCGCGAGCAGTACCACTACACCAGCGACGACGCCAAGGCCTTCACCTACACCCTGGCGAAGAAGCTGGGCCTGGAAGACAAGTGGATCCAGCCGGGCTTCGAGGACGTCTGGTACTACCTCTGGCGCGAACGCCGCCTGCCGGTCAACGTCGACCCCTTCGATTCTCGGCTCGACGACGAACTGGAACGTGCCCGCCTGCGCCGCGTGTTCGACCAGGGCCTGGAAACCACCGTCGGCTACCTGCTGCCGCTCAAGCGCAACGAGTCGCCGGCCGTCGGGGGCCCGCGCTGGATCACCGGCCCGTGGTTCTTCCGCGACGAGCGCATGTACCTGATCCCGGGCGATTCGCCGATGGGCTACCGGCTGCCGCTCGATTCGCTGCCCTGGGTGAAGAAGGGCGACTATCCCTACCTGATCGAGCAGGACCCGTTCGCGCCGAGGGCGCCGCTGCCTTCGGCGGCCGCGCTGCGGGCGCAGTTCCCGCTGGGTTCGCCGGCCGGCGCGGCGGGCGGGGCCGCCGGCCAGGGCGTGCTGCCCGGCATGGCGCCGTGGAACGAGGCCGGCCCTGCCGGGGCGGCGATCGTCTTCGGCATGGGCGCTGGCGAGGCGGCGGCCGCGGCGGGCGAGGGCCCGGCCGGCGAAGGGGACGGCGACGCCGCCGCCCGTGCGCTGGCCGCGTCGAGCCCCGACGAGCGGTACCCGCGGCGCTTCGAATCGGCCGGCTGGATCACCCGCACCGGCCTGTGCGTGGAGGTGCGCGATCCGCAGCGCGCCAATGGCCCCAAGGCCGAGGCGCTGGCCAAGCACAAGAGCGGCGTGCTCTACGTCTTCATGCCGCCGCTGGCCGTGCTGGAGGACTACCTGGAGCTGGTGGCGGCCGTCGAGGCCACCGCGGCCGAGCTGCGCATGAAGATCGTGATGGAGGGCTACCCGCCGCCGCGCGACCCGCGCCTGAAGCTGCTGCAGGTCACGCCCGACCCCGGTGTCATCGAGGTCAACATCCACCCGGCGCACGACTGGAACGAGCTGGTCGACCACACCGAGTTCCTGTACCAGGCGGCGCACGAGTCGCGCCTGTCGACCGAGAAGTTCATGGTCGACGGCCGCCACACCGGCACCGGCGGCGGCAACCACTTCGTGCTGGGCGGCGCCACGCCGGCCGACAGCCCCTTCCTGCGCCGGCCCGACCTGCTGCCCAGCCTGCTGACCTTCTGGCACAACCATCCGAGCCTGTCGTACCTGTTCTCCGGCCTCTTCATCGGCCCGACCAGCCAGTCGCCGCGCTTCGACGAGGCGCGGGACGACCAGGTGTACGAGGTCGAGATCGCGATGAAGGAGATCGAGCGGCAGATCAACCTCTACGGCCATTGCCCGCCGTGGCTGATCGACCGGATGCTGCGCAACGTGCTGATCGACGTGACGGGCAACACGCACCGTTCGGAGTTCTGCATCGACAAGCTCTACTCGCCCGACGGGCCCACCGGCCGGCTCGGCCTGCTGGAGCTGCGTGCGTTCGAGATGCCGCCGCACGCACGCATGAGCCTGGTGCAGCAGCTGCTGCTGCGCGCGCTGCTGGCGTGGTTCTGGAAGGAGCCCTACCGCGGCAACGGCTCGACGCGCCTCACGCGCTGGGGCACCGGCCTGCACGACCGCTTCCTGCTGCCGACCTTCGTGCAGCAGGACTTCGACGACGTGATCGCCGAGCTGAACCATGCCGGCTTCGCGTTCGACGCGGCCTGGTTTGCGCCGCACTTCGAGTTCCGCTTCCCGCTGGTCGGCCACGTGGCCACGCAGGGCATCGAGCTGACGCTGCGCAACGCGCTGGAGCCCTGGCACGTGATGGGCGAGGAGGGGGCGCCCGGCGGCACCGTGCGCTATGTCGATTCGTCCCTGGAGCGGCTGGAGGTCAAGGTCACCGGCCTCAACGACAACCGGCATGTCGTCACCGTCAACAGCCACGCGCTGCCGCTGCAGCCCACCGGGCGCATCGGCGAGTTCGTCTGCGGCGTGCGCTACCGCGCATGGCAGCCGCCCTCGGCGCTGCACCCCACCATCGGCGTGCATGCGCCGCTCGCCTTCGACATCGTGGACAACTGGCTCAGCCGCTCGATCGGCGGCTGCCGCTACCACGTGGCGCATCCGGGCGGCCGCAACTACGACACCTTCCCGATCAACGCCTACGAGGCTGAGAGCCGGCGGCTGGCGCGCTTCTTCGCCAACGGCCACACGCCGGGCACGATGAAGGTCGCGCCGGCGCAGCCAAGCCGGGAATTCCCATTCACGCTCGACCTGCGCCTGGGGTAACGTCGCTGGCATGTACCGTGAAATGCTAGAAATGTGAGTGTTCTGTTGCCTTCCCACCGGGCCCCGACGCCGCCGCTGGGGTTGCTGGCGCAGCTGGAACTGCCCGACCCCGACAGCTACGACGAACTGCGTGCTGCCGACGGCAGCCTGCGGCCCGCCTGGCAGCACTTCCTGCGCTGGCTGCCGCCCGGCGAATCGCCGGCCGATTTCGATCGCCGGCTGGAGCTGATCGGCCAGCAGATCCGCGTCGACGGCGTGACCCACAACGTCTACGACGGGGAGGGCGGCGCGGCGCGGCCATGGTCGCTCGAACTGCTGCCCCTGCTGATCGAGCCGGCCGACTGGGCGGTGATCGAGCGCGGCATCACGCAGCGGGCCCGCCTGCTCGACACGATGATGGCCGACGTCTACGGCCCGCAGACCCTGCTCGCCGAATCGCTGCTGCCGCCGGCGCTGCTGTACCGGCACCCCGGCTACCTGCGGCCGCTGCACGGCGTGCGTCCGCCGGGCGGGCTGCACCTGCACATCGCGGCGTTCGACCTCGCGCGCAGCGCCGACGGCACCTGGTGGGTGATCTCCCAGCGCACGCAGGGGCCCTCCGGGCTGGGCTACGTGCTGCACAACCGGCTGATCATCTCGCGCCTGTTCCCGGAGGCCTTCCGCGAGATGCGCGTGCAGCACATCGCCTCGAGCTACCGCCGCCTGCTCGACACCGTCGAGTCCCAGGCGCGCGAGGTGGCCGGCGGCACGCCGCGCGTGGTGCTGCTCACCTCCGGCCCCTACAACGAGACCTACTTCGAGCACGCCTACCTGGCGCGCTACCTGGGGGTGCCGCTGGTCGAGGGCAGCGACCTCACCGTGCGTGCCGACCGGCTCTACCTGCGCACGGTCGCCGGCCTGGAGCCGGTGCACGGCGTGCTGCGCCGGCTCGACGACGACTTCTGCGACCCGCTCGAGCTGCGGCCCGACTCCACGCTCGGCGTGCCCGGCCTGCTGCAGGCCGTGCGCGCCGGCAACGTCGTGGTGGCCAACGCGCTGGGCAGCGGCTTCCTGGAGTCGCCCGCCATCCAGGGCTTCCTGCCGGCCATCTCGCGCCGCCTGCTCGGCGAGGAGCTGGCGATGCCATCGCTGCCGTCCTGGTGGTGCGGCGAGGCCGCGGCCTTCGACGCGGTGCGGCCCGACCTCGCCGAATGCGTGATCCGGCCGGCGTTTCCGGCGCCCGGGCAGCCGCGGGCCACCCTGCCGGGCGAGGCGCGCGTGGCCGAATGGATCGAGCGCATCGAGTCCGACCCGGATGCCTGGATGGCGCAGGGCCGGCTGCTGCTGGCGCGCACGCCGCTGTGGCGCGATGGCGCGCCCAAGGCCGGCGCCGCGATGCTGCGCGTCTACGCGATCGCCGATACGCAGCGGCGCTGGCACCTGCTGCCCGGCGGCATGACCCGCGTGGCCACGCGCTCGCCGCTGTCGGTGTCGATGCAGCACGGCGGCTCGAGCCTCGACACCTGGGTGGTGACCGATGGGCCGGTCGACACCTTCTCGATGCTGCCGCAGCGCCTGCGCGTCGACGACATCGCCACGCGGCGGCGGCCGGTCTCCAGCCGCACCGCCGAAAACCTCTTCTGGCTCGGCCGCTACACCGAGCGCACCGAGCAGGCGGTGCGCCTGGCGCGCGCGCTGCTCAACATGATCGACGCCGACAGCGACCCACCGCCGCAGGTGCTGGACGCGTTGTGCGCGCTGGCCATCTACAACGGCCTGGCCGCGCCCGGCACCCCCAGCGCGACGCGGGCGCCGCAGCTCTTCGAGCGCAGCGTGCTGGCGGCGCTGGCGTCGGGTGCGCGCAAGCGCAACCTCGCGAGCATCGCGCGCCACATCGCATCGCTCGAGTACGCCGCCAGCGCGCTGCGCGACCGGCTCTCGCCCGAGCAGGCCAACCTGCTGCGGCACATGGGCGAGGAGTTCAACGCGCAGTTCGCGCCCCATGGCACGCAGGTGCCGACCGTCGCCCAGGCGATGCCCGCGCTCGACCGGCTGACGGTGCAGCTCGCCGCCGTCACCGGCACGCAGACCGACCGCATGACCCGCGACCACGGCTGGCGCCTGCTCACCGTGGGCCGCCTGATCGAGCGGCTGACCGGCATCGCCCACACGATGCGCACGCTGCTCGACCACGATGCGCTGCGCAGCGCGGCTGGCATCGACCTGGTGCTGGAGCTGTTCGACAGCACGATCACCTTCCGCTCGCGCTACCAGCGCCACGAGGACCTGCTGGCGCTCGTCGACCTGCTGGTGCTCGACGATGCGAACCCCCGTGCCTTCGCCGGCACGCTGCGCCGGCTGCGCACCGAGCTCGGCAAGCTGCCGGGCACCGCGGCCGCGCTGGCCTCGCTGCGCGAGCGGCTGCCGGCCGAAGGCGCCGGCATCGCGCTCGACGACCTGCGCGATCTCGACGACGATGCCGTGCAGGCGCAGGTCTCGGCCCTGGCCGAGCGGCTGCTGCAGGCCGGCCTGCGGCTGTCCGACGACGTCGGTCAGCGCTACTTCGCCCATGCCGAGGGCGGCGACCGGCTGCAGCGCGTGTGATGGCCGACCGCGATCCGCCCGCCGCCACCCGCCTGCAGGTCGAGCACGTCACGCGCTACCACTACGGCGCCCCGGTGGACACCGCGCAGCACGAGGCCTTCCTGCGGCCCGTCGAAGACGAGTTCCAGAAGGTCGAGGCCTTCGAGATGGGGGTGGACCCCGAGCCGCTGCACCACAGCACCGGCCGCGACCGCTACGGCAACCACCGCACCTTCTTCACCGTCAGCGGCGCGCACCGCTGCCTGGAGGTCTGGGCCCGCAGCCGCGTGAAGGCGCTGCCTCGCGACCACGGCCGGCGCGCGCCCGCGTCGTTGCCCTGGGAGGCGGTGCGCGCCCGCCTGCGTTATGCCGCGCGGGCCGCCTACGAGCCGGCCAGCGAGTTCGCGGTCGCATCGCCCTACGTGCCGCGCCTGGCCGAACTCGCCGCGTTCGCCGCGCCCTCGCTGGCGCCGGGCCAGCCGGTCGGGGTGTGTGCGATCGACCTGATGCACCGCGTGCATGCCGGGTTCGTCTACGAGAGCGCCAGCACGACCATCGACACCCCGCTGGCCACGGTGCTGGCCGAACGCCGCGGCGTGTGCCAGGACTTCGCGCACCTGATGATCGGGGCGCTGCGCATGCATGGCCTGGCGGCGCGCTACGTCAGCGGCTACCTGCTGACGACGCCGCCGGACGCCGACGCTGAAGCAGAGGCCGGCGAAGCGCCGGCCCGGCCCGCCGTCCAAGGCGTGCCCCGGTTCATCGGCGCCGACGCCTCGCATGCCTGGGTGGCCGTGTGGTGCCCCACCGCCGACGACGGCTTCTGGCTGGAACTGGATCCGACGAACGACATGCTGCCGGCCACCGACCACGTGCGGCTGGCCTACGGGCGCGACTTCGGCGACGTGACGCCCCTGCGCGGCGTGATCCGCGGCGGCGGCGACCACGCGCTGGAGGTCGGCGTGACGACGGAGCGCCTGGCATGAAGCCGCGGTTTTTGGGCCTGGAAGTTGCTAAAGGCTCGTAAAGAGGAGATCGAATGAAGACGGCCTATGACGAGATGCAGGTCAACGCCAGCGAGGTCCGCGAGCACTACCGGACCTACCAGAACTGGCTGAAGCAGCAGCCGAGCGACGTCATGCGCTCGCGCCGAGAAGAAGCGGAAGTCATCTTCCGCCGCGTCGGCATCACGTTCGCGGTGTACGGCGCCAAGGACGAGGACGGCTCGGGCACCGAGCGGCTGATCCCGTTCGACCTGATCCCGCGCATCATCCCCAGCGGCGAATGGCGCGAGATGGAGAAGGGGCTGCGCCAGCGGGTCAACGCGCTCAACCGCTTCATCCACGACGTCTACCATGACCAGGAGATCATCAAGGCCGGCATCGTGCCGCGCGAGCAGATCGTCAACAACGCGCAGTTCCGGCCCGAGATGATGGGCGTCAACGTGCCGGGCGACGTGTACTCGCACATCTCCGGCATCGACATCGTGCGCGCCGGCAATGCCGACGGCACCGGCACCTATTACGTGCTGGAAGACAACCTGCGCGTGCCCAGCGGCGTGAGTTACATGCTCGAGAACCGCAAGATGATGATGCGGCTCTTCCCCGAGCTGTTCAGCCAGCACCGCGTGGCGCCGGTGGCGCACTACCCCGACCTCCTGCTCGACACCCTGCGCGCGGTGTCGCCGTCGGGCGTGAACGATCCCACGGTGGTGGTGCTGTCGCCCGGCATGTACAACAGCGCGTACTTCGAGCACGCCTTCCTCGCGCAGCAGATGGGCGTGGAGCTGGTCGAGGGCAAGGACCTCTTCGTCGACGACGGCTTCGTCTTCATGCGCACGACGCAGGGCCCGAAGCGCGTCGACGTGATCTACCGCCGCGTGGACGACGACTTCCTCGACCCCAAGGCCTTCCGCCCCGACTCGACGCTGGGCTGCGCCGGCCTGCTCGACGTCTACCGCGCCGGCAACATCACGCTGAGCAACGCCATCGGCACCGGCGTGGCCGACGACAAGTCGATCTACCCGTACGTGCCGAAGATGATCGAGTTCTACCTCGGCGAGAAGCCCATCCTGCAGAACGTGCCCACCCACCTCGGCCGCGAGGCCGAGGGCTTGAAGTACATGCTGGACCACATGGGCGAGTTGGTGGTGAAGGAGGTGCACGGCGCGGGCGGCTACGGCATGCTGATCGGCCCGGCCGCGACGCAGGCGGAGATCGCCGAGTTCAAGAAGGTCGTCGAGGCCAATCCCAGCAACTACATCGCGCAGCCGACGCTGTCGCTGTCGAGCTGCCCGACCTTCGTCGAATCGGGCATCGCGCCGCGCCACATCGACCTGCGGCCGTTCGTGCTCTCCGGCAAGACGGTGCAGATGGTGCCGGGCGGACTGACGCGCGTCGCGTTGAAGGAAGGCTCCCTCGTCGTCAACTCGTCGCAGGGCGGGGGCACGAAGGACACCTGGGTGCTCGAGGCTTGATGAGGGAGACGACACATGCTGTCTAGAACCGCCGATCACCTGTTCTGGATGGCCCGCTACATGGAGCGGGCCGAGAACACCGCGCGCATGCTCGACGTGAACTACCAGACCTCGCTGCTGCCGCAGTCGGCCGAGGAGGCCGACCAGGGCTGGCGCGGCCTGCTGAGCATCAGCGAGCTGACCTGGGGCTTCAACCAGCACTACAAGGAGCTGAACGCGCGCAACGTCATGGACTTCATGGTCCGCGACGAGGCCAACTTCTCGAGCATCGTGTCGTGCCTGCGCGCCGCGCGCGAGAACGCACGGGCCGTGCGGGGCGCGCTCACCACGGAGGTCTGGGAGACGCAGAACCAGACCTGGCTCGAATTCAACCGGATGCTCAAGTCCACCGACTTCCACCGCGACCCGAGCGCGCTGTTCGAGTGGGTGAAGTTCCGCTCGCACCTCTCCCGCGGCGTGACGGTGGGCACCATGCTGCAGGACGAGGCGCTGCACTTCCTGCGCATCGGCACCTTCCTCGAACGCGCCGACAACACCGCGCGGCTGCTCGACGTGAAGTTCCAGTCGCTGGCCGGCGACTTCTTCGGCAGCAATGCCAAGGAGGCTCAGGAGGTCGACTTCTATCACTGGAGCGCCGTGCTGCGCTCGGTCTCCGGCTTCGAGGTCTACCGCAAGGTCTACCGCAACGTCATTCGGCCCGAGAAGGTGGCCGAGCTGCTGATCCTGCGCGAGGACATGCCGCGCTCGCTGGTGGCCTGCATGCAGGAGGTGGTGGGCAACCTGCAGATGGTGGCCAACGACCAGAGCCGCGAAACGCTGCGCCGCGCCGGCCGCATCCGCGCCGACCTGCAGTACGGCCGCATCGACGAGATCCTCGCGACCGGCCTGCATGCGTACCTCACCCAGTTCCTCGACCGCGTGGGCGACCTGGGCGTGGGCATCAGCCGGGACTTCCTGGTGCCGGTGGCGGCGTAGGCCGGCGCGCGGGGGACGATCGCGCGGCAGCCCGGGAGGGCGCGCCGCAGCGAAGCGCCGGGCGAGGGCGGGCCGGCTGACAATCCCCCTTGACCGGCGCACGGCACGTGTGCAATGTCGGCAGCCTTGAGCGAAGCCATCCTGCTGCGGTTGCAGCGGCGATGCGGCCTCGAATGCAGTAGCAGTACGCCACCAGGCAGTACCTCTTCCATTCGCGACCTGCCTGCCCTGCGGGGCCATCGCCATGCCAGGAACCGATCGCCTCGTCATTGCCTTCCTGCCACCGGCCCGAACCGGCGGCGTGCGGCGACGATGCCGCGGGGTGGCCATGGCGCTGGCCGCTGCCCTGCTGCCAGGCTGTGCCTTGCTGGGCCATGGCGAGCTGCAGAACCTGCCGGACTGGGACACCTTCCCGCGGGCGCCGAAGCAGATCGTCTATCGGTTCGACGAGCACCGCTACATCGAGAACGATCCCGCTGGCGGCTTTGTCTCCCCTTGCCAGGGCGAGCTGTACTACGTCGACGAGAAGCTGGGCATCCGCACCTACTTCTCCGTCAACACCCAGGGCAACCCCGGCGGCCGATTCAAGGTCGACTCCCCCTACGTCGTCGTGCGCGCCGAGAAGATCGTCAAGATCTCTTTCGACCAGGGTCGAACCTTCGCCGTTCTGGACGTGCCCTACAGCGGAGACTTGGTCGTGACAGGCACCGCAGTGTTTCGGGGCTGGTACGGCAAATGGAGCCGGTACGAGTTCGATCCTCACGCGGCACCAAGAATCATCAGCGTCGGCCCGAACTTCAACTACCCGTTGGTGAGCGTGCAAGGGTCGCCAGCCTATTCCCCCGAAGCGAAATCCGCCGCCGAAGCGAAGCTCATGGAGCCTGGACCAGGCAGCACCGAGTTCGTCTGCCGCTCCGACTTGCCCTGGCGCCCTTCAGTCAAGAGGGAGCGCGAGATGCAGCAACGAGGCGTGCAGCCATGAAGATCCGTCGCTTCGCCGAGAAGGCCGAGTCAGTGTCCGGCGTCGAATTGCTGCACAAGTATTCACCCACCCACTACGGCACCGATGAGACAGGCAAGCCGGCCTGCATCGTCCACAACCCAATCCCTTGCACCATCCTCTTCGTTCATGGCGTTAACAGTGAAGGCGAGTGGTACAACGCGGCGGAAACCTTGATATGCGCGGGACTGAATGACCGCCTGGGTAGACACACCTCGCGTGTGGCACTCGAAGCCGTAGACAGGTCGCCGTACGAATATCCGCGCGCAGGGGATCAGGTCCTCAAGAACCACCGCCCTCGCTTCGACCCCACCCAGGACGCCGCGGCCGACCCCTACGTCGCGAACTTCCATTCCCCGGTCATCCGCTTCTACTGGGGCTACAAAGCCCCCCAGGGCGACTTCCTCAAGCCGTCCTACGTCGACGACGCCGGCCCGAAGGCCCGGCGCACCACCGCGCTGCGCCGCTTCCCCGTCGCGCTCGACGAGGACGATGCCTGGGGGGGCGGGCCGTTCCAGAACGGCACCAGC
>NZ_JAZIBG010000044.1:0-194314 GCF_036621135.1 Aquincola agrisoli
TGATAGTGCGGGTTCCCGTGTGAAAGTAGGACATCGTCAGGCTATTTACCCCGCAAAGCCCCTGCTCATCTCCTTGAGCAGGGGCTTCGCCTTTTGGGGATCGGGCTTTGGCTGCCTCAAGGTATCGAGGACTTGATACCCAAGGCAGTACACAGGCCAGACTCTTTCGTCTGCCAACGCATTTTGCGTGTGCTCCGAGGGTTGGTGGACGGCCCCGACCGTCAGGGCGCCCGACGAAAAATTGATCGGGTCAGGTCCCATGACCGACCCGACCCGCCCCGTCAGCTCAGGAGCATCAGTCGGCGTATTGACCGGCCGCCTTGATCACCGGGCTCCACTTCTCAATTTCCGCCTCGACAAACTTCTTGTGCTCGGCTCCGCCCACACGGTTGTCGGTCACGATGACGGCGCCCAGGGCCTCTTCACGCTTGATGAAGTCAGCATCTTTGAGGGCCGCACGCAGCGCCGTGTTGATCTTCTCCAAGGTAGCCGCCGGCGTGCCCTTCGGTGCATAGAGGCCGTGCCAGATGGTGACGTTGAACCCCTTCAGGCCCGATTCGTCGAGCGTGGGCAGTTTGGCGAGCGCCGCGGGCTTCAGCCGCTGCGTGGTCGTGACGGCGAACGCCTTCACCTTGCCAGCTTCGATCTGTCCGCTGGTGTTGGTGGTCTGGTCGCACATGATGTCAACCTGGCCGCCCAGCAGATCATTCATGGCGGGCGCCGTGCCCTTGTAAGGCACCGTGGTCATGTCGATCTTGACCGTCGACTGGAACAGCAACCCACACAAGTGCGATGCGGCACCCAGACCTGCGTTGGCAAGGTTGACCTTGCCCTTGTTGGCTTCGAGCCACTTCACGAGCTCGGGATACGTGTTGGCCGGTAGCGTGGGGCGGCCGATCAGCGTCATCGGCACCTCGTTGACCAGGCCCAGGTACTCGAAGTCGTCCAGGGTCTTGTATGGCAGGCTCCGATACAAGGACGGCGATGTTGCCATCCCGATGTGGTGCAGCAGCAGGGTGTAGCCGTCGGGTGCGGCCTTCGCCACCTTCGCGGCGCCCAGGGTGCCGCCTGCACCTCCGACGTTCTCGATGATCACCGTGGCACCCAAGGGCTTGCGCAGAGCTTCGGCCAGATCGCGGCCAACTTTGTCTGTCGGGCCACCCGCCGTGAACGGCACGACGATCGTGATGGGCTTGCTGGGGTACTGTGCCCATACGGCGGCACTGACGGCGGCCAGCGCGCCGCCCACCAGAAATTTCTTCATGAGGCTCTCCTTCAATGACGGTGCATGCGCACGGTGGCGTCATGCTAGTCAAGCGCATGAAGGGCGTACCGTCGGTCACTACGTAGGGGGCGGCCCGGGGTCAGGGCCAGGCCTTCGGCCGCCGCTACTATTTGCCGCGCTTCAGCGGTAACTGCGACGGTCCTCTATCACCTTGCCGTCGTTGGCCAAGGCACCCGGCGCCACCATGGTGATGTCGGCCCTCAGCTTCGTGATGTCGCGCACGCTGACGGTGAGCGACGACGCGAGCGCCTCCGACGGGACGGCAGTCTCGACGAACAAGGTCAGGCGGTCGCTGGCCATCTCACCCTCGACCACCATCCTGGCACGACGAACGTCGGCGGCATGCCTGCGAACCACCTCGGCAACCTGGCTCGGATGGACGAACATGCCGCGCACCTTGGTGGTCTGGTCCGCCCGGCCCATCCAGCCGGCGATGCGTGTGTGGGTGCGGCCCGTCGGGCAGGGGCCGGGCAGCACGGCGCTCAGGTCGCCCGTACCGAAGCGCACGAGTGGGTAGTCCGGATCGAACGTCGTCACCACCACCTCCCCCACCTCGCCTTCAGGCACGGGATCGCCTGTGCCGGGCCTCACGATCTCAACCAGGATCTGCTCATCCAATACCAGGCCTTCCCGTGCTTGCGTCTCGTAGGCGATGAGACCGAGATCGGCCGTCGCATAACACTGGTAGCCGTCGATGCCCCGGGCTGCCAGCCAATCCCGGAGGGACGCCGGAAACGCCTCGCCGCTGACGAGTGCCTTCTGTAACGACAACGTGGTCCGCTGCTCGGCGGCTTTGTCCACGACGATCTTCAGGAAGCTGGGTGTGCCGCAGTAGCCCTGAGGACGCAAATCCGCCATGGCTTGCAGCTGCAGGTCGGTGTTGCCCGTTCCGCCCGGGAACACCGTGCAGCCCAATGCGTGAGCGCCTTCTTCCATCATCGCGCCGGCAGGGGTGAGGTGGTAGCTGAAGCTGTTATGTACGAGATCTCCCGGCCGGAAACCCGCAGCGTGCAGCGCACGGGCCATGCGCCAGCCGTCCGGACCCCCCCCTTGCGGCTCGTAGATCGGCCCCGGCGACTGGAACACCCGCTTCGCCGGGCGGGTGCGTCCGAGGGCCGACCAGCCGCAAGCCGCGAAGCCCGCAAACGGATCACCGCCCCGTTGGTGGGCCTGCTGCTCCAGCAATTCGTGTTTGCGCAGCACGGGCAGTTGCGCCAGCGCGGCTCGCGTGGTGACGCTCTGCGGGTCGATGTGCGCAAGCCGCGCCGCGTGCGCCGCACTCGCCGCCTTGGCGTGCGCCAGCTGCCGCGGCAAGGCCGCCAGCAGCGCCGCCTCGCGCGCTTCGGGTTCGCGCGTTTCCAGCGCGTCGAAATAGACGGTGCTCATTCGTCCTGGCGCCAGCGCGCGAGTTGGATTTTCAGGTGGTCGACGAAACGGCGGACGTCGGCGCTGGACGCCAGACGGTGGACCGTCCATTCCGGCGTACGGGCCGGGCGTTTGACCAGCCGCACCTCGATGGCGGTGTCGCCGCCGCCGAGCTCGACCACCGCCAGGCCGGCCTCGGTGTAGCGCGACCCTTGCTCGCTGAGCTTCAGGTCGCGCAGCTGGCGCTTCAGCTGCACCAGCGCCTCCGCCGGCTTGAACAGCGGCGGGGCGAAGAAATCGTTGTCGGACATGCGCGGTTCTCCGGATGCGTGGCGCCGATCAGGCCAGCCAGCGCTTGCGGCGCTTGTAGCTCTTCACGTCGCGGAAGCTCTTGCGCCCCTCGCCGCCGGCGCCGAGGTAGAACTCCTTGACGTCCTCGTTCTCGCGCAGCGCCGCGGCCTTGCCGTCCATCACCACGCGGCCGCTCTCCAGGATGTAGCCGAAGTCGGCGTAGCGCAGCGCCATGTTGGTGTTCTGCTCGGCCAGCAGAAAGGTCACGCGCTCCTTGGTGTTCAGGTCCTTCACGATCTCGAACACCTCTTCGACGATCTGCGGGGCCAGCCCCATCGACGGCTCGTCGAGCAGCACCATCTTCGGGTTGGCCATCAGTGCACGGCCGATCGCGCACATCTGCTGCTCGCCGCCGGAGGTGTAGGCCGCCTGGCTGGTGCGGCGCGTCTTCAGGCGGGGGAAGTAGTTGTAGACCTTCTCCAGCGTCGCGGCCACGCCGCCCTTGCCGTCGCGCCGTGTGTAGGCCCCGGTCAACAGGTTCTCCTCGATGGTCAGGTGCGCGAAGCAATGGCGGCCTTCCATCACCTGGATCACGCCGCGGTCCACCAGGCTGGCTGGCGTCAGGTTCTCGATGCGCTCGCCGCGCAGCGAGATGGAGCCCTTCGTGACGGCGCCGCGCTCCGCGTGCAGCAGGTTCGAGACGGCCCGCAGCGTGGTCGTCTTGCCTGCGCCGTTGGCGCCCAACAGCGCCACGATCGATCCCTCGTCGACCCGCAGCGACACACCCTTGAGCACGAGGATCACGTGGTTGTAGATCACCTCGATGCCGTTGACGTCCAGCAGTTGCGTCATGGGAAGCTTCCAGGAACAGGTTCTTGATCCAGCAGCCACCGCGGATCCGGCTTTGCCGGGCCGCCAGTGGCTCCCCCTCGAGGGGGAGCGCCTTAAGGCGCTCCGGGGACGGTCAACAAGCTCTGGGCTTGATGTTCTTGTCCTTGGCGTACTTGGCCGACAGTTCCTTGACCAGCGGCTCGATGATCGTCTGGTCCGCCTGGTACCAGTCGGACACGAGGTTCCACTTGCCGCCGTCCCACTGGACGATGCGAGCCCAGTCGGTGCCCATGTGATTGCTGCACGAGGTCTTGACCGGCCGCATGATTTCGCCGAAGCCCAGCGCCTTCAGCTTGTCGGCCGAGAGGTCGAGGTTCTCGAAGCCCCAGCGCACCTGTTCGGGGGTCATCACCTTGCCCTTGCCGTACTTCTCCTGCGCCGCGCGGATCGCTTCCACCTGCAGCATCGAGATCATCATGCCCCGCGTGTGCGCCATCACGCCGACCTCGCTCGCGGCACCGGCCGTGCCCTGGCCCTTGTCGTAGACGAACTTCTTCAGGTCGTCATGCACCTTGTCCTTGGCCGAGCTGTTGTGGATGGTGATCGCGTTGTAGCCCTTGGCGCCCGCGCCGATGTCCTTGACGTCGTGGTCGGAGCCGGCCCACCAGATCGCGTAGATCTTCTCGCGCGGATAGCCGCTGGCCTGCGCCTCGCGGATGCCGGCGGGCGTCATCACGCCGGCCGACCAGAACAGCACGTAGTCGGGCCGTTGCTGGCGGATCTGCAGCCAGGTCGACTTCTGCTCCACCCCCGGCGGCGTCACCGGGAACAGCGACAGCTCGAAACCCTCCTTCGCCGCGCGCTTCTGCAGCAGCAGGATCGGCTCCTTGCCGTAGGGCGAGTCGTGGTAGACCAGCGCGATCTTCTTGCCCTTCAGGCTGCCTTTCTCCTTCTTCAGGATGTCCTGGATCATCACGTCGGCCGCCGTCCAGTAGGTGCCCAGCAGCGGGAAGTTCCACTCGAAGACCGTGCCGTCCACCGACTGCGACAGGCCGTAGCCCAGCGTCTCGATCGACACCTTGTCGTTGAAGGCCTTGTCCGTCACCGCGAAGGTGATGCCCGTCGACTGCGGATCGAAGCCCGAGGCGCCGCTGCCCTTGCTCTTCAGGCGCTCGTAGCATTCCACGCCCTTGGCCGCGTCATAGGCTGTCTCGCACTCCTCGAACACCAGCTTCACGCCGTTGACGCCGCCGTCGCGGGCGTTGATCAGCTTCAGGTAGTCCTGCTTGCCGTCGGCCCACGGGATGCCGAGCGGCGCGAACTGGCCCGTGCGGTACACCAGCAGCGGCACGAACTGTTCCGCCGCCTGCGCCTGGGCCGGCAGCGGTGCCGCGGAGAACGTGGCGGCAGCCGCGAAGGCTGCAGCGGTGACGGTGAGCGATCCGAACATCTTCATGGGTTGTCTCCGTGAGGGTTGGGGGGCCATGCGGTCTGCGCCGCGGTGTCAGTGGGGGAAGGGCCAGAGGCGGAGCTTTTCGCGCGCGGTGAGCCACAGCCGTGCCAGGCCGTGCGGCTCGACGATCAGGAAGAACACGATCAATGCGCCGAAGATCATGTGTTCCAGGTGCGAGGCCGTCGCGGTCGACAGCGGCAGCCCCAGCCAGTGCGGCACGTAGTTCAGCAGCAGCGGCAGCAGCACGATGAAGGCCGCGCCGAAAAACGCGCCGGAGATCGAGCCCAGCCCGCCGATGATCACCATGAACAGCAGCTGGAACGAGCGGTCGATGCTGAACGCCGCCGGCTCCCAGGAGCCCAGGTGCACGAAGCCCCACAGGGCGCCGGCCACGCCGACGATGAACGAGCTGACCGCGAAGGCCGACAGCTTCGCGTAGACCGGCCGGATGCCGATGACCGCGGCGGCCACGTCCATGTCGCGGATGGCCATCCACTGCCGGCCGATCGCGCCGCGCACCAGGTTCTTGGCCAGCAGCCCGAAGATGCAGACGATGGCCAGGCACAACAGGTACTTCTGCACCGGCGTCTCCACGGGCACGCCGAACACCGACAGCGCGCCGACGCTGACCGAACCGGACGGCGAATCGTTCGTCACCCACTTCACGCGGTTGGTGAACCAGTCGGTGAAGAACTGCGCCGCCAGCGTCGCCACCGCCAGGTACAGCCCGCGGATGCGCAGGCTGGGGATGCCGAACAGCACGCCGAACACCGTGGCCGCCACGCCACCGCCGATCAGCGACAACAGCAGCGGCATGCCTTCGATGCGCACCTGCAGGTTGTAGGCGGCATAGGCGCCGATCGCCATGAAGGCCCCGGTGCCCAGCGAGATCTGCCCGCAGTAGCCCACCAGGATGTTCAAGCCCATCGCGGCGAGCGAGAGGATCAGGAACGGGATCAGGATCGCGCGGAAGAAGTAGTCGCTGGCCAGCCAGGGCACGGCGACGAACGCGACAAGCAGCAGCAGATACATGCCGATGCGGTCCTGCAGCACCGGGAAGATCTGCAGGTCGGCGCGGTAGGTCTGCTTGAACTGGCCGTTTTCTCTGTACAGCATTGCCGGTCGCTCCCGTTACACGCGATCGATGATCTTGTCGCCGAAGAGGCCCTGCGGCCGCAGCAGCAGGAAGCCGAGTGCCAGCACGTAGGCGAACCAGTTCTCGATGCCGCCGCCGAGCATCGGGCCGATGTAGATCTCCGAAAGCTTCTCGCCCGAACCGATGATCAGCCCGCCGACGATGGCGCCGGGCACCGAGGTGAGCCCGCCCAGGATCACCACCGGCAGCGCCTTCAGCGCGACCAGCGAGATCGAGAACTGCACGCCCAGCTTGCTGCCCCAGATGATCCCGGCCACCAGCGCGACGATGCCACCGATCGACCACACGATCACCCAGATGCGCGACAGCGGAATGCCGATCGACTGCGCGGCCTGGTGGTCGTCGGCCACCGCACGCAGGGCACGGCCGGTGGCCGTCTTCTGGAAGAAGAGCGACAGCGCGGCCACCAGCAGCGCGGCGATCAGCGCGGCGTAGAGGTCTTCCTTGCTCAGCAGCAGGCCGCCCTGGAAGGTGTCTTCCAGCACGATCATCGGGTCCTTGGGCATGCCGACATCGATCTTGTAGGTGGCGCTGCCGAACAGCAGCTGCCCTGCGCCGTCGATGAAGTAGGCGATGCCCAGCGTGGCCATCAGCAGCGCGATCGGCTCCTGCCCGACCAGCGAGCGCAGCGCCAGCCGCTCGATCAGCCAGGCCACCCCCACCATCACCGCGACCGCGGCGATGAGCGCCAGCACGTTGGCCAGGAACAGGCTCTCGAAGCCGAACCACTTCGGGAACCACTCCGAGAAGCGCGCCATCGCCAGCGCCGCGAACAGCACCATCGCGCCCTGCGCGAAGTTGAAGACCCCGCTGGCCTTGAAGATCAGCACGAAGCCCAGCGCCACCAGCGCGTAGAGCATGCCGGCCATCAGGCCGCCGAAGAGTGTCTCGAGGAAGAATCCCATGTTGCTGCTCCGGGGCTCAATGCGTGGTGCCCAGGTACGCGCGGATCACGTCCTCGTTGCCGCGTACTTCGTCCGGCGTGCCGTCGCCGATCTTCTTGCCGTAGTCGAGCACCACCACGCGGTCGGAGATGTCCATCACCACGCCCATGTCGTGTTCGATCAGCACGATCGTCGTGCCGAACTCGTCGTTCACGTCGAGGATGAAGCGGCACATGTCCTGCTTCTCCTCGACGTTCATGCCGGCCATCGGCTCGTCGAGCAGCAGCACCTGCGGCTCCATCGCCAGCGCGCGGCCCAGGTCGACGCGCTTCTGCAGCCCGTAGGGCAGGCGGCCCACCGGCGTCTTGCGCCAGGGCTGGATCTCGAGGAAGTCGATGATGCGCTCCACCTTCTCCCGGTGCGCGATCTCCTCGCGCTCCGCCGGCCCCCAGCGCAGCGCCTGCAGGAAGATGTTGCTCTTCATGCGCAGGTTGCGGCCGGTCATGATGTTGTCGAGCACGCTCATGCCCTTGAACAGCGCGAGGTTCTGGAAGGTGCGCGCCACGCCCATCTCGGCCACCTGCCGCGAGTTCATGTGCTTGAAGGTCTGGCCGCGGAAGGTGATGGCGCCTTCCTGCGGCGCGTACACGCCGTTGATGCAGTTGAGCATCGAGCTCTTGCCGGCGCCGTTGGGGCCGATGATGGCGCGCACCTCGTGCTCGCGCACGTCGAAGCTGATGTCGGTGAGCGCCTTGACGCCGCCGAAGCGCAAGCTGATGTTGCGCACGTCGAGGATCACGTCGCCGATGCGCCTGCCGGCCGCAACGGGGGGCTCGGCCTGGCTGGCCGAAGGAGGCTCCGCCGAGGCCTGCGAGGTGAACATCGCGCCGGCGGGCAGGGCGTGGACTGCTGGGCTCATCGTCGGTGTCTCCAGGGCGGTGTGTGCTGCGCAGGCCTCAGGCGGCCCGGCCGAGCGGCGCGAAGGTCTTCGCGTCGGCGATCTTCAACGTCGCCGAGACCATGCCGCTGCGGCCGTCCTCGAACTTCACGGCCGTCTCGATGAACTGTTCGGCTTTGCCGCCGTACAGCGCCTCCACCAGCACGCCATAGCGTTCGGCGATGAAGCCGCGGCGGACCTTGCGCGTGCGGGTCAGCTCGCCGTCGTCGGCATCCAGCTCCTTGTGCAGCACCAGGAAGCGGCTGATCTGGGAACCGGCGAGCCGCTCGTCGGCGGCGAGGTCCGCGTTTACCTGCTCGACGCACTCGCGGATCAGTTCGTACACCTCCGGCTTGCCGGCCAGGTCGGTGTAGCCGGCGTAGGGCAGGTTGCGCCGCTCGGCCCAGTTGCCCACCGCTTCCACGTCGATGTTGATGAAGGCGCAGACCCGGTCCCGGCCGTCGCCGAAGGCCACCGCCTCCTTGATGTGGGGAAAGAACTTCAGCTTGTTCTCGACGTACTTGGGCGCGAACATCGCGCCGTCGTTCGCGCCGCCGCGCAGCCGGCCCACGTCCTTCGCGCGGTCGATGATCTTCAGGTGGCCGCCGGCATCCAGGAAGCCGGCGTCGCCCGTGCGGTACCAGCCGTCGGGCGTCAGCACCTCGGCCGTGGCCGCGTCGTTCTTGTAGTAGCCCTTGAGCAGCCCGGGCGAGCGCACGAGGATCTCGCCGCTGTCGGCCACGCGGATCTCCACGCCGTCGATCGGCACACCCACCGTGTCTGCCTTCACCTCGTGATCGGGCTGCAGGCACACGAACACGGCCGTCTCGGTCGAGCCGTAGAGCTGCTTCAGGTTGATGCCGATGGAGCGGTAGAACGTGAAGAGGTCGGGCCCGATCGCCTCGCCCGCCGTGTAGGCCACGCGCACGCGGGAGAAGCCCAGCGTGTTGCGCAACGGGCCGTAGACCAGCAGGTCGCCCAACGCGTATTTCAGGCGGTCGAGCGTGCCGACAGGCTGGCCATCCATGCGGGCCGGCCCCACGCGCTTGGCGAGATCGAGGCCGCGGCGGAACAGCCAGCGCTTGAAGCGGCCCGCGTCCTCCATGCGGATCATCACGCTGGTGAGCAGGCCTTCGAAGATGCGCGGCGGCGCGAAGTAGTAGGTCGGCCCGATCTCCTTCAGGTCGATCATGACCGTGCTGGCCGACTCGGGGCAGTTCACCACGTAGCCGCAGGCCAGCCACTGCGCGTAGCTGAAGATGTTCTGCCCGATCCAGGCCGGCGGCAGGTAGGCCAGCACCTCCTCGTGCTCGGTCAGCTTGTCGAAGCGCTGGCCGGCACGCGCGCGGTCGAGCAGCGAGGCGTGCGTGTGCACCACGCCCTTCGGGTGGCCGGTGGTGCCGGAGGTGAAGAACATCGCCGCCACATCGCCGGGCGACGCCGATGCCACGGTCTGGTCGAAGAAGCTGGGCTGCTGGCGGTCGAACGCCTGGCCCTGCTCGCGCAGCGCGTCGAGCGACGCCAGCCCCGGCTCCGTGTAGTTGCGCAGCCCCCTCGGGTCGTCGAACCAGATGCGATCGAGCCGCGGGCACTGGGCGCGGACCTCGATCAGCTTGTCGACCTGCTCCTGGTCTTCCACCACCGCAAACGCCACCTCGGCGTTGTTGATGGGGTAGACGAACTCCGCCGCCACCGCGTCCTGGTACAGCGGCACCGGTACCGCCCCCAGCGCCTGTGCCGCGAGCATGCAGGCGTACAGGCGCGGCCGGTTCTCGCCGATCACCACCAGGTGCTGGCCCCGCTGCAGGCCGGCGAGATGCAGGCCGCAGGCCAGCGCGCGCACGAGCCCGGCGAGCTGAGACCAGTCGGTCGTCTGCCAGATGCCGTACTCCTTCTCACGCAATGCCGGGGCATGGGGCCGCTGGCGGGCGTGATCGAGCATCAACCGGGGGAAGGTGCTGTCCAAGGCGCTTTCTCCTTGCAATGACTGCACTGTAGGAACAAGTTTGACGCCCGGTTGTCGTTCTGACGACAATCCTAGGGACAGTACGCCCCGGTGCTTACCCGGAGCGGTTTGGACAGAGGACACCGGTGGACCTTCGCTCGAACGACCTGCCGCGCGCGTCGACGCTGCGCCACCGCGTGCGCGCGGCGCGGCCGGGCGAGCTGGAGATGATCCCTTGGCTGCGTGTGCTGGGCCCGGAGGACCGGGCGCGGACGGTGGCCGACCTGCAGCTCGCCGATGCCGAGCCGGGTGAACGCTTGTGCCGCATCGGCCGGCCGGCGGCGCTGTGGTTCGGCGTGATCGACGGGTTGTTGAAGATGACCAACGACGACTCGGTCGACGCGGCGATCACCTATTCCGGCCTGCCGCCCGGTGCCTGGTTTGGCGAGGGCACGCTGCTCAAGCGCGAGAGCTACCGCTACAACATCGAGACCCTGCGCCGCAGCGTGGTGGCGGGCCTGCCGATCGGCACGTTCGAGTGGTTGCTGGAGCGCAGCATCCCGTTCAACCGCTACCTGATGAACCAGCTCAACGAGCGCGTGAGCCAGTTCATCGCCGCGCGCGAAACGGATCGCCTGACCGACCCCGACACCCGCGTCGCACGCAGCCTCGGCGGGCTCTTCCATCCGGTGCTGTTCCCCGGCGTGGGCACGGTGCTGCGCATCACGCAGCAGGAGCTGGGCTACCTGGTGGGGCTGTCGCGCCAGCGGGTGAACGAGGCGCTGCGCGCGCTGCAGTCCGCCGGCCTGATCCGCATCGAGTACGGCGGCGTGCAGGTGCTGGACCTGGAGGGGCTGCGGCGCTATCGCCCGCGATGACGTGTGGGCAGGGGTACGACGGAGTTCGCGCCTGATGGCCGCAGGCCACTGCGGTCATGCGTGGTGCGCAGACGGCCGCCGTGTCTGCCGCCGACAGCAGTCGACCAGCTGCTGGAGGGCAAAAAAAGAGGAAGCGCCTCCGGCGAGGCGCTTCCTTGCGCAGCAACGCTAACCCACACGCGTCCTTGTCCGGTGACGGGAACGGGACAAGCGCCCCCTCCGTCGGACCGAGGCGCGTGCTCTTGGCTGTCCCGTCGTCGCCGGGGAGGACCGGCACGGCCGGGACGTGCGCCTGCATGCAGGGTGTATGCCAATGCCACCGGGGCCGCCGGCCGCGCCAAGCCATTGATTTGGAAGAAGGTCGTGGCGCGCCCGTGCCGGCAGTCCGTCTCGCCTCCCGGTCGAGCGGACGGCTTTCCGCCCCCGTGTTTCGCATCCCGGCCGTCATCCAATGAAGGACCGGGGAACGATGATCGAGGGCCACGGCGGCAGGCCGTGAGGCTCACAGCCCGTACTTCTTGATCTTGTCGTTCAACGTCGTCTTGGCCACGCGCAGCGCCTTCGCGCTGTGCGCGATGTTGCCGCTGTGGCGGCTCAGCTCGGCGGCGATGAGGCTGCGCTCGAAGCCTTCCACCATCTCCGACAGCGAGGCGCTGGCATCGGCGTGCTCGCCGATCGCGGCGGGGCCGGCGCCGAGCACGTCCTTGCGGATGCCCAGCACCAGGCATTCCGCCACGTTGCGCAGCTCGCGCACGTTGCCGGGCCACGAGTGCGCCATCAGGCGCTGCATCTGTTCGACGGTGACCGTCGGCTGCGCACGGCCGTAGCGGCTGGCCGCCAGCAGCATGAAGTGCTCCATCAGCAGCGGGATGTCCTCGCGCCGCTCGCGCAGCGGCGGCAGCTCGATCGACACCACGTTGAGGCGGTAGTACAGGTCGGCACGGAACGCGTTCTCGCTCGCGCGCTGCAGCAGGTCGTCCTTGGTGGCGGCTACCACACGCACGTCGACCGGCAGGCTCTGGTTGGAGCCCAGCCGCTCGATGCGGCGGTCCTGCAGCACGCGCAGCAGCTTGATCTGCATGCCCATCGGCATGCTCTCCAGCTCGTCGAGGAACAGCGTGCCGCCGTTGGCGTATTCGATCTTGCCCACGCGGCGCTTCTGCGCCCCGGTGAAGGCGCCGGCCTCGTGGCCGAACAGCTCGCTGTCGAGCAGGTTGTCGGGCATGCCGCCGCAGTTCAGCGCGACGAAGGGCGCGTTCTTGCGGGTCGACATCTCGTGCAGCGACTGCGCCACCACCTCCTTGCCGGTGCCGGTTTCGCCGTGGATCAGCACATCCACCGGCGAGTCGGCCACCTCCATGATGAGCTGGCGCACGCGGTCGATCTGCGGCGAGCGGCCCATCAGCCGCCCCTCCAGGCCGCTGCGCTTGTCGAGCATGCGCCGCAGCGTCGCGACCTCCATCGTCAGCGCGCGCTTCTCCATGGCGCGGCCGACGACCTCGGTCAGCGTCTCCGGGGAAAAGGGCTTGGGAATGAAGTCGTAGGCGCCGCTGCGCATGGCCTCGACGGCCAGGCTCACGTCGCCGTGGCCGGTGATCATGATCACCGGCAGGCCGGCGTCCAGCTCGCGGCAGTGCCGCACCAGCGACAGGCCGTCGGAGCCCGGCAGCCGCATGTCGGTGACGACGACGCCGGCGAAGCCCGCCTCGATGCGCTGCATCGCCGCCTCGGCCGTGTCGACGGCGTCCACCGGTACGTCGGCCAGCTGCATGGCTTGCACGCAGCCGAGCTGCACATGGGGATCGTCCTCGACGATCAGTACCGAAAGACCGTTGTTCATGCGGTGAGTGTCTCCTGCGAAGCCGCGGCGGGCAGCCGCAGGCTGAAGCACGCGCCGCCGTCGGGCCGGCTGTGCGCCTCGATGTCGCCGCCGAACTCGCGGGCGATGTCGCGCGATATGGCCAAACCCAGACCCAGGCCCGCGCCTTGTGTCTTGGTGGTGAAGAAGGGTTCGAACAGATGGGCCAGCGTCTTCTCGTCGAGGCCGGCACCGCTGTCGATCACGTCGATGCGCGCCCAGCGGGGCGGCCCCGCATCGGGGTCGGCTTCCTCGTAGTCGGCGGCGAGCGTCAGCGTCTTTGTGGGCGAGTTGGCCATGGCGTCGATGGCGTTGCCGACGAGGTTGATCAGCACCTGCTCCAGCCGGTTGGCGTCGCACCAGGCGGTGACCGCGCCGGGCTCGCACAGGTTGACGACCTCGATGCCTTCCTTGCGCAGCCGCAGACCGTAGAGGAACAGCGCATTGCCCAGCGCCACCGCGACATCGGTGCGTGCGGGCGCCGGATCGGACTTGCGCGCGAACCCCTTCAGCGGATGGATGATGCTGCCCATCTGGTCCGCCAGGCGGGCGATGATGCCGAGGTTGCCCGAGAGCGTCTTCATGTCGCCGCGCTTGAGGAACTCGATGGCGTTGCCCGACAGCGTGCGGATCGCGCCCAGCGGCTGCGTCAGCTCGTGGGTGATGCCGGTGGCCAGCTGGCCGAGCACGGCCATCTTGGCCGCGTGCACCAGTTCGCTCTGCGTGGCCCGCAGGGTCTGCTCGGCCTGTTCGCGGTCGGCCACCTCCTTGCGCAGGCGGTCGTTGGCGTCGGTGAGGTCCTGTGTGCGCGTCGCGACCTTCTGCTCCAGCTCGGCGTTCGCGCGTTCCAGCAACTGGCGCGATTCCAGCCGCTGGCGCTGGATGCGCCGGCGCTGGGCGATGAACAGCGCCAGCAGCAGCAGGAAGGCCGCTGCCACCGAGGCCATCATCCCGTTGAAGGCCGCGGCGGTGCGCACCTCCCGCAGGTCGAGGAACATCATCACCCGCCAGTCCATGCCGTCGAGCGGCCGGCTCAGCACGAGCATGCCGCCGCCGGAGGTGCTGCGCATCAGCTGCTGCGGGCCGGCCTGCCCGCGGCTGTCGACGAGTTGGCCGTCCTCGCCGATCCACAACAGCGGCGACAGCGGGAACGGCCGGATGCGCATGCTGTTGTACATGCGGGTCAGCAGGAGGTCGACGCGGCGTTCCACCGGCAGGTCGACCAGCGCCGTGTAGCGCCAGCCCGGCTGCGACGAGTGGATGACCACCTGGTTGGCGTCGGCCAGCAGCGCCGGCGAGCCCACCATCTGCCAGGTCTGGTCGATGGGCTCCAGGCTGATCTTGATCGCGGCCACGCCGATCACCCGTGCGCCGTCGCGGATGGGATGCGAGACGAAGTAGCCGGGCTCGCCGCGCACGCCGATGGCGAAGTGCCGTCCGACGCGGCCGGACAGCGCTTCGAGGAAGTAGGGGCGGAAGGAGACGTCCTCGCCGACGCGGCTGTCGTCGGCGCGGTCGGTGTTGCTCGACGCGAGCACCACGCCCCGGTCGTTGAGGACGAAGGCAGACACGCTGCCCACGTGCGCGTTGAGGCGCCGCAGGTAGCTGTCGGCCGCCTGCACGCGGCGCGGGTTCGCCGGGTCGCGCAGCAGGTTGAGCACATCGTGGCTGAGCTGGATGGTCGCCGGCACGTGCTCGAGCCGCTTGACCATGCCTTCGACCGCCGATGCGAAGAGATCGAGCCGATGGTTGGATTCGGCCCGCAGCGAGGCGATGCCCTGGTTCTCGCTCAGGTGGAAGCCGAGCCAGGAACTGGCGGTGATGAAGGACACCGCCAGCGCGCCCCACAACAGCCGGCGCCAGAAGGGCAGGACGGGCCTGCCGGGCGCCTGCTGGGAGCTCACTTCTCGGCGTAGTCTTCCATCGGCTTGTCGTTCGGGTTCGCCCAAGCCGACTTCGTCGCTTCCGACGCCGGCAGGCCGACCTTGGTGTTGGTCGGGGGAATCGGCTGCATGAACCACTTGTCGTAGAGCTTGGCGATGTCGCCGCGCGCGATCTGCGCCTTGATGCTGTCATCCACGGCCTTCTTGAAGGCCGGGTCGTCCTTGCGGATCATGATAGCGATCGGCTCGACCGACAGCACTTCGCCGACGATCTTGTAGTCGGCCGGGGCCTTCGACTTGGAGATGTTGCCGGCCAGGATCTGGCCGTCCATCACGAAGGCATCGGCGCGGCCCGACTCGAGCAGCAGGAAGGAGTCGGAGTGGTCCTTGCCCATCACTTCCTTGAACTCGACGCCGTTGGCGCGGCGGTGCTTGCGCAGCGTCTGCACCGAGGTCGTGCCGGTGGTGGTGGCGATGGTCTTGCCCTTCAGGTCGGCGATCGAGTTGATGCCGGAGTTGGCCTTGACCGCGATGCGCACTTCTTCCACGTAGGTGGTGACGGCGAAGGCCACGTCCTTCTGGCGGGCGGCGTTGTTGGTGGTGGAGCCGCACTCGATGTCGACCGTGCCGTTGACGACCAGCGGGATGCGGTTCTGCGAGGTGACCGGCTGGTACTTGATGTCCAGCTTGGCCAGGCCGAGCTGCTTCTGCACGTCGGCCAGCACGTTCTGGCAGATGTCGTAGTGGAAGCCGGTGTACTTGCCGTCGCCCAGCGTGTAGGCCAGCGCGCCGGAGGATTCGCGCGTGCCCACGGTCACGCTGCCGGAGTCCTTGATCTTCTTCAGGGTGTCGGCGTGCGCGGTGCCCAAGGCCAGCAGCGCAGCGATCGTGAACAGGGTCTTCGTCATGCTTGTCTCTTTCAGAGAGGGGTGGGGAAAGGGGTGTGGAGACGGCAACCGCCGGTCACAAGGGTTTGTCGGTGGGCGCCCGGTAGAGTTCCAGCAGCGCGTCGGAGGGCGGCCAGTTGAGGTTCAGCCCCTTGGGAGGGATGGGCCGCTGGAACCACTTTGTGTAGATCTTCAGCGCCTCGCCCGATTGCATCAGCCGGGTGAGCTCGCGATCCACGACCTTCTTGAACGCCACGTCGCCGCGCCTCATCATGCAGCCGTAGGCCTCGGCGGACATCGGCGAGCCGACGACGATCCAGTCTTCCGGCTGCTGCGCCTTGGCGCGTTCGCCATAGAGCAGTGCGTCGTCCATCATGAAGGCCTCGGCACGGCCGAGTTCCAGCAGCTGGAACGACTCGCCGTGGTCCTTCGCGATGACGATGTTGATCGTGCCGCCGATGCGCTCGTTGAAGGTGCGCAGCAGCCGCTCCGAGGTGGTCGCCGCCGTCACCACCACGCTGCGGCCGGCGAGATCGGGGAAATCGCGGATGCCCGAGCGCCGGTTGGTCATCAGCCGCGTGCCGATCACGAAGATCGAGGTGGAGAAGGCGACCTGCCGGGCGCGCTCCTCGTTGTGCGTCGTGGAGCCGCACTCGATGTCGACGGTGCCGTTTTGCACGAGGGGGATGCGGTTCTGCGGCGTGACGGGCACCAGCTTGATCGTCAGCGCAGGCAACCGCAGTTCGGCCCGGATCCCGTCCAGCATCTTCAGCATCAGCTCGTGGGAGTAGCCCACCACCTGGCGCTTGTTGTCGTAGTAGGAGAACGGCACCGACGACTCGCGGTGTCCGAGGTTGATCGTCGCGGTCTCGGCAACCTTGGCCAGCGTGTCGCCGTTCTGCGCATGCGCACCCGCGCCGGCGGCGAGCAGGGCCGACCAGGCGAGAACGATGCGGACAAGAACGGTGAAATGCTTCATGCGGTGGCACGGGGGCCGCGACGGGTGGACTTCTTACTGCACGAGGCGTGCCAACGCTCGTCGACGCGATTTTGAGGCGGATCCGTCGGCATCCCGGCCGCAGCGGCGGGCACCGGGGGCGCCTGGAATCGGAAATCCGTCACGTCGCTTTCCGGTGGCGTCGGTTTTTCGGCCGCAGGGCGCTTGGGCCGGGGCGGGCGGCGCCGCGCCGCCGGTAGTGGCCCGGGGAATCAGGGAAGACCCTTGGGTGATCGAGCGGTACACCACCGGTTCAGAGGGGGGCGGACGGAAATCCGTGTGCTTGTCTATACAACTTTCCGGCGCGACGGATGGCCGTTTTGCGGCGGTCGTGTGACCCAGGGTGAAGCAGTGTGAACGCTGGCACGTTTCACGCATGAGGAGCCCATCGGCCAGCCCGGCCGTCGATCCCGCCGTGGCGGATCGTTCCGTAGCCTTTGGAGATGGGAACTAATGTCCAAGCCAACCTGCCCAACGAAGCTCGTCGCCGCAATGGCCCTGGCCCTGGCCAGCCTTGCGGCACCGGCGCACGATGCCAATACCTCCAGCGAGGAGTTGGGCGCCGTGCTGTCCATCGTCGTGCCCTACGCGCATGAGAGCCAGCTGTCCATCGCGACCAAGCTGCTCGACCACCCCTACGTCGATCAGGACAAGATGGAGGTGCACGCCGAGGTGTCGCCGGTCGAGTTCGAGGCCCTCAAGGCCGCAGGCCTGAGCCCGCAGATCAACGAGGCGGAGACGGCGCGGATCAAGCACTTCATCGAGTCGCGGGCGCAGGACGTCAAGTCGGGCAACATCGCGCGTGCGCTGAATGCCAAGCCGAGCAGCATCGCCAACGGCGTGCACTCGTGCTACCGGACCGTCGAGCAGGTCTATGCGACCTACGAAGAGCTGGCCGCCAAGTATCCGAAGCTCGCCCGCGTGCAGACGCTGGGCAAGTCGTGGATGGGCACCAAGCAGGTGGTCCCGCCGGTCGGCACCGCGGTGCCCGACAACTCCAGTTCGTCGTTCGCGAACCTGCTGATCAAGTACCTGCCGCCGTCGATCGTCACCCGCTTCAACCTGAGCCTGTTCCCGGTGGATCCGGCGCCGATCAAGGTGATCGTGGTGGGCAACTTCGAGAAGCAGGACGCCCAGGCCGAAGCACCGCCCGCGATGCTGTGGACCGGCGGCATCCATGCGCGCGAGTACGCGCCGCAGGAAGTCGGCGTGAAGTTCATCGAGTGGCTGCTCGAGAACTACGAGACCGACGCCAATGCCCGCATGATGGTGGACACCAACCGGTACCACCTGGTCATCCACAACCCGGACGGCCGCAAGCTCGCGGAGCAGGACATCTCGGCCCGCCAGCGCAAGAACACCAACTACGAGACCGCCCGCTGCACCACCACCAGCGGCGGCGTGGCCAACACGCTGAGCTCGGGCGTCGACCTGAACCGCAACTACCCGTTCGGCTGGGCCACCGGCGGCACCGGCGGCTCCGACGGCAACACCTGCGGCGAAACCTACCGGGGCACGGGCCCGGCGTCCGAGCCGGAAACCCAGGCCGTGCTGAACTACATGCGCGGCACCTGGAACCAAGCCGCGTGCCGTTGGGAAGGCGGGGCGCTGCCCGACGGCCGCCCGAAGAGCTCGACCTACTGCAACCCCGAGAACCGCGACAACAACGGCACGGGTGAACTCGACTGGACGTCCGGCGCGAGCGAGGATTATCCGGGCGGCGTGTTCATCGACCTGCACAGCAATGCGCGCGCCGTGCTGTGGCCGTGGGGCGTGGAGCGGGCCGAGAACGGCTTCAACACCCACACGCCCAACAACAAGGGCATGGCCGTCATCGCCCAGCGCCTGTCCTACCACAACCGGTATTCGTCGCAGCAGCTCCTGAGCTACAACACCGAAGGCACGACCAAGGACGCCGCCTACGGCTACCTCGGTGCGCCGGCCTACACGGTGGAAATGGGCCGGTCGTTCTACGAGGACTGCGGCGTGTTCGAGCGCGAGACCTATCCGGAGAACTTCAACGGCTTCCATTACCTGAGCCGCGTGCTGCACCGCGTCTACAAGCTGCCGTTCGGCCCCGACACGGTGGACGTGAAGGTGGGTGCGGCGACGGTGGAGTCGGGCAAGACGGTGACGGTCACCGCGACGATCGACGACAACCGCTACCGCTACTCCAACGCGGGCCAGTCCACGATCAAGCCGCCGCCGTACCCGGTGGTCTACAACGTGACCGGCGCCAAGGCCTACATCAACCAGCTGCCCTGGGAGCCGGGCGCGCAGGGCCAGGACATGACGCTGTCGGCGTCGGACCAGGCCAAGTCCGATTATCCCGACGCGACCAAGACCGCCTCGGTCGAGCTGAAGACCGACGGGCTGCCGGCCGGCCGCCACATGGTCTACGTGCAAGGTACCAACGCCGACGGCAAGCCGGGCGCCGTGTCGGCCGCGTTCCTGGACGTCACCGAGAAGCGCAGTTCCGGTGGCGGCGGTGCACTGGGCTGGTTCGATCTGGGCGCGATGGCCGCGGGCCTCGCAGCGCTGGTCGGCCTGCGCCGTCGCCGCAGCCACTGAGCAGGGGCCTGTTTTTTCTGCCCCTCGGGCCTGCACGATGAGGCGGTCCGTGGGGCGCAACGATCGAAAAAGGATTTACAGATGAACTTGACGACGAAGAAGCGGCTGCTGCTGACCACGGTGTACAGCGCCTCGGTGCTGGCGTTGGCCGCCTGCGGCGGCAGCGGCGGCGGCGACGGCGACACGCCGGGCGGCCCTGCCGCGACGCTCGAAGGCATGGTCATCGATGGCGCCCTGGGCAATGCCAAGGTCTGCCTCGATGTGAATGAAAACCGCGTGTGCGATGCCGACGAACCCTCCGCGGCGACTGCGGCCAACGGCAGCTTCAAGCTCGAGGCGCCCGAGGACCTGCTGGCGGCGCACACGGTGCTGGCGGTGGCGGCGGCCGGGACGACCACCGACGCTGACTACGGTCCGGTGAAGAAGAGCTACACCCTGGCCGCGCCCGCCGGCAAGGGGGCGCTGATCTCGCCGTTCACGACCTTGCTGCAATCGGAGTTGGACGGCGGACGTTCCGCGAACCTGGCGCAGGCCGAGATCACGCTGAGCAACCGCCTGGTGGGCACGGCCGGCGACACGGGGGGCCTGACGGTCTACTCGAACTACCTGCCGCTGCCGGCCGAAGCCAACGATGCCTACGCCGCGAAGCGTGCGCGCATGTACGGCATCGGCCAGATCCTGACGCGTGGCTTCGCCGAGACGGCGGAGACCTCGGGCCTCACCGGCAAGGCGGGCTTCGGCGCGCTGGGCCTGGTGGCGACCGGTTCGCTGCAGCAACTCGCATCGCAGGTCAGTGCCTCGCTGACGGAGGCCCAGCGCGACGTGCTGTTCGCTTCCATCAAAGACAGCCTGGTGCCTACGCCGGCCACGCTGGCCACCGTGGCGGCGCTCGCCACGAAGACCCAAGCCGCCCCGATCGAAGGCGCGTGGACCGGCACCAAGACGCTGCCGACCGGCGAGACGGTCACCGAGCTCTACGTGTTCCTGCCCGATGGTGCCTACATGCACCGGGTGATCACGACCAGTTCGACGACCAGCACGCTGTTCGACAACGGCTTCGGCGCCCGCTACGGTCGCTACACCTTCGCCAACGGCACGCTCACGACCACGGTGCTGGATGCCGCCGAAGTCTCCGGCCCGCAGGCGGGTGCGCTGACGGGCGTGACGCTGAACGGTGACCAGCTCACCGGCGCGGGCCTGAACCTCAGCCGCGTGTCGAGTGCGTCTGGTGTCGTCGGCGCCTGGGTGCGGCCTGACGGCAGCGCGGAGCCCGAGGTGCTGGTGATGTTCGGCGACGGCACGTTCGTCCACAGCACGTTCTATTCGCAGCACGATCCGGCCACCGGCACTGCGCCCGCGCTGGAGACCGCCCGCTACCCCGGCATGCGCAAGGGCACATACGCCCAGGCCGTCCCGGCATCCGGTTCGCCGGCGCCGGCCCAGCCGGTGTTCGAGTTCGGCGAGACGCCCACCGTCGCGTTCAACGGCGCCCTCGCCGTCCCGAGCACGCCGGGCGTGGCCTCGCTGCAGGCGGACGGCAGCCTGTCGATGACGGGCTTGCGCATGGTGAAGCTCGGCACGGCGGCGTCGGCGAAGGCGTACTCCGGACTGAACGAGGCGACCCGTTCGCGCATCTGGTCGGGCCGCTTCTTCACCCGCACGGTGAACCCCGGCACGGGCAACCGCACGCAGTACCTCTACGTCCGCGGCCCGAACGACGTCATGACCTTCTGGCAGGCGCCGACCGGCAGCAGCGCCACCGTGGCGTGCGACATCTCGAGCACCAACGGCGCCGTGCTGCCCTTCACGCAGGTCGATCCGTCGGATGGCCTGCTGAAGCAGTTCGTCGTGGGAACGGGCACGGCTGCCTCCGCCGGTGCAGCGCAGCGCCGCCTCAACATCGGCGTGCCGGGCACCGTCACGACCTTCACGCCGGCCGGCCGGCCGACCGACGCAACCGCACGCTGCGCCGTGCCGCTGTGATGGCCTGACCAGCGCCAGGGAGCAGGGCCGCAGCATGCTGCGGCCCTGAGCGACCCGGCAGCCGCCCCCTGGGCGCTGCCGGGCTTTTTTCTTTCAGCGGCCCGGCGTCACCACGATGTTCGCGATGCCGCTGGCCACATGCCCCGCCGGGACGTGGCCAGCGGCGTTCTCGATGTGCCCCGTCTGGTCGTCGAAGAAGAAGTCGGGCTCGAACTCGCGCAGGAACTCGCCCTTGGGCAGCCCGCCCAGGAACATCGCGGCGTCGACGTCGATGTGCCAGTCCATCAGCGTGCGGATCGCGCGTTCATGCGCCGGTGCGCTGCGGGCCGTCACCAGCGCCGTGCGCAGGCGCATGCCGGTCGCCGGGGCCTGCTGCTGCAAGGTGTGCAGCGCCTGCAGCAGGGGCTTGAACGGCCCCGCGGCCAGCGGTGTGACGGCATGCTCCCGCTCGTGGGACTGGAAGGCGTCGAGCCCCCCGTGCCGAAAGACCCGCTCGGCCTCGTCCGAGAACAGCACGGCATCGCCGTCGAAGGCGATGCGCACCTCGTTCGGGTGCGCATCGGAGGCGCGCTTCGAGTGAGGGAAGACCCGCGCCGCCGGCACGCCGGCCTCCAACGCCGAGCGCACGTCCGCCTCGTTGGTCGACAGGAACAGGTGTGCGTTCAGTGGCCGCAGGTAGCGCCACGGGCTTTCGCCGCGGGTGAACACGCCGCGCTCGACCGGCAGGCCATAGTGCTGCGCCGAGCGGAACACCCGCATGCCCGACACCGGGTCGTTGCGCGAGAGGATCACCACTTCGGTCAGCCGCTGCGCCGCCGGATCGGTGCCGTTGAAGGCGAGCAGCTTGTGCACCAGCGAAAACGCCACGCCGGGGCGTGCCGGTTGCTCCAGGCGCTGCAGCTGCAGCTGCATGTAGGCGCGGTCGTCGTGCGCCTCGAAGATGCGGTTCTCTTCCTCGAAGTCGAAGAGGGCGCGCGAGGAGATGGCCACCACGAGGCGGCCGTCGAGCGTGACGGGCATGCGGCCGATGATACGGCCGCACCCCGCGGCGTCGTCAGTGGTGGAAGCCGATCGGCGGGCGGCGGGCGTGGCCGCCCGGCAGGTCGCGCAGCTCAATGCGGTCGCGGCCGTCCAGCCGCGCGTTGCCGAAGGCCGCCATCCATGCGCGGCGCATCTCGCGCGGCGCCAGCTCGGCCATGCGGTCGAGCACCGCCTCGGGCGGCTCGGGCTCGAAGCGGCGGCCCCAGTCGTGGCCGCCCCGGATGCCCGCGTACAGCCGCAGCGCGATCGAGCGGGCGGCGTCGCGGTCCGGCGCCTGCACCTCGTAGACGTTCATCCGGTTCAGGATGGGCTCGGGGATCGCGCGCTCGTCGTTCGCGGTGGCCACCCAGATCATCTGGCTGGCGTCGATGGGCACCTCGGCGAATTCGTCGGTGAAGCTGTGCGCGGTGTCGTGCTCGAGCAGGCTGTACAGCGCGCCCAGCGGGTCGTAGGCATGCTCGCCGCGGGCCTTGTCGATCTCGTCGACGACCATCACCGGGTTGGCATAGGCGCCGTCGACCAGCGTCTCGAAGACCTTGCCCGGCCGCGCACCCTTCCACTGCGACGACGCGCCCGACAGCACCCAGCCGGCCGTCAGGCTGCTCATCGAGACGAAGCCCATGCCGGTGCCGAGCAGCTGCGCGACCTCGCGCGCGAAGTGCGTCTTGCCGACGCCCGGCGGGCCGAGCAGCAGCATCGGGGTGATCTCCAGCGCATCGCGGCTGTCGTGGCACAGCGCGAGCTGGCGCCGCACGTCGTCGAGCGCCTCGTGGAAGTTGGGCAGCTCGTCGTAGAGGTGCTCCATCGCCGGCAGGCCGGAGGGCTTGACCTGGAAGCGCTCGGCGCCCTTGACGAGCATGCGCTCGTAGGTGGAGCGCAGGCTCTCGTGTTCCTTGGGCGGCAGCTTGGCCAGCTTGCGCTCGACCTCGTCCATGCGGTAGACGCTGCGCATCTGCGCCAGGGGGATGTTCGTTCCGTTCGGGATCGGAACCAGGTCGGTGCTGGTGGGGGTTGTTTCGACCATGCGAGCCTCCTTGCCGTGCAGCTTCATTGCAGCGCAACGTGCCCGCGACCAAGGTGCGATCAGCAGGTCAAAGACGCCGCAATTGCCATCCAAGTGTGAGCAAGTATCGCGCCTGAAGCCACCCCGCGGCACCGGGTGGTTACTGCGTGGCGACGCGGTTGCGGCCGGCCTGCTGGGCGCGCGCGAGGGCCTGCTCGGCGCTTTCCATGAGCGTGTCGACGGTGCCGGCATCGCCGCTCTCCAGCGTCGCCGCGCCGATCGTGACGGTCACCGGCGCGGCCGGCGCCACGGGCCCGAGCTCAGCCACCGCGGTGCGCACGCGCTCCCCGATGGTGACGGCGGTGTCCGTGCCGGTCTGCGGCAGCAGCACGGCGAAGCTGTCGCCGCCATGGCGCGCCAGCGTGTCGTAATCGCGCAGGCCGCTGCGGCAGGCCTGCGCGACGCGCTGGAGCACGTCGTCGCCGGCGTCGTGGCCCCGCGCATCGTTGATATGGCGCAGCGCGTCGATGTCGATCACCAGCACCGACATCGGCACCTGCGCGCGCCGGCTGCGCAGCAGCTCGGCCTCCGCGAAGACGAAGAACTGGCGCCGGCTGCACACGCCGGTGAGCGGGTCGATCAGCGCGAGGCGCTCGGCTTCGGCATGGGCGTCGTCCACTTCCTGCAGCAGCCGCACCAGCAGCCGCACGGCCGACGGCGCGGCCAGCATCGCGGGCAGGGCGGCGCCCAGCAGCGGCCAGGTCCAGGCGCTGGTCGGCACATGGGCCAGCGCGAGCACGGCCGCCGCGATCAGCGCGGCCAGCGGAGCGGCCACGGCCATCGCCAGCAATGCGGCGCGGCGCGGTCCCAGGTTCAGCAGCAGGCGGCGCAGCGGCGCTGCCGATCCGGGGTTGGGCGCCGCCGGCGTGCTCACTTCACCCAGGTGTTGAGCTGGATGATCGGCAGCAGCACGGCCAGCACGATCAGCATCACCACGATGCCCATGGCCACGATCAGCAGCGGCTCCAGCAGCGTGGCCAGCGCCATCGCGCGGCGCTGCACCTCGGCGCCCATCTGCGCGGCGGCACGACCGAGCATGGCGGGCAGCGTGCCGGTCTGTTCGCCGAGCCGCGCGAACATCGCCAGCAGCCCGGGGAAGCGCTTCTTGCCCGCCATCGCTGAGGCCAGCGGCGCGCCCTCGCGCACACGCACCAGCGCATCCATCGCGTCGGCGCGCATCGCGCGGTTCGACAGCGTCTCCGCCGCCGCCTGCAGCGCCTTCAGGATGGGCACGCCGGCCCCGGCGAGCATGGCCAGCGTGCTGGCGAAGCGCGCGGCGTTGTAGCCCCGCGCCAGCCGGCCGATCAGCGGCAGCGTCAGCCAGCCGGCGTCGAAGCGCTGGCGGAAGCCCTCGTTGCGCAGCGCGAACATCAGCGTCCCGAAGCCGCCGGCGATCGCCAGCAGCGCGAACCAGCCGTAGTGGCGCACGAAGTCGCTGATCGCGAGCATCGCCACGGTGAGGCCCGGCAGCGCCCGCTTGCTGTTGGTGAAGACCGAGGCCACCTGCGGCACGACGTAGGTGACCAGGAAGATGACGATCACCACGGCGATCAGCGACACGATCGCCGGGTACAGCGCGGCGCCGATGAGCTTGGCGCGCAGGGCCTGCCGCTCCTCGAGGTCGTCGGCCATCTTCTCCAGCACGATGCCGAGCGCGCCGCTCTGCTCGCCGGCCGCCACCACGGCGCGGTACACGTCGTCGAAGTCGCGCGGCGCGCTCGCCAGCGCGCGGGCGAAGCTGGCACCGGCGTTGACTTCGCTCTTGAGATGGGCGATCAGCTCGCGCTGCCGGGTGTCGTCGGCTTCGTCCGACAGGGCCGTCAGTGCCCGTTCGAGCGGCAGGCCTGAACCCACCAGCCCGGCCAGCTGCCGGGTCCAGACCGTCAGCGCGGTGGTATTGAACACGCGGCGGCCGCCGCGGGCCGGGCCGCCGTCGAGTGCGGAAGGCGCGGAGGCCGCGCCCACCGGCGAGACGGCCAGCGGCACCAGCGCCTGCGCACGCAGCTGCGCCCGGGCCGCGCGGGCGTTGTCGGCTTCCAGCAGGCCGGTGGACGACTTGCCGGCGGCGTCGAGGGCTTCGAAACGGTAGGCGGGCATGGGTCTTCAGCGAGGGCGCGGGTCGGGGAGCGCGGAGGCCGTCATGACCGCGTCACGCGCAGCACTTCTTCGGGCGACGTGACGCCGGCGGCGACCAGGCGGTCGCCGTCTTCGCGCATCGAGCGCAGGCCCGACTTGCGCGCTGCGGCGAGCAGCTCGCTTTCTGCGGCGCGTTCGTGGATCAGCGCGTTCACGCGTTCGTCCGACACCATCAGCTCGTAGACGCCGGTGCGGCCCTTGTAGCCGCTCATGCTGCAGGCCGGGCAGCCCACCGGGTGCCATTGGCCGTGGGCGTCGACGCGCTTGCACTCGCCGCACAGCTTGCGCACCAGCCGCTGCGCGAGTACGCCCAGCAGGCTCGAGCTGAGCAGGAACGGTTCGACCCCCATGTCGGTGAGGCGGGTCACGGCGCTGGGGGCATCGTTGGTGTGCAGCGTGGCCAGCACCAAGTGGCCCGTCAGCGAGGCCTGGATGGCGATCTGCGCGGTCTCGAAGTCGCGGATCTCGCCGATCATGATCACGTCCGGGTCCTGCCGCAGGATGGCGCGCAGCGCCTTTGCGAAGGTGAGGTCGATCTTGGCGTTGACCTGCGTCTGGCCGATGCCGGGCAGTTCGTACTCCACCGGGTCTTCCACCGTCAGCACGTTGGTGGTGCTGGTGTCGACCCGGGCGAGCGAGGCGTACAGCGTCGTCGTCTTGCCCGAGCCGGTCGGGCCGGTGACGAGCACGATGCCGTGCGGCTGCTGGATCAGGCGGTCGAAGCGCGACAGCGTGTCGCCGCTCATGCCCAGGCCTTCGAGCGTGAACTTCGATTCGGTCTTGTCGAGCAGGCGCAGCACTGCGCGTTCGCCGTGGGCGCTGGGCAGCGTGGAGACACGCACGTCGATCGCGCGGCCGCCGATGCGCAGCGAGATGCGGCCGTCCTGCGGCATGCGCTTCTCGGCGATGTCGAGCTCGGCCATGATCTTCAGGCGCGAGATCAGCGCCGCGTGCAGCGCGCGGTTGGGCTGCACCACCTCGCGCAGCGTGCCGTCGACGCGGAAGCGCACGCTGGAGCTGCGCTCGTAGGGCTCGATGTGGATGTCGCTCGCGCCGTCCTTCGCAGCCTGCGTCAGCAGCGCGTTGAGCATGCGGATGATGGGGGCGTCGTTGGCGGCTTCGAGCAGGTCTTCCACCGCGGGCAGGTCCTGCATCAGCCGGCTTAGGTCGACGGCGCTTTCCACCTCGCCCACCACGGCCGCGGCGCTGGACTCCCCGCCCGCATAGGCGCTGGCGATGCGCTGGCCCAGCGTGGCGCTGGCCTCGCGCTCGAAGGTGGCGATGTCGTAGAGCCTCAGCACCTCGGACATCGCCGTGGCCGGCGACGTGTCGCCGCAGTACAGCGTGAGCTGCTCGCCGTTGTCCTCGAGCAGCAGCGTGTGCGCCTTCGCGAAGGCGTAGGGCAGGGGGTGGCGAGCGCTCATGACAGCCCCTCGCCCGCCGAGTACGTCGGTCGATCCCCCACGGGGATGCGGGCCGACTGGGGAGCGGCCCGGCGCTCGGCCCGCAAGCAGATTGACGCAGGGTGTTTCATGGCTCAGGGCTGCGAGGCAGGCGTTTCGGGTGGCAGCACGCCTTCGCCGAGCGGCCGCGGCACCGGCGCCGCCGGGGCCACGGGCAGGGCGGGCAGGACGGGTGCATCGTTGACCGGGATCACGATGCTGGGCCGGGGCTGCCCGTTCTGCTGCAGCGCGCGGATCGATTCGTAGCGGTCGACCGTCAGCGAGTTGGCGGTCGCCTGGTCGCGGATGACCACCGGCCGCAGGAAGACCATCAGGTTGGTCTTCACGCGCTTGCGTTGCTCGTTGCGGAAGAGGTTGCCCACCACGGGGATGTTGCTCAGGCCCGGGATGCGGTCCTCGCCGTCGGTGTACTCGTCCTTCAGCAGGCCGCCGAGCACCATGATCTGGCCGTCGTCGACCACCACCGAGGTCTCGATGCTGCTCTTGTCGGTGGTCGGGCCGGCGGTGGCGCTGGTGCCCAGCACGGAGGAGTTCTCCTGGTAGATCGTCATGCGCACCGTGCCGCCTTCGCCGATCTGGCTCTTGATGCGCAGCGTCAGGCCCACGTCCTGGCGCTCGATCGTCTGGAACGGATTCACCGTGCTGCTGCCGGTCGTGTTGGCGTAGGTGCCGGTGACGAAGGGCACGTTCTGGCCGATCACGATCTTGGCCTCCTCGTTGTCGAGCGAGATCAGGTTCGGCGTCGACAGCAGGTTGGCGCCGACGTTGTTCTCGAGGAAGTTGGCGATCGCGCCCAGCGTGTAGTAGCTGCCGATCTTCTTGACCAGGCCGATGTTCAGGCCCTGCGGCACGCTGCCGATCGCGCCGGCCACGCCCTCGACCCCGCCGGCCGTGGCCGCCGTCAGCCCCAGGATGTTGCCGCCAGTGATGTTGGAGTTGGTGCCCAGGCCGATCAGGGTGTTGTCGCCCGAGTTGCCGAACAGGTGCTGCCACTGCACCCCGACCTGGCCGAGCTTCTCGGCGTTGACCTTCACGATCATCGACTCGACGTAGATCTGCGCGCGGCGCGTGTCGAGCTGGTCGATGGCCGCACGCACCTGTCGGTACAGCGGTTCGGGCGCGGTGATGATCAGCGAGTTGGTCGACGGATCGGCCTGGATGAAGCCGCCGGTCGACGGCCCCTGCGACGCCTGGATCGGCGAGGTGGCGGCCGAGTTGCCCAGCCCGCCGCTGGAGGACGACGACGAGGACGAGCCCAGGCCCCCGCTGGTGTTGCTGCTCGTGTTCTGGAGCGCGCTGAAGCTGCTGCTCGAACCGGTGCTGCTGCTGCCCGATCCGCCGCCGCCGCCGCCGCCGGGCGAGAACGCCGCGCGCAGCACGGTGGCGAGCTTCACCGCATCGGCGTTCTTCAGGTAGACGACCCAGATGTTGCCGCCGGGGCCGCCGCCGTGCACCGGGCGGTCGAGCTTCTCGATGATCGAGCGGATCTGCGCCAGCTTCACCGGGTTGGAGGCCCGCACGATCAGCGTGTTGCTGCGCGGATCGGCCAGCACCGAGGAGCTGCCGCTGCCGCCGGGGGCGGCGGGGGCCGGGACACCTGGCGTGGCACCGCCGACGCCGCCTTCGGCCAGCCGCTGGACGAGCGCGGCCATGTCGCTGGCCACCGCATGCTGCAGCGGCACGACCTCGATGTCGGTGGCCGCCGGCTGGTCGAGCGCAGAGATGATCTTGCCCAGGCGCTGCAGGTTGTCCGCGTAGTCGGTGATGACCAGCGTGCTGTTGCTGGGGTTCGCGTTGATGGTGTTGTTGGCGCTGATCAGGGGGCGCAGGATGGCCACGAGGTTGTTCGGGTTCTCGTGGCTGAGCCGGAAGATCTGCGTGATGACCTGGTCGCCCCGCGGCGCGCCGCCGCCGATCGTGACGGTGCCCGTCTGCAGCTTCGCGTCGGCTTCCGGCACCACCTTCAGCAGGCCCCCGCTCTCGACCACGGCAAAGCCCAGGCCGCGCAGCGCGGCGAGGTAGTTCTGGTAGGCCATCGCCACCGGCAGCGGCTGTTCGCTGTAGACCGTGATGGTGCCCTTCACGCGGGGATCGACGAGGAACTGCCTGTCGAGGATGGCCCCCATCGCGCGGGTCACGGCCTCGATGTCGGCATTGACGAAGTTCAGCGTCACCGGGGTGTTGGTCCGGATGGCCGGCAGGTTGCGGGGGGGCGTCTGGGCAGCGAGCGGCGGCGGTGCGAGCATGCCCGCGCACACCAGGGCGCCGACCAGCGCATCGCGCTTGCGGCGGGCCATGTGGGTGGCCAGGAGTCGGTATTTCATGAAGTCATCCGATCGAGATGACGGACAGCGCTCCCTGGCGCCGCCCGACGATGTTCAGCAGATTGGACAGGGCGCCCTCCTGGCCGTCGGCGGCCCGGAGTTCGCCGCGAAATCGCAGCCGGCCCTCGCCCCATTGCCCCTGGCCGCTGGCCTGCAGCGCGCCTTCGAGCGTGGTGAGGGTGATGGTGGAGGCCTCGCCGCTGGCGGCGTCGCCGCGCAGCGTCATGCGGTAGCTGCCCAGCGAGTCCAGCGGGGCGAGCGGGGTGGCGGCATTGGCGAGTTCGAGCGTCGCCTCGCCGGTGAAGCGGGTGCGACCCGCCACCTGCTCGATGGCCAGGCCTTGCGACTGGAGCTGCACGGTGCCCGAGAGCTGCAGCGCGTTCCACGGCGTGCCCAGCCCGGCCAGCCAGCCCGCCGGCCATTGGCCGATCAGCCCTCCGGCCTGCGAGGGCTGCACGGCGACCAGCAGCCGGCCGAAGCCGGGCTGCAGCCGCAGCACGACCTCGCCCGCGAGGCAGCAGGGCTGGCGCAGCAGCAGGTCCACCGACCAGCCCCGCCAGCGCACCGACCATTCGAGCCGGCCGGGCAGGGCCAGCGCGGTGCGGCTCTCGGGCCCCGCGGTCAGCACGGGCAGCGCACTGCCCGACCAGACCGTGCCGCGCGTCTGCGCCAGCAGCAGATGCTCCCCGGTGGCGGATGCGACGCCGCGCGCGAGCCAGGTGGCCGGCGCAAAGGCGATGAAGGCCAGCAGCAGCCCGGCCGCGGCGCCGGCGAAGCCCCAGCGGCGCGTGCGGCGGGGCGCAGGGGCCGTCCCGTCGGGCAGCGCCTGGGCGCCGTGCGGTCCGCGACGCCGCGGGCGCAGCGCAGTCCAGCGCGTCATGGCGCATTGCCCGGCAGCGCGACCACCAGCGTGCCCGAATGGCCCTGCGGGCCGCGGGTGAGGGTCGCCTCGACCGGCCTCGCCCGCGCGCCGCTGCGTGCCTCGGCGAGCCACCGGCGCAGGCGGTCGCCGTCGACGTTGGTCAGCGTGAGCGTGGCGCGGTCGCCGATGATCTGCAGCTTGCCCTTGTCGCCCAGCTGCGCGGTGCTGCTGCGCAGCGCCTCGCTCGCCTGGGCCAGGTTGACCCGGGGGGCATTGCGCAGCGACTGGCTCTCGGCGGCCTCGATGCGCATCTGCTGCAGCTGGGCCTCGAGGCGGTCGATCTCGGCGGGCGCGCTGCGCAGCGTGTGCCAGGCGGGCTGCACCGCGACCATCCACACCAGCGCGAAGCCGATGACGATCGACGCGGCCGCGACCAGCCGCCGTTCCCGCTGCGCCAGGCTGCGCCAGCGTGCGCGCAGCTGCGCGCGCACCGCCGCCAGGCCGCCCTGGGCGGGGCTCAGCACCGCGCTCATGACCGTCCCCCTGCCGGCGCGCGGCTCAGCGTGAGGGCGCCGTTGTTCTCCTCGACCCGCCAGCCCGCCGGCCGGAGCTGGCCGCGGAACTGCTCGATCTGCTGGGGTCCCCAATCGAGCGCGGTGAAGCTCAGCCGGCCGGGCTCGAAGCGCAAGGACGCGGCCGGCGCGGCGCCCTGGGGCCATGCCGAGGCGGCGACGTTCAACAGCGTCTCCAGGTCGGTGTCGCCCGGCTTGCCGGCGGCCACCCGCAACTGGTCCGTCTCCCGCTGCATCTGCAGCGGTGCGTCGAGCACCGCGCGCACCTGCGGATGCGCCGTCTTCAGCAACTCGACCATGGCCACGCGGCGCTGCTCCATCTCCTGCCGCTCGTGCCAGGCCCACAGGTTCAGGCCGATGACCTGCACGACCGCCAGGGTCGCGAGGCCCCAGCGCACGGGCCGGTACGCCGGGCTCATGAAGCGGCGGAACGCCTCGCGCACGGCCTGGGTGCCGCGGTGGCGGGGTGCCAGCTCGAACTGGCGCAGGTTCCAGCGCGAGCGCACCGCCTGCAGCGCACGCTCGTCCTCGCCCAGCACCTGCACCGGCGACCCCAGCCAGTTCTCGGCGGCGGTGGCGGCGCCGGGGGTGGCGCTCCAGCGCGAGGCGCCGGCGATCCACTGGGGCAGCATCTGCCGTGCGAAGCCGCCCTGCAGCCCGAGCGTGAGCACGCCGTTCGCATCGGACCAGGTCAGCGTCGGCGGCTCGTCGGCGGCCCCCTGCGCCTCGGCGAAATGGCCGAGCGCGGTGTCGTCGGGCCAGGCCGAGGGCAGCACCCGCTCCACCGAAAGGCCGGCGGTTTCCAGGGCGGACAGGTGCAGCGTCAGCCAGGCCCGCGGCAGCGCGGCCACCCAGGCAGGCTGGCCGGCCGCGCTGCCGGGCGCGAGCGCGAAGTGCATGTCCTCCGCATCTTCGAGCAGGGTCTCTTCCAGCACGCCCACGAGCGCCGCGCGCAGCCTTGCAGCCGGTGCGCGCGGCAGCGTGACGCGTTGCCAGCTGACGTCGGTGTCGGCCAGCACGGCGACCACGGTGTCGGCCTTGGGCAGCAGCGAGGGCGCGCAGCGGCCCTCGCCGCTGACGGCCAGGCCGTCGTTGCTCAGCACATAGGCGTACTCGCTGGCGCTGCGTTCCGGCGCATCGCCGCGACCAGGCTTCAGCCGTTCGCGCGGCGGTATCTTGACTACTAGGATCGACATGGAGGGGGCGAGGCTAACGGCTTTGCATGACGGCAGCAATTGGAACAGCGTTCGATTCGACAGATCGCTGGGACGGTGTACGGCGGTTCATGGCCGAGACAGGTTGCGCAGCGCCACACGCTCCTGGCGCACGAGCGTGATGTTGGATTGGCGGCGGCGCAGCAGCCACACGTCGCTGGTGACCTGGTCGCCGATGCGCAGTTCGGAGTGCACCTCGAAGTAGCCGGTGGTCACCGACAGGTTCGAGAAGTCCTCGGGTTTCAACTGAGGGAACAGCTCGCGCACCTTGTCGGTCGAGGTGAAGCCTTCGTTGTTCTCGCTGCGCCTGCGCGTGTCGATGATGCGCTGGGCGCTGCTGCGGTCGAGGCCGTTGATGGCGGCGGCCAGCACGTCGGCCAGGGCGGTGTTGACGTTGATCTTCGTGCCGCGCTCGGGCAGCAGCGTGACGAGGGGGCGCAGCGTATCGATCACCGAGGGCTCGATGCCCAGCCAAGTGAGCTGCGCCAGCCGGTCGGGCGCCACGATGGCATCGGGCTGCAACTCCTGCGTCGCCCAGGCCTTGCGCAGGCCGATGGCGATGCGCTGCGCCACTTCGGCCGGCAGGCCGGCGTTGGCGCACAGCCTGCGCAGGATCTCGATGTCGGCCAGGCTGGGTTCGTTCTTCTCGTCGACGAGGTTGCGCAGGTTGAAGCGCGATTGCGCGTCGATGATCTCGCCGCGCATGAAGGCACGCAGGCCTTGCTCCGAGGTGGGCGACCGGTCGTTGCCCGCGATCAGCGACGACAGCTCCGTCTCCGGCAGGCTGGTGGCCCACGCCTCTCCGAGGTGGTCGGTCTTCGGGTTCTTGGTGGCGTCCTGGCGCAGGATCCAGCGCGCCAGCTCGAGGCCGCCGAGGGCGACGCGCGAGGTCTGCTCGCGCGCACGCTCCGCGGACTCGACCCGGATGGCGCGGTCCTGCTGGTAGACCATGCCGGCCGCCAGCGTGGCAACCAGCGTGAGGATGATCATCGCCATCAGCAGCGCCGCGCCGTGCTGCTGGCGGGGAGGGCGGGGGCGTGCGGGCGGCATCACGGCAGCGGCGGCAGGGCCGTGTCGCGCGTCAGCGTGCCCTGCGTCTCGCCGGCGAACTGCAGCACCAGCCGCACGGCCAGCGGCAGGCCGTCCTGCGTCGACTGGCAGTTGCTGAGGTTGGGGCTGCCGTCGTGGCAGTAGGCCTGCCAGCTCGCGATGCCTTCGAGCATCAGCATCTGCTGGGTCTCGTTGCCGAGCAGCCGCTGGCTGCGCTGCCAGTGCTCCTGCAGTTCGGCGACGCCGCGGGTCGGCGGGCTGGCCCAGCGCAGCAGCCGGCCATTGCGTACCGACCACACCACCACCTGCACACCATCGTCGTTGGTGCGCACGAGCCGGGCGATCTGGTCGGCCAGCATCAGCGAGGGGACGTTCAGCGCGGCGAACACCGCGGGCTGGCCGCTGACGAGCGGCACGGCATGCAGCGCCCGCAGGTCGGCCTGCCACTGCGCCAGCACGGTGCCCACGCGCAGCGTGCGATCGACGCTGGCCTTGGCGGTGCTGCGCGACCGCGCGATCGCATCCACGCCCTGCCACGCCATCGCCGCCATCGTGGCCATGATGAACAGCGCCACCAGCACCTCGACCAGCGTGAAGCCGCGTTGCACGTTCTTCATCATCGGTAGCGGAACATGCCGGTCGAGACGATGACCAGCGGCACGTCGTTCTCGTCGGACACCACGGCCTCGACGACGCGCAGGTCGGTGTTGACCGTCGCGCGCACCACCAGCCGCCCCCGATAGCGGCGGCCGAGCTGCTCGCACTCGAAGGCCGTTTCGCCCACGCCGGGGAAGGCGCCCTTGCGGGTGGTGAGCACCACGAGCTCGTTGTCGGCGCACCATTGGGCGGCCGTCACCTCGGCCAGGCGTTCGGCGTTGTCGGTCAGCGAACCGGCGGCCTTGAGCCCGGCGCCCAGGGCCACGGCGACGATGACGAGCGCGACCAGCACCTCGATCAGCGTGAAGCCCCGTGCCCCGTGCGGGGCGCGCGGCTTCACGGCGGCCCCCCGCTGACGATCGTGAAGGGGCCGAGGCCGTCGGTGGCGAGATCGACCCGCTGGTCGCCCAGCCGCAGCACGATGCGCTGCGCGCCGATCAGCGGCTCGGGGCCCAGCCGCACGGCGAGGGAGCCGACGATGTCGACCGTGACGCCGTCGGCCATCCAGTGGCTGGGACGGTCCGGCGAGGGCGGCAGGCCGATGAAGCGGAAGTCGGTGCCGTCGCTGTCGACGCCCGTCGTCGGCTCCCACCGTGCGGGCAGCTGCGCGGAACGTGCTTCGGCACGGGCGCCCTCGAGCAGGGCGGCGAGGCGCTCGGCCTCGCGTTCGAGCTGGACCTGTGAGCCATCGCGCAGCGCCAGGCTGGCGACGCCGGCCGCGACGGCGATCAGCGCGATCACGACCAGCAGTTCGATCAGCGTGAAGCCGCGATGGCCGGCGGCGCGGCGGTGCCGTGCCATGCCCGGCTCACTGCCAGGAACCGATGTCGGCGTTGTTGCCTTCGCCGCCGGTCTGCCCGTCCGCACCGTAGCTGAAGACATCGATCTCGCCCTTGATGCCCGGGCTGACGAACTGGTAGGGGCGGCCCCACGGGTCGTTGGGCAGCTTGTCGAGGTAGGGCTTCCAGTTGTTGGGAATGGCCCCGACCGTCGGTTTGCGCACCAGGGCCTCGAGGCCCTGTTCGGCGGTCGGGTAGCGCTGGTTGTCGAGCTTGTAGAGCTTGAGCGCCTGCACGAGGTTGTTGACGTCGGTGCGCGCGGCCGTCACGCGTGCGTCGTCGGCACGGTCGAGCACGTTCGGCACGATGAGGGCCGCCAGCACGCCGATGATGACCAGCACGACCATCAGTTCGATCAGCGTGAAGCCGCGGGCGGCGGCGCGGCGACGGGGGCAATGGGGTGTCGGGACCATGACTGCAGTCGTGAGGAAGGGGAAATCGCACGGGGCGAAAAACCGATCGATCATAATCTGCACATGACGGCAAGACTGTTGGCGTTTACGTTCTGGGCAGCCGCGGCCGCGACGGCGGTGTTCTGGGGCCTGCGCGTTTTCGTTGCGGCGCCGCAGATTCCTGCGCATGCGCAGCCCGCGGACGGCGGCGGCATGCCGCCTGCCGATTTGTCGCGTGTGCTGGGCCAGGCGCCCGTGATCACCGAGGCGGCGCCCGTCGCGCCCGAGGTGGCGAGCCGGTTCAGGCTCGTCGGCGTCGCATCGCCCCGCCAGGCCGATCGGCCCGTGGGCGTGGCGTTGATCGCCATCGACGGCAAGCCGGCACGGGCGTTCCGCGTCGGCACGGCCATCGAGGCCGGCCTGGTGCTGCAGTCGGTGCATCAGCGGGGCGCGGCGCTCGGCGCCCGCGGCGAGCCGCCGATCGTGCGCCTGGAACTGCCGCCCCTGCCGCCTCCGGCGACCGGCACGCTGCCGCCGTCGGGTGCCTTCTCCGCCCCGGCGGTGCCCGCTGCGCCCACCTTCGCACCACCGCCCGCCTTCCAGCGCCCGCCGGTGGGTGCCGTGCCCGCCATGCCGGTCCAGGCCGTGCCGCCTGCGCAACCGTCGGAGCAGCAGGAGCACGAGGACGAATCCGAACAGCACAACCCGTCCGTGAACTGAAGGCGGCCCCCGCGCCAGCGAGGCCCGCGCCTACAGCGCGACGTCGGGTGTGCCCAGCGGCCCGGGGGCCGTGGCGCTGTCCGTCGAAATCAGCAGGCCGCCTTCGGCGGTGTGCATGACCAGCGGCCGCGACGGGCCCGGATCCTCCCCTTCCGCCACCTCGGTGAGCAGCGCGGCGGCCGAGCGCACCAGCGGCCACGCCAGCGTCGCGCCGGTGCCGTCGGTGCTTTCCATGCCCAGTTCCAGCAGCGCGGAGGCACGGAAGAGCTGCAGCGCCTCGTCGAGCCCCTGGTGCGAATGGCTGCGGCAGAAGACACAGTAGTCGGTCACCGGGGCGGCGATCCGCGATGCCACCATCAGCGCGGCGCAGGCGGCCATCCCGTCGACCATCACCAGGTGCCGCTTGCTCGCCGACACCAGCATCACGCCCACCATCATCGCGATCTCGAAGCCGCCGAACGCGGCCAGGACTTCGACCGGATCGCTGATGTCGCGGTGCCGCCCCTGCGCGCTCTGGACGACGGCCAGCAGGTGCGACAGGTCATCCTGGTTCATCTGCGGGCCCTCGATCAGCAGCTCGCGCACCGACGAGTCGGTTAGGCGCGACAGCACCAGCGCGGCGCTTTCGTGGCTGCCGACGCCGATGCCCGCGCAGACGACGAGGTTGCCCTTCAGCGCATCGCCGATCTCCATGCCGGCGCGGATCGCGGCATGCGCCTGGTCGACCGTCATCGCCGGACCCACCCGCGAATTGCGCGTGCCGTGGGCGATCTTGCGCATCAGCAGGCGATCGTGCGGCAGCAGCGTCTCGGCCACGCCGCAGTCGACGACCGACAATTCCATGCCCTGGATGCGCGCGAAGACCGCCACCGGCAGCTGTGCGCTGAGCAGCTGCAGCACCTGTTCACGCGTGCTGCGCTGGTGCGCCTTGGCGAGGCCGTCGACGGCCAGCCCGTGGTCGGACGCGAACAGCACGACCTGCGGATCGCGCAACCGGGGCTTGAGCGTGTTCTGCATCAACCCCAGGCGGATGGCCAGGGGCTCCAGCTCGCCCAGGCTGCCGGTGGTTTCGCTGCGGCGTTGCAGCTTGTCGCGCAAGGCGCTTTCGAGCAGGGCGCTCGAAGTGGGCGAGATGAGCGAGCGGTTGACCGGCATGCGCCGAGTTTAAGCAGCAGGTCAGCGCAGGAACATGCGATAGACGGGATTGTCGGTTTCGTCAACGTACGGGTAGCCCAGCCCGTCGAGGAACGCTCGCAGCGCCTTCCGGTCCGCGCGCGGGGCCTGCAGTCCGACGAGGATGCGGCCGTAGTCGGCGCCCTGGTTGCGGTAGTGGAAGAGGCTGATGTTCCAGTTCGGCGGCATCGCGCTCAGGAAGCGCATCAGCGCACCCGGGCGCTCGGGGAACACGAAGCGGTAGAGGTGCTCGTCCTGCGCCAGCTCGGTGCGCCCGCCCACCATGTGGCGCAGGTGCTGCTTGGCCAGTTCGTCGTCGGTGAGGTCGAGCGTGGCGAAGCCATGGCGCTCGAAGCTGCGCGCCAGCTTGTGCGCCTCCTCGCGCCTGTGCGTCGAGATGCCGACGAACACGTGCGCCGCCTGGGCGTCGGAGATGCGGTAGTTGAACTCGGTCACGCTGCGCGGGCCGATCAGTTCGCACAGGCGCTTGAAGGAGCCGCGCGCCTCCGGGATGGTGACGGCGAAGATGGCCTCGCGTTCTTCGCCCACCTCCGCGCGCTCCGCCACGAAGCGCAGGCGGTCGAAGTTCATGTTCGCGCCGCAGGTGATCGCGATGAACGTCGCGCCCTTCTGCTTGTGCGTGTCGGCGTATTGCTTGATCGCCGCCACGCCCAGCGCGCCCGCGGGCTCGAGGATGCTGCGGGTGTCCTGGAAGACGTCCTTGATGGCGGCGCACACCGCATCGGTGTCGACGACCACGTAGTCGTCGACGAGCTCCCGCGTGATGCGGAACGTCTCTTCCCCGACCAGCTTGACGGCGGTGCCGTCGGAGAACAGGCCCACGTCGTCCAACTGCACCCGCTTGCCGGCGCGCACCGAGCGGACCATCGCGTCGGAGTCCGAGGTCTGGACGCCGATCACCTTGATCTCCGGCCGCACGGCCTTGATGTACGACGCCACGCCCGCGATGAGGCCGCCGCCTCCGATGGCGACGAACACCGCGTCGATCGGGCCCTCGTGCTGCCGCAGGATCTCCATGGCGATCGTGCCCTGGCCGGCGATGACGTCGGGGTCGTCGAAGGGGTGGACGAAGGTCAGCCCCCGCTCCGTCTCCAGCACCTTGGCGTGGGCGTAGGCGTCGGAGTAGCTCTCGCCGCTCAGCACCACGTCGCCGCCGAGCGCCTTGACCGCGTCGATTTTCAGTTGCGGCGTCGTGACCGGCATCACCACCACGGCGGTGGTGCGCAGCCGCCGGGCGCTCAGCGCCACACCCTGCGCATGGTTGCCCGCCGACGCGCAGATCACCCCTCGCGCCAATTGTTCGGCCGACAGGTGCGCCATCTTGTTGTAGGCGCCGCGCAGCTTGAAGCTGAAGACGGGCTGCTGGTCCTCGCGCTTCAGGAACACCTGGTTGCCCAGCCGCTTCGACAGGCTGCGGGCCGGATCCAGCGGCGTCTCGATCGCCACGTCGTAGACACGGGCGGTGAGGATCTTGCGGAGGTAGTCGGGGTGAGGCGCGGCGGAGGTGCCGCGAGGCGTGCGGGGGGAGCGTTTGCGGGCGGCGCCGGCCATGGTGACGGTCGTCTTTCTTATGGTGCGGCGCCGCATCATAAAGAAAAAGGCCCGAAGCTTGCGCTTCGGGCCGAATCCACCAATGGAGGAGGTGGAGGAGACAACCGGTGGGTTCAGTGTTTGCTGAACCAATGAAGGGCAGTTTAGCAGCCGCCATGCTGCGGTGCAATATCAAACGGCCGAAAATTTTCCATTCATCGCGAAGGGACGGCGGTTCAGGTTGCAGAATTCACATCGACTAGACACAAATGCACCGGCCAGGTGCAAAACAGCGATGGAATGCACGATCAACTGGGTGCCCGCCACCGGCATGGGATTTGTGGCCGAAACCGGCAGCGGCCACCTGCTGACGATGGACGGCGCACCGGACGGCGGCGGACGCAACCTGGCGCCGCGGCCGATGGAAACGCTGCTGGCGGGTGCGGGCGGCTGCACGGCCTACGACGTCGTGCTGATCCTCAAGCGCGGCAGGCACGAAGTGACGGGGTGCGAGGTGAAGGTGACCTCGGAACGCGCGCCTGTGGATCCGAAGGTCTTCACCCGCATCCACCTGCATTTCAAGGTGAGTGGCCGCAACTTGCCGGAAGCGGCGGTCGCGCGCGCCATCGAGCTGTCGCACGACAAGTACTGCTCCGCCACGATCATGCTGGCCAAGACGGCCGAGATCACGACCGGCTTCGAGATCGTCCCGGCCTGATCAGAGGCGGTGTGCCGTCGCCGTCATCACCTTGCTGGCGGCACGCATCAGCCAGGTGACGGCACCCGGCAGGGCGGCGGCGCCTGCGGCCTCGGCATGCTCGGCGTGCCGGGCCTCATCGACCTTCATCTGGGCCACGATCGTCCGCGACCGCTCGTCATGGGCGGGCAGGCGGTCCAGGTGGCTGGCCAGATGCTGCTCCACCTGACGCTCCGTTTCAGCCAGGAAGCCCAGGCTGACGCGGTCGCCCGCGCGGCCGGCCGCCAAGCCGATGGCAAACGCCCCTGCATACCACAGGGGGTTCAACAGGCTGGGGCGGTCGCCCAACTCGTCGAGGCGCTGCCGCGTCCAGGCCAGGTGGTCGATCTCCTCGCGGGCGGCCTGGTTCATCGCCTCGCGCAACGCGGGGTCGCGGGCGGTGAGCGCCTGGGCCTGGTACAGCGCCTGGGCGCAGATTTCCCCGACATGGTTGACACGCATCAGCGCACCGGAGAGCCGTCGCTCGGGAGGCGACAGGTCGCACGGTGGCGCGTCCGGCGCAGGGCGTGACGCGCGAGCGCCTCCAGAGAGCGTTCGGAGTGCCGCATCGGCAGCGGCAAGCAGGGCATCGGCTGTCATCATGGTTTGGTAAGGATACTGAACCAACCCTGGGGCTATCCCTTACGCAAGCCGAAGGATTGTTGCAGCTTGCCAACAGCTGGACGGTTTCAGCCGCCAATTCTTTGCATCGCGGTAGGGGGTCTGGTGCAATCCGCGCAGCTTCCGCAAAGGAGGTTGGCCTGTACGGCGGCATCCAGCCCATTTGAGGCTGTGAGCACGCCGGATTCGGGACCTCTTGTTCAACCTTGGAGATAGATGCAATGAAGAAATCTCTCGTCGCGCTGGCAGTTCTCGGCGGTTTCGCCGGCATGGCTGCTGCCCAGTCGTCCGTGACCCTGTTCGGCGTGGTGGACGTTGCTGCTACGTACGTCAAGAACGACGATGCCAAGCAAAAGAAGCTGACGTCGGGTGGCAACTCCACGAGCCGTCTGGGCTTCCGTGGCGTTGAAGACCTGGGTGGCGGCCTGAAGGCCAGCTTCTGGCTCGAGTCGCACATCAACGTCGATGACGGCACGCAGAATTCCAGCGGCAAGTTCTGGCACCGCCGTTCCACGGTCAGCCTGAGCGGCGGCTTCGGTGAAGTCCGTTTGGGCCGCGACCTGCTGCCGACCTGGACCGCGTTCGCTGACTACGATCCGTTCGGCACCGTCGGCGTGGGCGACAAGGGCCGTCTGTTCAACGTGTACGGCGGCGCCGCCACCAAGAACCGCGCGGACAACATCATCGCCTACTTCCTGCCGTCCACCCTGGGTGGCATCTACGGCCAGTTGTCGGTGGCTGCGGGCGAAGGCAACGACGCCAACAAGTACGTCGGTGGCCGCCTGGGCTACAAGGCCGGTCCGTTCGACGTGACGGCCGCCTACGGCCAGACCGAACTCCCGGCCGACGACTACCAAGTCGCCGTGATCTCCGGTTCGTACGACTTCGGCATGGCCAAGCTGATGCTGAGCTACCAACAGACCGACTACCTGTCCAACAAGGACAAGTTCCTGGGTGTTGGCGTGACCGCCCCGGTCGGCCCCGGCACGCTGAAGCTGGCCTACAACCGCACCGACGGCGAAGCCAACGGCGCGCACGGCGATGCCGACCAGTTCGCCATCGGCTATGTCTACGACCTGTCGAAGCGCACCGCGATCTACTCGACGCTGGCTTACATCAAGAACAAGTCGGGCGCTTCGCGTGCTGGCAACTACTCGGTGTCCGACATTGCTGGCCGTCCGATGACCGCCGGCGAGAAGTCGACCGGTTTCGACCTCGGCATCCGCCACTCGTTCTGATGCAGCGCTGCCGCGAGGCAGCTCCGCTCGAACAAAAGCCGCCTTTGGGCGGCTTTTTCGTTTCCGCTGCGCAGAAAAAGGGATTGGGGTTTTTTCCTGTGCGAGTGCTGCAACAAAACGGGGGCTCCCATTCACTGCATGGCAATATTCTTTTCAGAAGTCGTCCACGGCTCCTTCCATCGATTTGCTGACGGAGATGAATCTGATGAAGAAAACCTTGCTCGCGGCCTCGGCGGCACTGGCTGCCTGCGCTGTTCATGCCCAGTCCACGGTCGAGATCTACGGGACGGCCGACGTGGGCGCGGAAACCACGAACCGGACGGCGGGGGTCAATCCGCTGTTGCGCAGCAACGTGGGCCGCAAGGAGCGCCTGGCGCCCAGCATGTCCGGCATCAGCGCACTCGGCTTCCGCGGCACCGAAGACCTGGGCGGCGGCATGCGCGCCGGCTTCGTGCTCGAGATGCAGCCCACCTATGACGAAGGCACGCTGGGCAACGACGGCCGCGCCTGGGGCCGGCAGGCCTTCGTGTCGTTGACGACGCCCTACGGTGAAATCCGCCTCGGCCGCCAGTACGCGCCGTTCTTCTATGCCAAGGCGTTCTCCACGACCGAGCGGCTCGCGGGGACCGACCTCTTCACCGGCCTGCTGACGATCAACCAACTGCAGGTGCGGCAGGACAACCAGGTCAGCTACTGGCTGAAGGCAGGCAAGTTCACCGGCAGCATCGCGGTCTCGCCGAATGCCGGCGTGGGTGCGGCGGGCATCAACGGCCGCCGCGCCGCGACCGGGGCGACCGGCAGCACGGCGCAGATCCTCGGCGGGCAGACGGCGGGCGCCGAGGGGCGCGGCCGCACCGCAGGCGCCTTCATCAACTACGCGGACAACCCCGGGCCGGGCGGCCAGGGCGTCAGCGTGTCCGCCGCCGTGCACACGAACCGCTTCGACGTGCCCCTGTACCTGGGCCCGACCGCCACGCTGGCCAACGGCCTGCCGGTGGGTGTGCTCGACGACTACCGCAGCTATGTGCTGGCAGGCCGCTACATCGCCGCCTCCGGCTGGGCGGTGGCGGCGGCGTTTGGCGAGGGCTCCTACGACTTCAAGTCCTCGGCGTTCCCGACGCTGGTTTCCGACGGCATCGACATCCGCTCGTTCGCGGTCGGTGCCCGCTACACCTTCGGCGTGTGGCAGGTGGGCGCGATGTACGGCATCCAGAAGTTCAAGAACTTCACGAAGGGCAAGGACACCGCCTTCGTGCTCGGTGCCGACTACAACCTGTCCAAGCGCACGGCGCTCTACACCCGCTACGGCTACCTGAAGGACGACGAGGGCAGGACGCTGCCGGTGTCGGCCACGGCGGGCATCAACGGCGGCCCCGAACCGCTGCTGGTGGCCACCGGCCTGCGCGAGGTCCCGGTGTGGAACGGGGTGGGCGTGAACCCCGGCGGCAAGTCGACGAGTTTCAGCATCGGCATCCGGCACACCTTCTGATCGAAGGCGGCCTGCGTGCCGCACGGCATGAACAAGATACCGGCCGCGTGCCGGTATCGTCGTTTTCATCATGCGGATTTACCCGCCTTGGCGGACGGCACGCAATTTGCGGAAGATCCGGCCATATCAGGTTGCAGGAGTGCCCAACGTGGTGCAATTCAATGTATCGGTGTTCGCAGCCATGGCGCTTGCATCTGCCATTGCAGCCATTCCCGCCCACGCCAAGACATTCAGGTGGAGCAGCGCCAGCGACATCCCGACCTGGGATATCCATTCGCAGAACAACGCCCTCGGCAATGGCGTGCATGCCGCGGTGTATGAATCGCTGTTCTATTACAACGCCAAGTTCGAGCTGGAGCCCATGCTCGCGACCAGCTTCCAGCAGATGAGCCCGACGCAGGTGCGCATCAAGCTGCGCAAGGGCGTGAAGTTCCACGACGGCGCGCCGTTCAACGCCGACGACGCGGTGTTCTCGCTCGAGCGGGCGATGGAGAAGACCTCCAACTACGGCGTCTTCACGCAGGGCATCGACAAGGTCGTCAAGGTCGACGACGAGACCATCGACATCATCACGCGCGGTCCGAACCCGGTGCTGCAGCGCCAGCTCACCGAGCTGCGCATGATGGACAAGGAGTGGGCCGAGAAGAACAAGTCGATGCAGCCCAAGGACATCAAGACCAAGGATGAGAACTTCGCGCACCGCAATGCCAACGGCACCGGCCCCTTCATGCTCAAGAGCTGGGATCCGGATGTGCGCATGGTGCTGGTGAAAAACCCGCAGTGGTGGGGCAAAGCGAACGGCAACGTCACCGAGATCGTCTACTCGCCCATCAAGTCGGAAGCGACGCGTGTCGCGGCGCTGCTGTCGGGCGAGATCGACATGGTGCTCGATCCCTCGCCGGCCGACCTGCCCAAGCTGCGCAGCGCCGGATCGCTGAAGGTGCTGGACGGCGCGGAGAACCGCACCATGTTCCTCGGCCTCGACCAGTTCCGCAGCGAGCTGCCCGGCTCCAACGTCAAGGGCAAGAACCCGCTGAAGGACCTGCGCGTGCGCAAGGCGCTCTACCAGGCCATCGACATCCAGGCGATCCACCGCGTCACGATGCGCGGGTTGAGCCAGGTCACCGGCACCTTGATCGCGCCGCAGGTCAACGGCTGGACCAAGAAGGCCGACGTGCGCTGGCCGTACAGCCCCGAGGCCGCGCGGCAACTGCTGGCCGACGCCGGCTATCCCGGCGGCTTCGAGGTCGACTTCGCCTGCCCCAACAACCGCTACATCAACGACGAGGAGATCTGCCAGGCGATCACCGCGATGTGGGCCCGCATCGGCGTCAAGGCCAAGCTGCGCACGCTGCCGCTGGTGACCTACTTCCCGATGATCCAGCGCTACGAGGCCAGCATCTACATGCTCGGCTGGGGCGTGCCCACCTTCGACGCGTTGTACTCGCTGCAGTCGCTGGTGCGTTCGGTCGGCGCGCAGGGCGACGGGAACTACAACGTCGGCCGCTACAGCAACCCGCAGATGGACGCGCTGGTCGAGCGCATCAAGAAGGAGGTCGACCAGTCCAACCGCAACGTGCTGATCGAGCAGGCGTTGCTGCTGTCGCACGAAGACGTCTCGCACATCCCGCTGCACAACCAGGTGATTCCCTGGGCGATGAAGAAGAACATCGGGATGACCCACCGCGCCGACAATCGCATCGACATGCGCACGGTCCGCATCGACTGAAGGGGCGCCCCGACCGATGGCTGGTTCTTCCAAGCGGCACCTGAACCAGCCTGGCGCCCCGACCGCCTCCACCGACTGAACGGCGTCTCCGGAGCCGCCGCACCCAAGCCGCTCATGCTCGTCTTCATCTTCCGCCGCCTGGTGCAGGCCGTCGTCGTGATGCTCACGGTGGCCTTCATCGCGTTCATGCTCTTCCAGTACGTCGGCGATCCGGTCACGAACCTGCTCGGACAGGACGCCACGCCGCAGCAGCGCGACCAGCTGCGGCGCGACCTGGGCCTCGACCAACCCTTTCCCGTCCAGTTCGCCGCCTTCGTCGGCAACGCGGTGCAGGGCGAGTTCGGCCTCAGCCTGCGCCAAGGGCGCAAGGTCTCCTCGCTGATCGTCGAGCGCTTCCCCGCAACGCTCGAGCTGGCGGTCGCCGCCGCGGTGATCGCACTGCTGGTCGGCGTGCCGATGGGCGTCTACGCCGCGTTGCGGCGCGGCACCTTCCTGTCGCAGGCCTTGATGACCTTCTCGCTGCTCGGGGTCTCGTTGCCCACCTTCCTGATCGGCATCCTGCTGATCCTGGTCTTCGCGGTGAACCTGAAGGTGCTGCCCAGCTTCGGGCGCGGCGAGGTGGTATCGCTCGGGGTATGGACCACCGGCTTCCTGACCGTCGACGGACTCAAGCACCTGGTCCTGCCGGCGGTCACGCTGTCGATCTACCAGCTCACGCTGATCATGCGGCTGGTGCGCTCCGAGATGCTCGAGGTGCTGCGGGCCGACTACATCAAGTTCGCGCGTGCGCGCGGGCTGCCGACGCGGGTCGTGTACTTCGGCCACGCGCTGAAGAACACCCTGGTGCCCGTGATCACCATCACCGGGCTGCAGCTCGGCGGGCTGATCGCCTTCGCGATCATCACCGAGACGGTGTTCCAGTGGCCCGGCATGGGGCTGCTGTTCATCCAGGCCGTGCAGTTCGCCGACATCCCCGTGATGGCCGCCTACCTGTGCCTCGTGGCCCTGATCTTCGTCCTCATCAACCTGATGGTGGACCTGCTGTACTTCGCGGTCGATCCGCGGCTGCGCATCGAGCGCAGCGGCAGCGCCCACTGAAGCCGAACCTGCCAGGAGACCCCATGAAGTTCAAGCCCACGCTCGTTGCCGCCGCGCTCGCGTTCGCCGCGGCAACAGCCCCGGCCGTCACCTTGCGTGTTGCCGATGTGGGCGACGTGCAGTCGATGGACCCGCATTCGCTTAACGAGACCTTGCAGCTCAGCTTCACCGAGAACATCTACGACCCGCTCGTGAGCCGCGGCAAGGACCTTGAGCTGCAGCCTGGCCTCGCCACCAAGTGGACGCAGGCCTCGCCCACCGTCTGGCGCTTCGATCTGCGCAAGGGCGTCACCTTCCACGACGGCACGCCGTTCACCGCCGACGACGTGGTGTTCTCGTTCAAGCGAGGCGCCTCCGAAGGCTCCGACATGAAGGGCTACACCAACCCGATCAAGGAGGTGCGCAAGGTCGACGCCCACACGGTCGACATCGAGACCGTCGCGCCGCTGCCGATCCTGCCCGACACGCTCACCAGCCTTTTCATCATGAGCCGGAAGTGGTGCGAGGAGAACAAGGCCGAGCGGCCGGTGGACCGCCGCAAGGGCATCGAGAACTACGCCTCCTTCAAGGCCAACGGCACCGGCCCCTACCGCCTGAAGGAGCGCCAGCCTTCTACCCGCACGGTGATCGTGCGCAACCTGAACTACTGGGACAAGATCGAGGGCAACGTCGACGAGGTGGTGTTCACGCCGATCGGCAACGACGCGACCCGTGTGGCGGCGATGCTGTCGGGCGAGGTCGACGTGATGGAGCCGGTGCCGCTGCAGGACGTCGAGCGCCTGAAGGCCGGGGGGTTCTCGGTGCTGCAGGGCCCCGAGTTGCGCACCATCTTCCTGGGCATGGACCAGAAGCGCGACGAACTCCAGTTCTCCAGCGTCAAGGGCAAGAACCCTTTCAAGGACGTGCGGGTGCGCAAGGCCTTCTACCAGGCCATCGACATCGAGGCGATCAAGTCGCGTGTGATGCGCAATGCGTCGTCGCCGACCGCGCTGATGGTTGGCCCGGGGGTCCGCGGTTTCCAGGCCGACATGAACAAGCGGCTGCCCTACGACGTGGAGGCGGCGAAGAAGCTGATGGCCGAGGCCGGCTATGCAAGCGGCTTCGAGGTCGGCCTCAACTGTCCGAACGACCGCTACGTCAACGACGGCCCGATCTGCCAGGCGGTGGCGGCGAGCCTGGCGCGCATCGGCGTGAAGGTCAACCTGCAGACCGAGACCAAGAACACCTACTTCCCCAAGATCCTGCGCCGCGACACCAGCTTCTACCTGCTGGGCTGGACGCCCAGCACCACCGACTCGCACGACGCGATGTCTGCGCTGATGGCCACCCCGACCGACAAGGGCCAGGGCCAGTTCAACCTCGGTGCGTACAGCAACCCGAAGTTCGACGAGCTGACGGCGATGGTCGCTTCCGAGATCGACCCGGCCAAGCGCAACGCCCTGATCCGCGAGGCCTTCAAGGTGCATGCGGACGACGTGGGCCACATCCCGCTGCACCAGCAGGCGCTGGCGTGGGCGGCGCGCAGCAATGTCAGCCTCGTGCAGCGGGCCGACAACCGCATGTTCTTCAAGTGGATCACGGTGAAGGGACGATGAACGCCGCACCGCTCGCACCCTCCTGGTGGCAGCGGGCGCTGGACAGCGATGTCTGGCACAGCTTCCGCTCGTCGCCGACGGCCATCGTGGCGGCGGTCATCGCGTTCGTGTGCGTGTTCTGCGCGCTGTTCGCCGGCATCGTGGCGCCGCACAACCCCTTCGACCTGGCCTCGCTCGAACTGTCCGACGCCCGCCTGCCGCCGGCGTGGCAGCAGGACGGCAACCCGAAGTACCTGTTCGGCACGGACGACCAGGGCCGCGACATCCTGTCCGCCCTGATGTACGGCGCGCGCATCTCGCTGCTGGTCGGGGTCGCGTCGGTGGTGCTGTCGGTGGTTGTCGGGGTCGGCCTGGGCCTGTTGTCGGGCTTCGTCGGCGGCAAGACCGACGCGTTCATCATGCGCGTGTGCGACGTGATGCTGTCGTTTCCGTCCATCCTGATCGCGCTGCTGATCGACGGCGTGGGCCGCGCGATGTTCCCCAACGCCCACGACACGCTGGCCTTCGCGGTGCTGGTGCTGGCGATCGCGATCCCGGGCTGGGTGCCGTACGCGCGCACGGTGCGCGGCTCCACGCTGGTCGAGCGCAGCAAGGAGTACGTGCAGGCGGCCCGGGTGATCGGGGTCAGCTCGTCGCGCATCATGTGGAAACACGTGCTGCCCAACGTGATGGGGCCGGTGCTGGTGCTCGCCACCATCCAGGTGGCGCTGGCGATCCTGACCGAGTCCACGCTGTCGTTCCTCGGCGTGGGCGTGCCGCCGACGCAGCCTTCGCTGGGCACGCTGATCCGCGTCGGCAACGACTTCCTCTTCTCCGGCGAATGGTGGATCACCATCTTCCCGGGCGCGATGCTGGTGCTGATCGCGCTGTCGGTGAACCTGCTGGGCGATTGGCTGCGCGACGCCTTGAACCCGCGGCTGCGCTGACGGCGGCCTCCCTAGGAACCCACGTATGCAACACGCCATCGGCGGGCCGGGCGCCGGACCGTCTCCCCAGCGGCCCGCTGTCGCCACGACGGCCCCCCTGCTCGAAGTGCGCCACCTGCGGGTGGAATTCCCGACCCGGCGCGGCACGCTGCTGGCGCTGGACGACATCTCCTTCGAGATCCGACCCGGCGAGATCCTGGGCGTGGTGGGCGAGTCCGGCGCCGGCAAGTCGCTGACCGGCGCCGCCATCATCGGGCTGCTGGAGCCGCCTGGGCGCATCGCCGGCGGCGAGATCCTGCTCGAAGGCCGGCGCATCGACAACCTGCCCTACGAGCAGATGCGCGCGATCCGCGGCCGGCAGATCGGGGCGATCTTCCAGGACCCGCTGACCTCGCTGAACCCGCTGTACACGATCGGCCGGCAGCTGACCGAGACCATCCGCACGCACCTGCCGATGTCCGAGTCGCAGGCGCGCGAACGGGCGATCCAGCTGCTGAGGGACACCGGCATCCCGGCGGCGGAAGCACGCGTCGACCAGTACCCGCACCAGTTCTCCGGCGGCATGCGCCAACGTGTGGTCATCGCGCTGGCGCTGGCCGCCGAGCCCCGGCTGATCGTCGCCGACGAACCGACCACGGCGCTCGACGTGTCCATCCAGGCGCAGATCATTTCGCTGCTCAAGCGCGTGTGCAAGGAGCGGGGTGCCGCCGTGATGCTGGTGACACACGACATGGGCGTGATCGCCGAGACCTGCGACCGCGTGGCGGTGATGTACGCCGGCCGCGTGGCCGAGATCGGGCCGGTGCACGAGGTCATCCACCACCCGTCCCACCCCTACACCGTGGGCCTGATGGGCTCGATCCCGACGATGGACGAGGACCGCGAACGCCTGCTGCAGATCGACGGCTCGATGCCGCGGCTGACGGCCATCCCGCCCGGGTGCGCGTTCAACCCGCGCTGCCCGCGGGTGTTTGACCGCTGCCGGGTGGAGCGCCCGGGCCTCATGGACGCCGGTGCGACGCAGGCAGCGTGCTGGCTGGTGCAGCGCAACGAGCGGGAGGCGGCATGAAGCAGCGGGAGGTTGCCTTATGAGCCTGGTCGAGGTAAACGACCTTGCCAAGACCTTCGACGTCTCGGCGCCGTGGTTGAACCGCATGGTCGAGCGCAAGCCGAGGCAGTTCGTGCATGCGGTCGACGGCGTGAGCTTCAGCATCGACCGCGGCCGCACGCTGGCCCTCGTCGGCGAATCCGGCTGCGGCAAGAGCACGGTGGCGCGGCTGCTGGTGGGCCTGTACGGGCCCACCCGCGGCTCCGTTCGGTTCGACGGCATGGACACCGGCCAGGTCTTCGCCTCGCCGCAGGCGCGCACGCTGCGCCAGCGCATGCAGATGATCTTCCAGGATCCGTACGCCAGCCTGAATCCGCGCTGGAAGGTGGTCGACATCGTCGGCGAGCCCTTGCGCGAGCACGCCCTGGTCACCGACAAGGCGGCGCTGCGGCACCAGGTGGCCGAGCTGCTGAAGTCGGTCGGGCTGGCGGCCGCCGACACCGAGAAGTTCCCGCACCAGTTCTCCGGCGGCCAGCGCCAGCGCATCTCGATCGCGCGCGCGCTCGCGACGCAGCCGGAGTTCCTGGTCTGCGACGAGCCCACCTCGGCGCTCGACGTCTCGGTGCAGGCGCAGGTGCTCAACATCATGAAGGACCTGCAGCGCGAGCGGGGGCTGACCTACCTGTTCATCTCGCACAACCTCGCGGTGGTGCGGCACGTGGCCGACCAGGTCGGCGTGATGTACCTCGGCCGGCTGGTCGAGCTGGCGGACAAGGCCACGCTCTTCGGCAGCCCGAGGCACCCCTACACCCGCATGCTGTTGGATGCGATCCCGGACATCCACATGACGGGCCGCGCCCGCACGCCGGTGCAGGGCGAGGTGCCCAATCCGCTGAATCCTCCGACCGGCTGCGCCTTCCATCCCCGCTGTCCGCACGCCAATGCGCGCTGCTCGGCCGAGCGGCCGGCGTTGAACCACTTCCGCGGGATCCGCGTGGCCTGCCACGCGGTGGAGGAGGGGCGGATCTGAGGGTGGGCGCAGGCGTCAGCCGGCGACGAGCCGCTCGCCCGCGAACAGGTCCTGCACGCGCTCCCGCTCGCGGATCACGGCCGCCCGGCTGCCGTCCACCATCACCTCCGCGCCGCGCGGCCGGGTGTTGTAGTTGCTGGCCATCGACATCGCATACGCGCCGCAGGACAGCACCGCCAGGCGGTCGCCCGGCGCCACGGCGAGTTCCCGGTCCCGGCCCAGCCAGTCCCCCGATTCGCACACCGGGCCGACGACGTCCCAGACCTGTGCGGCGTCGCTGCGCGGCCGGCACGGGACGATGCCCATGTAAGCCTCGTACATCGCCGGGCGCATCAGGTCGTTCATCGCCGCGTCGACGATGCAGAAGCGCTTGTCGCCGGGCTTGAGCACCAGCACCTCGGTCACCAGCACGCCGGCATTGCCGACGAGCGAGCGGCCGGGTTCGAAGAGCAGCTCGCGGTGCCCGTGGCCGCGCGCGTCCAGCCGTTCGAGCAGCAGGCCGATCAGCGTGCCTGCCGCTGGCGGCTGCTCGTCGGTGTAGGTGATGCCCAGGCCGCCGCCCACGTCGACGTGGCGGATCGGGATGCCGGCCTGCTCCACCGCCTCGACCAGGTCGAGCACGCGGTCCAGCGCGTCGAGGTAGGGTGCGGTTTCGGTGATCTGCGAGCCGATGTGGCAGTCGATGCCCACCACCTGCAGCCCTGGCAGCGAGGCGGCATGGCGGTACGCCGCCAGCGCCTGGCCATGGGCGATGCCGAACTTGTTGCCCTTCAGCCCGGTGGAGATGTAGGGGTGCGTCTTGGCGTCCACGTCCGGGTTCACGCGCAGGCTCACGGGCGCCCGCGTGCCCAGTGCCGCCGCCACGTCCGACAGCACGTCCAGTTCGGCTTCGCTTTCGACGTTGAAGCAGCGCACGCCGGCCTGCAGGGCCTGCCGCATCTCGGCGCGGGTCTTGCCGACACCCGAGAACACCACCTTGGACGCATCACCGCCCGCGGCCAGCACCCGCGCCAGTTCACCGCCCGAGACGATGTCGAAGCCACAGCCGGCTTCGGCAAACGTCTGCAGCACCGCCAGGCTCGAATTGGCCTTGATCGCGTAGCAGACCAGGTGGGGCCGGCCGGCCAGCGCCTGCTGGTAGGCCGCGGCGGCGGCACGCATCGCGTTGCGCGAGTAGACGTACAGCGGCGTGCCGTGCTCGTCGGCGAGCGCGTTGACGCGGCAGTCTTCGACGAACAGCTCGCCGTCGCGGTGGGCGATCCAGGGCGCGCCGGGCAGGCTCATCGTGCCGCTCCCGAAGCGGGCCTGGCGGCGGAGGGCAGTTCCAGCGGGCCCTTCTGGCCGCAGCCGCCCAGGCCCAGGGCCAGCGTGCACAGGCCGGCCGCGACGAGTCCGAGTCGCCAGGCGGGCCTCGTCGGCGCCGCTACACTCGATCGAGTTGTTGCATTCATGCAAAAGATTCTAGCCAGCACCATGTCCGACGCAGCCCTGAGCGACCTCGACTACCACCGCCTGACCGACGCGGTGCTGGCCTCCATCGAAGCCACGGTGGACCGGTGGCTGCAGGAGGACGTGATCGACATCGACGCCAGCCGCACCGGCGGGTTGCTGGAACTGGCCTTCCCCGATGGCAGCAAGATCGTCGTCAACACGCAGCCCCCTCTGCAGGAGCTGTGGCTCGCGGCGAGGGCCGGGGGTTACCACTTCCGTTATGCGGACGGCGTGTGGCGCGAGCGCGAGGGCCACGAGTTCTTTGCGCTGCTGTCGGCCCGCGCCAGCGAGCAGGGCGGCAAGCCGTTGCGGTTCTCGCCGGCCTGAGCCGCCGCGCGGCCCGCCCAGGGGTCTCAGCGCCGGAACAGGTCGAGGATGCCGCGCTTCTCGTCCTCGGTCGGGGCCTGCGGCGGCATGCGGTCTTCCAGCCCCAGGCTGCTGACACCGGCGCCGTGGCTGAACTCCTCGAAGGTCCAGTCGCCGTTGACGTTGGTCACGCCGGGCGGCGGGGGCGTGTCCTGCACCGGTACGTCCTTCAGCGCGTGGCCCATGTACTCCGTCCAGATCGGCAGCGCGAGGCCGCCGCCGGTCTCGCGGTCGCCCAGCTTGCGCGGCTGGTCGTAGCCGACCCACACCACCGCGACCGTCGAGGGCTGCCAGCCGGCGAACCAGGCGTCCAGCGAATCGTTGGTGGTGCCGGTCTTGCCGAAGAGGTCGGGCCGCTTCAGCGTGCGTGCGGCCAGGTTGCCGGTGCCGGAGCGCACCACTTCCTGCAGCAGCGTGCTCATCACGAACGCATTGCGGGCGCTGATCGTGCGGGCCGATTCGTCCGGCGGCGTGAGCTTGCGCTCCATCAGCGTGCGGCCCTTGGTGTCGGTGATGCGCGAGATCAGCACTGGCTGCACCAGGTAGCCGCCGTTGGCGAACACGCTGTAGGCGGTGGCCATCTCCATCGGGGTGACGGAGCCGGCGCCCAGCGCCATCGTCAGGTAGGCGGGGTGCTTGTCGCCTTCGAACCCGAAGCGGGTGACCCAGTCCTGCGCAAACGGCGCGCCGACCGACTGCAGCACGCGGATGGACACCATGTTCTTGGATTTGGCCAGCGCGGTGTGCAGCGCCATCGGGCCGTCGAACTTGCCGTCGTAGTTCTTCGGCTCCCAGGGCTGGCTGCCGGTGGAGCCGGCGCTGAAGAACAGCGGGGCGTCGTTGACCACGGTGCCGGGCGTGAAGCCCTTTTCGAGCGCCGCGGAGTAGATGAAGGGCTTGAAGCTGGAGCCCGGCTGCCGCCAGGCCTGCGTCACGTGGTTGAACTTGCTCTTGCCGTAGTCGAAGCCGCCGACGAGCGCGCTGATCGCGCCCGTGTCAGGCGCCATCGCCACCAGCGCACCCTCGACTTCGGGCAGTTGCGTCAGCGACCATTCCTTGCCCACCTGCACCGCGCGCACCACGGCGCCGCGCCGGATCTGCTTCTGCGGCCCGGCCTTCTCGGAGAGCCCCGAGGCCACCGGCTTCAGGCCGTTGCCCGTGACGGTGATCGATTCGCCCGACTGCAGCACCGCGACGACCTTGCGGGGCGAGGCTTCGAGCACCACCGCGGCCCTCAGGTCGTCGTTGTCGGGGTGGTCGGCCAGTGCCTCCGCGATGTGGGTGTCGATGTCGGCCGGGTCGGAGGGCAGCACCACGTAGGCTTCCGGGCCCCGGTAGACCTGCCGGCGCTCGTAGTCGATCAGGCCGCGGCGCAGGGCGCGGTAGGCGGCCATCTGCTCGGTGGACCGCACGGTCAGGAAGACGTTGAGCCCACGGGTGTAGGCGTCGTTGCCGTACTGCGTGTAGACCAGCTGGCGCGCCGCCTCGGCGGCGAACTCCGCATGCACCGGCACCGCCGAGGGCGTGCGGTAGCGCAGCGTTTCCGCGGCGGCTTCGCGGGCCTGGTCGGGCGTGATGAAGCCGTTCTCGAGCATCCGCTCGATGATGTATTGCTGCCGCGTCGTCGCCCGCTTCGGGTTGACGATGGGGTTGTAGGCCGACGGGGCCTTCGGCAGGCCGGCCAGCATCGCGGCCTCGGCGATGCTGACGTTCTTCAGCGGCTTGCCGAAGTAGATCTCGCTGGCGGCGGCGAAGCCGTAGGCGCGCTGGCCGAGGTAGATCTGGTTCATGTACAGCTCCAGGATCTGGTCCTTGCTGAGCTGGCGCTCGATCTTCAGCGCGAGCAGGATCTCGTAGATCTTGCGGGTGAAGGTCTTCTCCGTCGACAGGTAGAAGTTGCGGGCCACCTGCATCGTGATGGTCGAGGCGCCTTGGCTCTTGGCTTCGGCGAACTGGGCCAGCCCGGCGCGTATCACGCCCAGGTAGTCGACGCCGCCGTGCTGGTAGAAGCGGGCGTCCTCGATCGACAGCACGGCGTCCTTCATCACCTTGGGCATGTCGCCGATGGGCACGAAATTGCGACGCTCCTCGCCGTATTCCGCCAGCAGCACGTTGTCGGCGGCGTAGACGCGCATCGGCAGTTTCGGCCGGTAGTCCGCCAGCCCGCTGATCTCGGGCAGGTTGGGGTAGGCGACGGCCAGCGCGATCGCGACCAGCGCCAGCACGGCGATACCGCCCGCGGCCGCCAGGCCGAAGAGCCAGGCGACGATGCGGCCGATCGAGGCGGCCCAACTCGACGCGGGTGCAGGGGAGGGGCGGGGGGGACGCGGCGTGCGCGGCGGCTTCGAGCCGTCGGTCTTGGACATGAAGGTTTCCGAGGGCGGAGTGCTTGAATTATAGAAAGGGGCCCCTGGGCACGACGTGTCCGGGGGTGACGGCCCGGCGACCGCTGCCGCAGGGCTCGTCGGGGGCGGCCGACCGTGGGCGGTTACCAACGAGCTGGCCCTGATTTACCCGGCTTTTCTCATCTTGCACAAAGGCTTTACTGCTAGCATTGAAGTAACTTCTTAACAATCGCTGAAGTGTGCGGGGCGCTAGCGCTGCACGTTGGGAGAACCCCCGGTGAGCTTTCTGGACGCGCTGCTGGGCCGCAAGCACCCACCGACCATCGGCCTGGATATCAGTTCGTCCAGTGTGAAACTGGTCGAATTGGGGCAGAACAAGGCCGGCGACTATGTGCTCGAGCGCTTTGCGTCCGAGCCCTTCGAAAAAGGGTGGATCACGGACGGCCAGATCGAGAAGTTCGATGAGGTCGCCGACGCCGTGCGCCGAGTGGTCGCGCGCAGCGGCAGCCGTACGAAGCAGGTGGTGATGGCCATGCCGCAGTCGGCCGTCATCACCAAGAAGATCATGCTGCCGGCCGGCTTGCGCGAGGAAGAACTCGAGGTGCAGGTCGAATCGGAGGCCAACCAGTACATCCCGTTCTCGCTCGACGAGGTCAGCCTCGACTTCTGCGTGATCGGCCCCAGCCCCACCTCGATGGGCGATGTGGAGGTGCTCATCGCCGCGTCGCGCAAGGACCGCGTGCAGGACCGCCAGGGCCTGGCGGAAGCCGCCGGCCTGAAGCCGGTGGTGCTGGACATCGAGTCCCACGCCTCGCGCCTGGCGATGACCCGGGTGATCAAGGCGCTGCCCAACGAGGGCAAGGACGCCCTGGTCGCGCTCTTCGAGATCGGTGCCGACGTCACCAGCCTGAAGGTGCTGCGCGACGAGGAGATGCTCTACGACCGCGACCAGGCCTTCGGCGGTTCGCAGCTCACCCAGCTCATCTCGCGCCAGTACGGCTTCTCGTTCGAGGAGGCCGAGCAGAAGAAGCTGTCCGGCGACCTGCCGGAAGACTACGAGTCGTCGATCCTCAACACCTTCGTCGACAGCCTGTCGCAGGAGATCGGCCGCGCGCTGCAGTACTTCTTCACCAGCACGCCGCACCACAAGGTGCATTACGTGATGCTGGCCGGCGGCACCGCGACCCTGCCCGGCCTGAAGGAGCGTGTGACCGAACTGACCGGCTTCGCATCGATGATCGTGAATCCGTTCGACCAGATGAAGCTCGGCTCCGCCGTGCGCGAAGCCAAGGTGCGCCGCGAGGCGCCCTCGTACCTGACGGCCTGCGGCCTGGCGATGCGGAGATTCACGCAGTGATCCTGATCAACCTGCTGCCTCACCGTGAGGCCCGGCGCAAGCGCCGCAAGGCGGCGTTCTTCGCCGGCCTCGGCATGTCCGCCCTCGCGGGGCTGGCCATCGTCGCGGCCTGGTATGCGGTGTTGCAGCAACTGACGGATTCGCAAGCGCAGCGCAACGCGGTGCTGCAACGCGAGATCAGCCTGCTCGAAGGCCAGATCAAGGACATTGCCAACCTGCGCGCCGAGATCGAGAGCCTGAAGGCCCGGCAGAAGGCCGTCGAAGACCTGCAGACCGACCGCAACATCCCCGTCTACCTCCTCAACGAGCTGACGAAGCAGACGCCGGAGGGCGTGTACCTCACGTCGATCAAGCAGACGGATGCCGTCGTGGCCGTCACCGGCATCGCGCAGACCAACGAGCGTGTCTCGGAGCTGCTGCGCAACGCGCTCTACAACTCCGAATGGCTCGAACGGCCCGAGCTGGTCGAGATCAAGGCGGCGACGGTCAAGGAGGCCACCCGCGAGCAGCGGCGCCTGTTCGATTTCTCGATGCGTGTGTCGATCAAGCGGCCGCAGGCGCCCGCCGCCGGGGCCAGTGCGCCGGCCGGCGCCGCGTCCCGGGCGTCCTGAGGATTGCGGCGATGGCGACGGCTAAACGGATGAACCTCGATCTCGGCGAGGCCCTGGAGCACGCGGCGGCCCAGTTCCGCGGGCTCGACATGAAGGAGCCCGGCCAGTGGCCGCTGCTGCCGCGCATCGCCGCCTGGGTGCTGATGGCCCTGGTGGCGGTGGCGCTCGGCTGGGTGCTGCTGCTCTCCGACGAGACCGACCTGCTCCAGGCCGAGCGCGACCGCGAGCCCACGCTCAAGGCCGACTACCGCGCCAAGCTCAACCAGGCGGTCAACCTGAGCGAGCTGCGCAAGCAGAAGTCGCAGGTCGAGGAGTACGTGACCCAGCTCGAGAAGCAGCTGCCCGGCAAGGCCGAGATGGACGCGCTGCTGTCCGACATCAACCAGGCCGGCCTGGGCCGCGGCCTGCAGTTCGAGCTGTTCCGCCCGGGCCAGGTGGTGGTCAAGGACTATTACGCCGAGCTGCCGATCTCGATCCGCGTCAGCGGCCGCTACCACGACATGGGCGCTTTCGCCGCCGATGTGGCGAACCTCTCGCGCATCGTCACGCTGCACGACCTGTCGATCAGCACCCCGCAGCGCGACGCGGCGGGCAACCTGGCCATGGAGGCCACCGCGCGCACCTACCGCTACCTCGACCCGCTGGAGATCGAGGAACAGCGCAAGGCCCGTGCGGCCGCCAAGGCAGGGGCCAAGAAATGAAGCCGATGCCGAGTGCCGGGCGCCGCCGCCCCGGATGGGTCGCCGCCGCGATGGTGATGGTGCTGGCCGGCCTCGCGGGCTGCGGCTCCGACGAGGCCGAGCTGCAGTCCTGGATGCAGCAGCAGAAGAACGAGGTGCGGCCGAGCGTGCAGCCGCTGCAGGCGCCCAAGCGCTTCAATCCCCAGGCTTACCAGGGCGGCGATGCGGTCGAGCCGTTCAGCCCCCAGAAGCTCAGCGTGGCCTTGAAGCAGGAAGCGCGGCAGCCGAGCAGCCTGCTCGCCGCCGAGCTGAACCGGCGCAAGGAGCCGCTGGAGGCGTATCCGCTCGACAGCATGACCATGGTCGGCAGCGTCAGCCGCCAGAACGCGCCGTATGCGCTGCTGCGCGTCGACAACCTGCTCTACCAGGTGAAGGCCGGCGACCACCTGGGCCAGAACTACGGCCGCATCACACGCATCACCGAGACCGAGGTGGCGCTGCGCGAAATCGTGCAGGACGCGTCGGGTGAATGGATCGAGCGCAGCACCAGCCTGCAGCTGCAGGAAGGCAAGCGATGAAGAACGACGAGGAGAAGCGCATCATGACCCCTTGGAAGGCCTTGTGCACGGCCATCGTGCTGGCCGTGGGCGTGCCGATCGCTGCGCTGGCGCAGACCATGATCCAGTCGATCACCAGCACCCAGCAGGCGGGCAGCGAGGTGGTGCGGATCGAGTTGAGCGAGCCGCTTGCCGCCGTGCCGGCCGGCTTCGCGGTCCAGGCGCCGCCGCGCATCGCGATCGACCTGCCGGGCGTGGGCAGCGCGCTGCCCCGTTCCAGCGTCGAGCTGAACCAGGGCAACCTGCGCTCCGTCAACGTGGCGCGGGGCGGCGACCGCACGCGCCTGGTGCTGAATCTGAAGCAGGCCGCCACCTACCGTGCGCAGATCGAAGGCAAGGCGCTGCTGATCCTGGTGGACAGCGCCGGGCCGGCCGAGGGCGTCCAGGCGGCCGCTCCCGCCGCGCCGGCCGCACCGGATGCGCCAGTGCACTTCGCGCAGCCGCTCAATGCCGACCCGCTGTCGCTGCGCGACATCGACTTCCGCCGGGGCCAGGACGGCGCCGGGCGCGTCATCGTCAACCTGCCGAACAACCAGGTGGGCGTCGACATCCGGCAGCAGGGCCAGCAGCTCGTGGTCGAGTTCCTGCGTTCCACGCTGCCCGACCGCCTGCGCCGCCGGCTCGACGTGGCCGACTTTGGCACGCCGGTGACCGCCATCTCGACGGTGCAGAGCGGTGACCGCGTGCGCATGACGATCGAGCCCCGCGGCGCGTGGGAGCACTCGGCCTACCAGAGCGACAACCAGTTCGTGGTCGAAGTGCGGCCGATGGTCATCGACCCGAACAAGCTCGTGCAGGGGCCGGGTTATGCCGGCGAGAAGCTCTCGCTCAACTTCCAGAACATCGAGGTGCGGGCGCTGCTGCAGGTCATCGCCGACTTCACCAACTTCAACGTCGTCACCAGCGACACCGTCACCGGCACCGTCACCCTGCGGCTGAAGGACGTGCCGTGGGACCAGGCGCTCGACATCATCATGCAGGCCAAGGGCCTGGGGCTGCGCAAGAGCGGCAACGTGCTGTGGATCGCGCCCAAGGACGAGCTCTCCGCGAAGGAGCAGGTCGAGCTGGAGGCCAAGAAGAAGATCGCGGACCTGGAGCCGGTGCGCACGCAGTCGTTCCAGCTCAACTACACCAAGGCCGAAGAGGTCGCCAAGGGCCTGACCGGGCAGAACGCCGGCCAGGGCGGCGGCGGTGGCGGCAGCAGCGGCGGATCGTCCGTCAACACCCGCATCCTGTCGCCGCGCGGCAGCGTCATCTACGAGACGCGGACCAACCAGCTGTTCGTCTCCGACATCCCGAGCAAGCTCGAGGAGGTGCAGGCCATCATCGCGAAGATCGACATCCCGGTGCGCCAGGTGCTGATCGAGGCGCGCATCGTCGAGGCGGACGACACCTTCGGGCGCGCGCTCGGGGTGAGGCTCGGCGCCTCCGACCTGCGCGGCCGCAACGGCGGCATCCCGGGCTGGAGCGTGGGTGGCAGCAACTACGTCACCGTGGGCGGCGGCTACAACGCGATCAACGGCCAGACGCTGCAAAGCACGCTGACGGAAGCCAGCCCCGGCTCGCTCATCAACAACCGCTTCAACAACGAGTTCGTCAACCTGCCTGCCAACGTCACCAACCTCGGCGGCGCCCAGGCCGCGACGTTCGCGCTCTCGTTGTTCAGCGCCTCGGCCAACCGCTTCCTGAACCTGGAGCTGTCGGCGCTGGAAGCCGACGGCAAGGGCAAGATCGTGTCGAGCCCGCGCGTCATCACGGCCGACCAGATCAAGGCGGTGATCGAGCAGGGCGAGGAGATCCCGTACCAGGTCGCCACGTCCAGCGGTGCCACGTCGGTGCAGTTCCGCAAGGCGAGCCTGAAGCTGGAGGTGGTGCCGCAGATCACGCCCGAGGGGAACGTGATCCTCGACGTCGACGTCGCCAAGGACAGCCGCGGCGCCACCACCAACGCCGGGCCGGCGATCAACACCAAGCATGTGAAGACGCAGGTGCTCGTCGAGAACGGCGGGACCGTCGTGCTGGGCGGCATCTTCACGCAGGAAGAGCGCGACGACGTGAACAAGGTGCCGCTGCTGGGCGACATCCCGGTGGTGGGCAACCTGTTCAAGAACACGGTGCGTTCGAGCAACAAGACCGAGCTGCTGGTGTTCATCACGCCGAAGGTCGTGACGGACCGGGTCACCGCCCGCTGATGCCGGCCCGCCCGCCCTTTTTGAATTCATAGCGAGACGATGACGATGATGCGAATGCTCAAGGCATGGCTGTGTGTCGCAGCCCTGTCGTTCATGGCCGCCTGCGGCGGCGGCGGCGGTGATGCCGGTACGCCGGTGTTGGGGCCGGGCAGCGGGGCCAGTGCGCCAGCGGGCAGTGTGTCTGCGTCCGACCTGGTGCTGACGCTGAGCGCGTCGACGATCGCCAACAGCGGCCTGGAGACCGTGGTGGCGACGGCCACGGCGCTGGACGGGTCCCGCAACACGATCGCCGGTGTTCCGGTGCAGATCAGCGTCGACAGCGGCGCAACCGCCACGACGTCCGGCACGACGACGGATACGGATGGCAGCGTGACGGCGACCATCGGCATCGGTGCCGACCGGAGCAATCGCACCATCACCGTCACGGCACGGACGGGGTCGGTCGTGCGCACCGCGACCTTGCAGGTGGTGGAGGCAGGCGGCAGCGGCGAGGCCTCCGACCTCGTGCTGGTCTTGAGTTCGGCCAACATCGCCAACAACAACAGCGAAACCGTGACGGCGACCGTGACGGCGCTGGACGGCAAGCGCAATGCGGTTCCTGGTGTCGCCGTTTCCTTGTCGGTCAACAGCGACGCGATCGCCACCCCCAGCGACACCAAGACGAATGCGTCCGGCGTGCTGACTGCGACGGTCGGCATCGGCTCGAACCAGACCAACCGCGCCATCACCGTCACGGCCACCAGCGGCTCGCTGACGAGGACGGCGACGCTGATGGTGACGGACGCCCCCAGCACGGAGACGCCCGTCGCGGCGGACCTCAGCCTGACGCTGAGCTCCGCGAGCCTGAACAACGGCGGGACCGGGACGGTGCTCGCGACCGCCACTGCGGTCGACCGCAACCGCAATGCGCTGCCGGGCATTCCGGTGACCATCGGCGTCGACAGCAGCGCGGTGGCCACCGTGAGCGGCAACGTGACGAACGCGCAGGGCGTGGTCACGGCCAACGTCGGCATCGGCGCGGACAGGACCAACCGCGTGGTCACCATCACGGCGACCAGCGGCACGCTGACGCGCAGCGCGTCGTTCCGTGTGGTGGGAGCCCGCCTGTCGGCGTCGCTGGCCCCGCTGGTCGATGCCGGCAGTGCCAACAACCAGATCGAGTACACGCTGGTCGACACCAACTCGATCGCGATGGTCGATCAGCCGATCTCGGTCACGGCCCCCGGCTTGCCGACGACGGCAGGCCGCACCGACATCAACGGCAAGTTCGTCTACTCGTACACCGCGCCCGCCACGGCGGGCACCGTGAGCGTGACGGCCACGGCGGCGGGCGACAGCCGCGTCGAGACCGTGCAGGTGCAGTTGCCCGGTTCGGGCAGCGTGGACCCGGCGGTCGGGCCCGTGCTGTCCGCGTCGGTCACGCCCAGCCCGAGCGTCATCAGCGTCAACGCGGCCGGCAGCTCGGCCAACCTGGTGGAGCTGCGCGCCCTGTTCCTCGGCAGCGGCAACAAGCCGATCAAGAACGTGCGGGTGCGCTTCGACCTGGACGGCAACGTCAGCAACACCGATGGCGTCGTGTCGTGGCTGGGCGGCGCCTATGCCTACTCGGACACGACGGGCGTCGCCCGTGGCACCTTCACGCCGGGCCTGAGGTCCAGCCCGACCAACGGCATCACGATCCGCGCGTGTTACGACACCGTCGACTTCCCGACGTCCGGCTGCCCGAATGCCACTCGGGCCACGCTGACCGTGGTGTCGGAGGCGCTCGCCGTCAGCATCCGCACCAACGAGCTGATCAAGGAAGGCCCGGCCGACCTGACCTACATCAAGGAGTTCGTGGTCATGGTGGTGGATTCGGCGGGCCAGGCGAAGGCCGACGTGCAGATCACGCCGTCGATCGACCTGCCGGCCTACTACAAGGGCTACTACCAGTGGAACGGCTTGAACCGCTGGGTGCAGGTCCGGACGCTGACCACGAGCGAGAACTACCGCTGGAACGACGCCTCCCGCGCCTGGGAGCTGGGTGCGGCGACGAGCCAGCCCTCGTGCCCCAACGAAGACGTCAACCGCAACGGCGTGCGCGAGGCGGGCACGTACGTGAGCGGCCAGGCGGCGCCGGCGTTGAGCGCCCGCGAGGAAGACCTGAACTGGAACGGCGACCTCGATGCACGGAAGTCCGACGTGGCGGTGAAGATGGTCGGTTCGTCGAAGACCGATGCCAACGGCCTGGCGATCGTGCAGATCGAGTACGGCAAGGACCTGGCGACCTGGGTCGACTTCGTCATCACGGTGACGGCCTCCGGCATTTCCGGCACGGAAGCCCGGGCCCGGTACTCCGGCCTGCTGTACGGCCAAGGCAACCTGCCCGCACCCGGCGAAGCCGTGACGAACGAGAACGCGGCGCCGGCCTTCGTCATCAGTCCCTACGGGCGTGCGGCCGTCTGTACCAATCCGAACTGATGGACGGGTGTTGATCTCCCTCATCGGCATGCCCGGCGGTGGCAAGTCCACCGTGGGGCGCCACCTTGCGCGCCAGCTCGGCCTGCCCTTCTTCGACAGCGATCACGTGATCGAGGACCGCATCGGCGGCTCGATCCGCGACTACTTCACCGCGCACGGCGAAGAGGCCTTCCGCGACCTGGAGCAGCAGGTCATCGGCGAGCTGACCAGCGACGGGGACCGCGTGCTCGCCACCGGCGGCGGCGCGGTGCTGCGCGAAGCCAACCGCGAGGCGCTGCGCGAGCGGACCACGGTGATCTACCTGCGCTCATCGCCCGAGGAGATCTACCGCCGCCTGCGCCACGACACCCAGCGGCCGCTGCTGCAGGTGCCCGACCCCCTGCGCAAGCTGCGCGACCTGTACCGCGAGCGCGACCCGCTCTACCGCCGCACGGCGCACTTCGTGATCGAGACCGGCCGGCCGTCGGTGCCTGCGCTGGTGAGCATGGTGCTGATGCAGCTGGAGCTGGCGGGCCTGGTGGACGCCTCGCGCGTGCCGTCCCCGGTCGATCGCCTGCGTTCGCACCCGTAAACTCGGGCGCATGACCGCGCCCGATCCCTCCTTCGTTTCGTTCCCGACCCGCCTCGCGCCGATCACCGTCCCGATCGCGCTGGGCGACCGCAGCTACGACATCCGCATCGGCGCCGGCCTGCTCGACGATCCGGCGACCTGGCAGGGGCTGCCGCGCGCGTCGCTGGCCACCATCGTCAGCAACGTCACGGTGGCGCCGCTGTACGCCGAGCGGCTGGCGGCGGCGCTGGCCCCGCACTACGGGCGCGTGCTGCGCATCGACCTGCCCGACGGCGAGGCGCACAAGGACTGGCAGACGCTCGACCTGATCTTCGACCGCCTGCTCGCCGAGGGGGCCGATCGCAAGACGGTGCTGTTCGCGCTCGGCGGCGGGGTGGTCGGCGACGTCACCGGTTTCGCGGCCGCCAGCTACATGCGCGGCGTGCCGTTCGTCCAGGTGCCGACGACGCTGCTGGCGCAGGTCGACTCCTCCGTGGGGGGCAAGACCGCGATCAACCACCCGCGCGGCAAGAACATGATCGGCGCGTTCTACCAACCGCTGCGCGTGCTGTGCGACCTCGGCGTGCTCGGCACCCTCTCCGACCGCGAACTGAGCGCCGGCCTGGCCGAGGTGATCAAGTACGGCCCGATCGCCGACGAGGCCTTCCTGGGTTGGATCGAGGACAACCTCGCCGCGCTGCTGGCCCGCGATCCGCGCGCGCTGGCGCATGCGGTGCGCCGCTCCTGCGAGATCAAGGCATGGGTCGTCGGGCAGGACGAGCGCGAGTCGGGCCTGCGCGCGATCCTCAACTTCGGCCACACCTTCGGCCATGCGATCGAGGCGGGCCTGGGTTACGGCGAGTGGCTGCACGGCGAGGGCGTCGGCTGCGGCATGGTGATGGCGAGCGACCTGTCGGTGCGCCTGGGCCTGATGCCGCCGGCCTTCCTGGACCGCATGGTCCGCATCGTCGAGCGCGCGCGGCTGCCGGTTCGCGGCCCCGCGCTGGGCGCCGACCGCTACCTCGAGCTGATGCGCATCGACAAGAAGTCCGAAGGGGGCGAGATCCGCTTCGTGCTGATCGAGTCGCTGGGGCGCGCCGTGATGCGGCCGGCGCCGGACGAGGCGGTGCGCGCCACGCTGGCGGCGCATACCGGCTGACCGGGCACCGCCGCGATGCTCGCGCGTTTCGCCTGCGATCCCTCCCGCTCGCGGGGGCGGCGGACGGCGGAGCCCCCGGCGCCGACGCGCAGCGACTTCCAGCGCGACCGCGACCGGATCGTGCACAGCACCGCGTTCAGGCGCCTCGTCTACAAGACGCAGGTGTTCCTGAACCACGAGGGTGACCTCTTCCGCACGCGCATGACGCATTCGCTGGAGGTGGCGCAACTGGGCCGGTCCATCGCCCGCACGCTCGCGCTGAACGAGGACCTGGTCGAGGCGATCGCGCTGGCCCACGACCTCGGCCACACGCCGTTCGGCCATGCGGGGCAGGACGCGCTGCACGACTGCATGCGCGAGCACGGCGGCTTCGAGCACAACCTGCAGAGCCTGCGCGTGGTCGACCACCTGGAGCAGCGCTACCCGGCGTTCGACGGACTCAACCTCTGCTTCGAAACCCGCGAAGGCATCCTCAAGCATTGCGCGCGCGCCAACGCGCAGCTGCTCGAGGCGCAGGAGCCCGGCGGCGTGGGGCGCCGCTTCCTGGACGGCACGCAGCCCAGCCTGGAGGCGCAGCTGTGCAACCTGGCCGACGAGATCGCCTACAACGCACACGACATCGACGATGGGGTGCGCTCCGGCCTGCTGACGATGGAGCAGCTGGACGGCGTGCCGCTGTTCGCGCAGCACCGCGATGCCGCGCTGGCCGAGCACCCGGCGCTGGCCGGGCAGGGGCGGCGCCTGCTGTTCGAGACGATCCGGCGGATGCTGTCGGCGCAGGTGTACGACGTGATCGACGCCACCCGCGCGGCCGTCGGCGCCGCGGCACCGGCCTGCGCCGACGAGGCACGGCACGCGGGCCCGCTGGTGCGGTTCAGCGCCCCGATGCGTGAAGCCGGTACCGTCCTCAAGCGCTTCCTGATGCGCGAGCTGTACCGCCACCCGCAGGTGATGGACACGACCGAGCGCGCCCGCCGCGTGGTCCGCATGCTGTTCGAGGCCTACCGTGCCTCCCCGCAAGAGATGCCTCCGGACTATGCCGACGCGCCGGACCTTCACCGCGCCGTGGCCGACTACATCGCGGGCATGACCGACCGCTTCGCCCTGCGAGAGCATGCCCGGCTGGGGGGCGAGCCCCTGTTCGACGACGCGTGATCGCGAAGTCCCCGTCATGGGAATTGGGGACGGGTTTCCTAGAATCGGCGCATGGCTCGACTTGCCCGACTCTCCATCGAAGGCGAACTGCACCTGATCCTGCAGCGGGGCAACAACGCGCAGGCTGTTTTTCTCGACGATGCCGACCGTGTCAGCTACCTGGAGAAGCTGGCCGCATCGGCGCCGGCCTGCGGCCTGGCGGTCCATGCCTACGCGCTGCTGCCCAACCAGGTGCACCTGCTGGCCACGCCGGCGTCGCCCGACAGCCTCAGCCAGTGCATGCAGACCTTGGGGCGGCGCTACGTCGCCACCTTCAACCGTCGCCATGGCCGCTCGGGTACCTTGTGGGAAGGTCGGTTTCGTGCGACCGTGGTGGAGAGTGAGCGCTACTTGTTCGATGCCCTCGTGTATGTCGACACCGCCGCCGAGCGGGCCGGCCTGGGTAGCCCGTGGCCGTGGTCCAGCGCGCCGCACCATCTTGGGCTGCGGCGCGACCCCGTCGTGACCGAGCACCCGGCCTTCTGGGCCTTGGGCAACACGCCGTTCGAGCGGGAAGCCGCCTACCGGGCACGCCTGGCACGCGGGCTGTCCACGAAGCAGGTGGAGGAACTGTCGCAGGCCCAGCAGAAAGGCTGGGTGCTGGGATCGCCGCAATTCCTCTCGGCGATGGCCCAGCGCACGGCCCGTCCGCTCGCGCCGCGTCCGCGCGGCCGTCCGCGCAAGACCGCCGCACCGGAGCCGGGCCCCACGAGCGCGGAGTGACGCGGCGGGGCTGGCACGGCCGATGCATTCAGCACGCACAAAGTGCTGAATTTATATGTCCCCAATTAATCAGGTCGCTAAATCACGTGACCTTTTAATCGGACTTGACCCTATTTATTTGGGTTGAATCCGGTGCTGCGGTGCATTAAATTCACGTCCCTTCTCCCTATACGACGTGGAGCGCGCCATGACGACGCCTGCCGAAAGCCCCGTGCCGAGCATGACCACCCTTGACGAGATCGAAGCGCTGCGCCGCGACGGCTTGTACGATCCCGCCCACGAGCACGACGCCTGCGGCGTGGGGTTCGTGGCCCACATCCAGGGCCAGAAGGCGCACAGCATCGTCGAGCAGGGACTGAAGATCCTCGAAAACCTCGACCACCGCGGCGCGGTGGGGGCCGACAAGCTGATGGGCGACGGCGCCGGCATCCTGATCCAGATCCCCGACGAGTTCTACCGCGCCGAGATGGCCGCGCAGGGCGTCGAACTGCCCCCGCCCGGCGAGTACGGCGTCGGCATGATCTTCCTGCCGAAGGAGCACGCCTCCCGCCTCGCCTGCGAACAGGAGCTGGCACGCGCCGTGAAGGCCGAAGGCCAGGTGCTGCTCGGCTGGCGCGACGTGCCGGTCGACCGCGAAATGCCGATGTCGCCCGCCGTGCGCAAGACGGAGCCGGTGATCCGGCAGATCTTCATCGGCCGCGGTCCCGACGTCATCGTGCCCGACGCGCTGGAGCGCAAGCTCTACGTCATCCGCAAGACCGCGTCGAGCGCGATCCAGGCGCTGAAGCTCAAGCACAGCCGCGAGTACTACGTGCCCAGCATGAGCTGCCGCACGATCATCTACAAGGGTCTGCTGCTGGCCGACCAGGTGGGCAAGTACTACCTCGACCTGCAGGATCCGCGGCTGGTCTCGGCGCTGGCCCTCGTGCACCAGCGCTTCTCGACCAACACCTTCCCCGAATGGCCGCTGGCGCACCCGTACCGCATGGTGGCGCACAACGGCGAGATCAACACCGTCAAGGGCAACTTCAACTGGATGCGTGCCCGTGAGGGCGTGATGAAGTCGCCCGTGCTGGGCGACGACCTGCAGAAGCTCTACCCGATCAGCTTCGAGCACCAGTCCGACACCGCCACGTTCGACAACGCGATCGAGCTGCTGACGATGAGCGGCTACCCGCTCGCGCACGCGGCGATGATGATGATCCCGGAGGCCTGGGAGCAGCACACGCTGATGGACGAGCGCCGCCGTGCGTTCTACGAGTACCACGCCGCGATGCTGGAGCCGTGGGACGGCCCGGCCGCCGTGGTGTTCACCGACGGCAAGCAGATCGGCGCGACGCTCGACCGCAACGGCCTGCGGCCGGCGCGCTACATCGTCACCGACGACAACCTGGTCGTGATGGCCTCGGAGTCCGGCGTGCTGCCGATGATCACCGAGGACAAGATCGTCAAGAAGTGGCGCCTGCAGCCGGGCAAGATGTTCCTGATCGACTTCGAGCAGGGCCGCATCGTCGACGACGAGGAACTGAAGAACCAGTTCGCGTTCGCCAAGCCCTACCGGCAGTGGATCGAGAACGTCCGCATCCCGCTCGACGAGATCGAGGCGCCCGAAGGCGCCGGCCCGCTGGCGTCGAAGGAATCGCTGCTCGACCGCCAGCAGGCCTTCGGCTACACGCAGGAAGACATCAAGTTCCTGCTGAGCCCGATGGCGCAGGCCGGCGAGGAAGGCATCGGCTCGATGGGCAACGACTCGCCGCTGGCGGTGCTGTCCGATCGCAACAAGCCGCTGTACAACTACTTCCGGCAGATGTTCGCGCAGGTGACGAACCCGCCGATCGACCCGATCCGCGAAGCGATCGTGATGTCGCTGAACAGCTTCATCGGCCCGAAGCCCAACCTGCTCGACATCAACGCGGTGAACCCGCCGATGCGGCTCGAGGTGACGCAGCCGATCCTGGACTTCGCCGACATCGCCCGCCTGCGCGACATCGCGCAGCACACGAACGGCAAGTTCAAGAGCTACGAGCTGAACATCACCTACCCGGTCGGCTGGGGCAAGGAAGGCATCGAGGCGCAGCTCGCGTCGCTGTGCGCCGAAGCGGTCGATGCGATCAAGGGCGGCCACAACATCCTGATCATCACCGACCGCCACGTCGACCGCGACCATGTCGCGATCCCGGCGCTGCTGGCGCTGTCGGCGATCCACCACCACCTGGTGCGCGAAGGGCTGCGGACGACCGCAGGCCTGGTCGTCGAGACCGGCTCGGCACGCGAGGTGCACCACTTCGGCGTGCTGGCCGGCTACGGCGCCGAGGCCGTGCATCCGTACCTGGCGATGGAGACGCTGGCGGCCCTGCACAAGGAGCTGCCGGGCGAGCTGTCGCCCGAGAAGGCGATCTACAACTACGTGAAGGCCGTCGGCAAGGGCCTGTCGAAGATCATGTCCAAGATGGGCGTGTCGACGTACATGAGCTACTGCGGCGCCCAGCTGTTCGAGGCCATCGGCCTCGACAAGCCGATGGTCGACAAGTACTTCCGCGGCACCGCCTCGCAGGTGGGCGGCATCGGCGTGTTCGAGGTGGCCGAGGAAGCGCTGCGCATGCACTGCGTGGCCTTCGGCGACGACCCGGTGCTGGCCAGCATGCTGGACGCCGGCGGCGAGTACGCCTGGCGCACCCGGGGCGAAGAGCACATGTGGACGCCCGACGCGATCGCCAAGCTGCAGCACAGCACGCGTGCCAACAAGTTCGAGACGTACAAGGAATACGCGCAGCTCATCAACGACCAGAGCCGCCGCCACATGACGCTGCGCGGCCTGTTCGAGTTCAAGCTCGATCCTTCGAAGGCGGTGCCGCTGGACGAGGTGGAGCCGGCGTCCGAGATCGTCAAGCGCTTCGCCACCGGCGCGATGTCGCTGGGCTCGATCTCCACCGAGGCGCACGCCACGCTCGCGCTGGCGATGAACCGCATCGGCGGCAAGAGCAACACAGGGGAAGGCGGTGAAGACCCGGCGCGCTACCGCAACGAGATGAAGGGCATCCCCATCGTCGACGGCACCAAGGTGTCGGACGTGGTGGGCACCAAGGTCATCGAGGCCGACTACACGATGAAGGCCGGCGACAGCCTGCGCAGCCGCATCAAGCAGGTGGCGTCGGGCCGGTTCGGCGTGACGACCGAGTACCTGGTGTCGGCCGACCAGATCCAGATCAAGATGGCGCAAGGCGCCAAGCCAGGCGAAGGCGGCCAGCTGCCGGGCGGCAAGGTGACCGAGTACATCGGCCTGCAGCGCTACGCGGTGCCGGGCGTGGGCCTCATCAGCCCGCCGCCGCACCACGACATCTACTCGATCGAGGACCTGGCGCAGCTGATCCACGACCTGAAGAACACCAACCCGAAGTCGAGCGTCAGCGTGAAGCTGGTGTCCGAAGTGGGCGTGGGCACCATCGCCACCGGCGTCACCAAGTGCAAGGCCGATCACGTGGTGATCGCCGGCCACGACGGCGGCACGGGCGCTTCGCCGTGGTCGTCGATCAAGCACGCCGGCTCGCCGTGGGAGCTGGGCCTGGCCGACACGCAGCAGACGCTGGTGCTGAACCGCCTGCGCGGCCGGGTGCGCGTGCAGGCCGACGGCCAGATGAAGACCGGCCGCGACGTTGTGATCGGCGCGCTGCTGGGCGCCGACGAGTTCGGCTTCGCGACCGCGCCGCTGGTCGTCGAAGGCTGCATCATGATGCGCAAGTGCCACCTGAACACCTGCCCGGTGGGCGTGGCGACGCAGGATCCGGTGCTGCGCAAGAAGTTCGCCGGCAAGCCCGAGCACGTCGTCAACTACTTCTTCTTCGTCGCCGAAGAGGCGCGCCAGATCATGGCGCAGCTCGGCATCCGCAAGTTCGACGACCTGATCGGCCGGGCCGACCTGCTCGACATGAAGAAGGGCATCGAGCACTGGAAGGCGCGCGGCCTGGACTTCAGCCGCGTGTTCCACCAGCCTCAGGTGCCGGCCGACGTGGCGCGCTACCACGTCGAGTCGCAGGAGCACGGCCTGGAGAAGGCGCTCGACGTCAAGCTGATCGAGAAGTGCCAGCCCGCCATCCAGCGCGGCGAGAAGGTGCAGCTGCTGGAGACGGCGCGCAACCTGAACCGCAGCGTCGGCGCGATGTTGTCGGGCGAGCTGATCAAGCACCGTCCCGAAGGCCTGCCCGACCACACCATCTTCATCCAGATGGAAGGCACGGGCGGCCAGAGCTTCGGCGCGTTCCTGGCCACCGGCATCACGCTGTACCTGATCGGCGACGCCAACGACTACACCGGCAAGGGCCTGTCGGGCGGCCGGGTGGTGGTGCGCCCGAGCCTGGACTTCCGCGGCGACGCCGGCAAGAACATCATCGCGGGCAACACCGCGCTGTACGGCGCGACCAGCGGCGAGGCCTTCTTCCGCGGCGTGGCCGGCGAGCGCTTCGCGGTGCGCCTGTCAGGCGCGACGGCGGTCGTCGAGGGCACCGGCGACCATGGTTGCGAGTACATGACCGGCGGCACCGTCGTCGTGCTCGGCAAGACGGGGCGCAACTTTGCGGCCGGCATGAGCGGCGGCGTGGCCTACGTCTACGACGAGGACGGCCAGTTCGCCAAGCGCTGCAACACCTCGATGGTGTCGCTGGAGCGCGTGGCGCCTGCGGGCGAGCAGGCGGGCGCCGACAAGCCCGCCGGCTGGCACCGGGGGACGGCCGACGAAGTGCTGCTGAAGAAGCTGATCGAGGAGCACCATCGCTGGACGGGCTCGCTGCGCGCTCGCGAGCTGCTCGACCACTGGGCCGAAGCCCGTGGCAAGTTCATCAAGGTGTTCCCGAACGAGTACAAGCGCGCGCTGTCCGAGATGGCCAGCCGCGTGGTGCTCGAAGCCACGGAAACGGGCGCGGCCCAGGAGGCCGCCGTCGCGACGGCCAAGGCCAAGACCGCCAAGGGCGGCAAGACCGTCCCGGCCAAGTGAACTGAGTAGAAAGAGCAATCGCCATGGGCAAAGTCACAGGCTTTCTGGAATACGGTCGGCTGGAAGAGGGCTACGCGCCGGTTGAGGCGCGGGTCAAGCACTACAAGGAGTTCGTGATCGGCCTCAGTGCCGACCAGGCCAAGGTGCAGGGCGCACGTTGCATGGACTGCGGCACGCCGTTCTGCAACAGCGGCTGCCCCGTCAACAACATCATTCCGGACTTCAACGACCTCGTGTACCGCGGCGACTGGCGCAACGCCATCACCGTGCTGCACTCGACCAACAACTTCCCGGAGTTCACCGGCCGCATCTGCCCGGCGCCCTGCGAGGCGGCATGCGTGCTGAACGTCAATGACGACGCGGTCGGCATCAAGTCGATCGAGCACGCGATCATCGACCGCGCGTGGGAGGAGGGCTGGGTCGAGCCCCAGCCGCCGAAGGCCCTGACCGGCAAGAAGGTCGCGGTCGTCGGTTCCGGCCCGGCCGGCATGGCGGCGGCGCAGCAGCTCGTGCGGGCGGGCCACGACGTGACCCTCTTCGAGAAGAACGATCGTGTCGGCGGCCTGCTGCGTTACGGCATCCCGGACTTCAAGATGGAGAAGTCGCACATCGACCGCCGCGTGGAGCAGATGAAGGCCGAGGGCCTGAAGGTGCGCACCGGCGTGCTGGTGGCGGGCGACAAGGGCCTGGGCGACGGCTCCAAAGTCACCAACTGGGCCAAGGACACCGTCTCGCCCGAGCAGCTGAAGGCGGAGTTCGACGCCATCGTGCTGACCGGCGGCGCCGAGCAGTCGCGCGACCTGCCGGTGCCGGGCCGCGACCTGGACGGCATCCACTTCGCGATGGAGTTCCTGCCGCAGCAGAACAAGGTCAACGCGGGCGACAAGCTGAAGGGCCAGCTGCGCGCCGACGGCAAGCACGTCATCGTGATCGGCGGCGGCGACACCGGCAGCGACTGCGTGGGAACCAGCAACCGCCACGGCGCCGCCAGCGTCACCCAGTTCGAGCTGCTGCCCCAGCCGCCCGAGCAGGAGGACCGTCCGCTGACCTGGCCCTATTGGCCCATCAAGCTGCGCACCAGCTCCAGCCACGAGGAAGGCTGCACGCGCGAGTTCGCGATCGCCACGAAGGAATTCATCGGCGAGAAGGGCAGGGTCACCGGGCTGAAGACGGTGCGCCTGGAATGGCAGGGCGGCAAGATGACCGAGGTGCCCGGCAGCGAGCAGACGCTCAAGGCCGACCTTGTGCTGCTGGCGATGGGCTTCGTGAGCCCGGTGGCGACGGTGCTGGACGCCTTCGGCGTCGACAAGGACAACCGCGGCAACGCACGGGCGTCCACCGACGCGTCGGGCGGCTACAAGACCAACGTCGACAAGGTGTTCGCCGCCGGCGACATCCGCCGCGGGCAGTCGCTCGTGGTGTGGGCGATCCGTGAAGGCCGGCAGGCCGCCCGGGCGGTCGACGAGTACCTGATGGGCAGCAGCAGCCTGCCGCGCTGACGCCGGCTACCGGAACGCTTCACCTTGCGAAGCGTTCCGGCAATTGCGGGAATCCCGTGCATGAGAGAATCATTTCTCCCGCTTCTCCAGCACAACAACAAAGCGCCGCTGCGCCCGCAGGCGCAGCCCGCCCGATGCCCGACGCATTCATCGAGATCGATCATGTGACGTTCGGATACGACCCGAGCCGCAAGATCCTCAGCGACATCAGCCTGAGGTTCGAGCGCGGACGGGTCACGGCCATCCTCGGCGGCTCGGGCTGCGGCAAGACCACGCTGCTGCGGCTCATCGGGGGCCTGGTCGGCGCCACCTCGGGCCGTGTAGTGTTCGATGGCGAGGTGGTCAACGCACGCGACAAGAACCAGCTGCTGCGCCTGCGCCGGCGCGTGGGCATGCTGTTCCAGTTCGGTGCCTTGTTCACCGACCTCAGCGTGTTCGACAACGTCGCCTTCCCGCTGCGTGAGCACACCGAACTCTCCGAGCCGCTGATCCGCGACATCGTGCTGATGAAGCTCCACGCGGTCGGCCTGCGCGGCGCGGCGCGGCTGAAGATCTCCGAGGTCTCCGGCGGCATGGCCCGGCGCATCGCGCTGGCGCGGTCGATCGCGCTCGATCCCGAACTGATCATGTACGACGAACCCTTCGCCGGCCTCGACCTCGTGTCCATGGGCGTGACCGCCAACCTGATCCGCAAGCTCAACGACGCCACCGGCGCGACGTCGCTGCTGGTCTCGCACGACGTCGCCAAGTGCATGGAGATCAGCGACCACGTCGTGCTGCTGGCCAACGGCGGGCGCATCGTGGCCCAGGGCACGCCCGACGAGCTGATGAGCTCCCGCGACGCCGAGGTCCGCCAGTTCGTGCGCGGCGAGCCGGACGGCCCGGTCAAGTTCCACTATCCGGCGCGTCCGCTGGCCGAGGAGTTCGGCGCGTGATCGACGCTGTGGCCTGGCTGGGCGCGCAGACGCTGCGCCAGTTGCGCGCCCTCGGGCACGCGACCTTCTTCTTCCTCGACCTGCTGATTTTCACGCCCGCGGCGCTGCGCCGCTTCGGGCTGGTGGTCAGGCAGATCCACGCGATCGGGCACCGCTCGCTGGTGATCATCCTGGCCTCGGGCATGGCGGTCGGCTTCGTGCTGGCGCTGCAGATGTACTACGCGCTGACGACCTACGGCGCCACCGAATCGCTCGGGCTGATCGTCAACCTGTCGCTGGTGCGGGAACTGGGGCCGGTGGTGTCGGCGCTGCTGTTCGCCGGCCGCGCCGGCACCTCGTTGACGGCCGAGATCGGGCTGATGAAGGCCGGCGAACAGCTGTCCGCGATGGAGATGATGGCGGTGGACCCGCGCAGCCGGGTGCTGGCGCCGCGCTTCGTCGGCGGCGTGATCTCGATGCCCCTGCTTGCTGCGCTGTTCTCCGCGATCGGCATCCTCGGGGCCTACGTGGTCGGCGTGATGCTGATCGGCCTGGATGCCGGCAACTTCTGGGGCCTGATGCAGGCCAGCGTGGACGTCTGGCGCGACGTCGGCAACGGCATCGTCAAGAGCTTCGCGTTCGGCATCATCTGCACCGCCGTCGCGCTCTACCAGGGTTATGAAACCCAGGCCACGCCCGAGGGCGTGGCGTTCGCCACCACCCGCACGGTGGTGATCTCGTCGCTGGCCGTGCTCGGCACCGACTTCATGCTCACCGCGATGATGTTCTCCACCCCATGAACAAGAAACGCATCGAAATCCTCGTCGGCCTGTTCGTCGTGCTGGGCCTGCTCGGCATGCTCTTCCTGGCGCTCAAGGCCGCCAACCTGGCCAGCTTCGGCCGCAACCAGACCTACACCGTCACGGCCGCGTTCGACAACATCGGCGGCCTCAAGCCGCGGGCGGCGGTGCGCAGCGCAGGCGTGGTGGTGGGCCGCGTCACCAGCATCAAGCTCGACCCCAAGACCTACAAGGGCCTGGTGACGATGGAGCTCTCCGAAGGCGTGCACTTCCCGGAAGACTCCTCGGCCAAGATCCTCACCTCCGGCCTGCTGGGCGACCAGTACGTCGGCATCGAGCCCGGCGGCACGCTGGCCAGCCTCGCGGCGGGCAGCATGATCAAGGAAACGCAATCCGCGGTGGTCCTGGAAGACCTCATCAGCCAGATGCTGTTCAGCCGGGCGGCCGACGCGGGTACCGCCCCCCCCAGCCTCGACGGGAGCCTGAAGTGAACCGATCCCCCTCCACCCTGGCCGCGCTCGCGACGGCAGCCGTGCTGTGCACCGCGTGGCTGCCCGTCGGCGCGCAGACGGCGCCTCTGCCCCTGGCACAGCCGGCGTCGGCACCCGACACCAGCGCGGACGATGCGGCGGTCGTCGTCAATGATCCTTTTGAGGGCTTCAACCGCAGCGTGTTCTCGTTCAACGAGGCGGTCGACGCCGCGGTGCTCAAGCCGGTTGCCACCGGCTACCGCAACGCCGTGCCCGAGATCGTGCGCGGCTGGGTCAGCAACTTCTTCGGCAACATCGGCGACGTCTGGTCGCTGGTCAACCTGGCGCTGCAGGGCAAGCCGCGGCAGGCCTACGACATGACTGTGCGGGTCACGACCAACACGGTGCTCGGCTTGGGCGGCATCCTGGACATCGCCACGGAAGCCGGCCTTGAACGCCATTCCGAGGATTTCGGGCAGACGCTGGGCTGGTGGGGCGTGCCCTCCGGCCCCTTCCTGGTGCTGCCGCTGCTCGGCCCGTCGCAGATCCGCGAGACCGCCGCGCTGCCGCTCGACATGGGCTGGGACTCGTCGTTCGTGCAGCACGACCCGACGCGCTATTCGTTGCTGGTGCTGGAGGTCATCGACACCCGCGCGAGCCTGCTGACCGCCACCGGCCTGCTCGACACCGTGGCGCTCGACAAGTACAGCTTCGTGCGCGATGCCTACGTGCAGCGCCGCCAGAGCCTGGTCTACGACGGCAATCCGCCCGAGTCCGGCGCGCAGCCTCGCTGATCCGCCGCCGACGGTGGTCTCCGATACCACTGTCGTACGTTGAAACAACCGGCGGGCGCCGGGGCAGAACTCGCCCGCCGCCGCCGGGTCTGATGCAGTTGGAATCCTGCCTGTGCAGGAAGAGAAAGGTTCGCTCATGTTCAAGCCCTTCGTTGCTGCCATCGTCACCAGCGTGGCGCTGGGGTCCGCCTTCGCCCAGGAGGCGCCGGACGCTTTCGTCAAGACGCTGTCCAACGACGTCGTCGATGCGGTGAAGGCCGACAAGGCCATCCAGGCCGGCGACATCGGCAAGATCAACGCACTCGTCGACACGAAGGTGATGCCCCACGTCAACTTCGAGCGCATGACCTCCCGCGCGGTCGGCGAGCAACGTTGGCAGGGCGCCAGCGCCGACCAGAAGACGAAGCTGCAGGCCGAGTTCAAGACGCTGCTGGTGCGCAGCTACGCTGGCGCGCTGCGCGAGGTGAAGCCCGCGACGACGGTCGCGCTCAAGCCCTTCCGCGGCAGCGCGACCGACAAGGAAGTCGAGGTGCAGACCGAGGTGCGCGGTGCCGGCCAACCGGTGGCGCTCAACTACCGCCTCGAGAACGCGGCCGGCGGCTGGAAGATCTATGACGTCAACGTCGGCGGCTTCTGGCTGGTCAGCAACTACACGAAGCAGTTCTCGCCGATCCTGCAGTCGGGCGGCGTGGACGGGCTGCTGGCCAAGCTGGCCGAGCTGAACAAGTCTGGCGTCAAGAGCTGAGGCGGGCGCGACATGCTGGCCCTGCCGCCCCGCCTGACTTTCGCCGATGCCTGCAGCGTGCTGGGCAGCCTGGGCGCCGCGAGCGCCGAGGCGCCCACGGCCCCTCTGGTGATCGACGGCTCGGCGCTGAAGACCTTCGATTCTTCGGCGATCGCGGTGCTGCTCGAGTGCCGGCGGGCGGCGCTGGCGGCGGGTCGGCCCTTCAGCGTGGTGAACCTGCCGGCTTCGCTGGCCGAGCTGGCCGGCCTCTACGGCGTGGCCGAACTGCTCGGCGTGGAAGCCGCTCAGGCGCCCGGCGTCGCGTAGCGCTTCGCGCGCAGGTTGCGCTTGATCTCCTGCAGCATCGGCCGCAGCTCCGGCCCCAGCCGCAGCGCGACGGCGGTGGTCAAGATGTCGATGATCACCAGGTGCAGCAGCCGCGAGACCATCGGGCTGTAGCGGTCGTGGTCCTCGGGGTGGTCTGCCGCCAGCAGGATCTGCTGGCTCGCGGTGGTCTGCTGCGCCAGCGGCGAATCGCTGGCCGTCACGACGATCGACGTCGCACCCTTGCGGCGCGCGATGTCGGCGACGTCGAGCAGGTCGCGGCTGCGGCCAGAGTTCGAGATGATCACCGCGCAGTCGCCCGGCTGCAGCATCGTCGCGCTCATCACCTGCACGTGGCCGTCGCTCACGGCCGTGGCGTACACGCCCAGGCGGAAGAACTTGTGCTGCGCGTCCTGCGCGACGATGCCCGAGTTGCCGACGCCGTAGAACTCGATGCGCTTGCCTTCGCGCCCGGCCTGCGCCAATGCCGCGATCGCGCGCTCGAAGGCGTGGCTTGCGGCATCGTTGCGGTACTTCAGGAAGGCGCTGACGGCGTTGTCGATCACCTTCACGACGATGTCGCCGGCCTTGTCGTCCTCGTCCACCGCGCGGTGCACGAAGGGCACGCCTTCGTTGACGGTGCCGGCGAGCTTGAGCTTGAAGTCGGCCAGGCCGTCGTAGCCGACACTGCGGCAGAACCGGACCACGGTCGGCTTGCTGACATGCGCACGCTCGGCCAGTTCGGTCACGGGCAGGCTGGAGAAGCTGCGCGGGTCCGACAGCACGAGCCGCGCGACGCGCTGTTCTGCAGGTGGCAGCGCCGGGATCGATGCACGGATGCGGTCTAGCACGGCAGGCCCCCGCCGGCCGCACGGGCCGCAGCGCCGGGCCGCTCCCAAGCGCGGCCCGGTCCCCTCGGGGGACCGACCAACGTAGCCGTTGGGCGAGGGGTGGTCATTACTGTGGCCGCAGCGCCGGGCCGCTCCCAAGCGCGGCCCGGTCCCCTCGGGGGACCGACCAACGTAGCCGTTGGGCGAGGGGTGGTCATTACTGTGGCCGCAGCGCCGGGCCGCTCCCAAGCGCGGCCCGGTCCCCTCGGGGGACCGACCAACGTAGCCGTTGGGCGAGGGGTGGTCATCACTGTTCTTCGGCCCAGGCGAAGCCGTCGCGCGCCACCAGCGCACTGGACGCCGGCGGTCCCCAACTGCCCGGCGCATACAGGCGCGGGGCGGCATCGTCGTTGGCCCAGGCGTCCAGCACGGGCTCCACCCAGCGCCACGCCTGCTCCTGCTCGTCGCTGCGCACGAAGAGGTTGAGCTTGCCCGCGATCGCATCGAGCAGCAGGCGTTCGTATGCGCCGACGCGTTCGCTCGAGAACGCCTTGTCGAAGTCGAGGTCGAGGAAGACCGGCGACAGGGCCTCGGTCTGGCCCGTGCCCTTGGCGGCCATCAGGTGCAGCTCCAGCCCGTCCTCCGGCTGCAGCTTGATGACGAGCTTGTTGGCGACGTTGGCTCCCGGGAAGATCGGGTGCGGCACCGGCCGGAAGTTGACGACGATCTGCGCGTCGCGCGCGGCCAGCCGCTTGCCGGTGCGCAGGTAGAAGGGCACGCCGGCCCAGCGCCAGTTCTGCACCTCGGTGCGCAGCGCGACGAAGGTCTCCGTGCGGCTGCCCGGCGGCACCTTGTCTTCCTCGAGGTAGCCCGGCACGGTCTTGCCGTCGACCGTGCCGCTGCGGTACTGGCCGCGCACCACGTCGCGCACGACGCTGTCGGGCGTGAACGGCTTCAGCGAGCGCAGCACCTTGAGCTTCTCGTCGCGGATCGCGTCGGCGTCGTTGCTCGCGGGCGGCTCCATCGCGACCATCGTCAGCAGCTGCAGCGCATGGTTCTGCACCATGTCGCGCAGCGCGCCGGTCTGGTTGTAGAACTCGCCGCGCGTGCCCACGCCGATGCCCTCGGCCAGCGTGATCTGGATGTTGGCGATGCTCTCGCGCCGCCACAGCGGCTCGAACAGTGCATTACCGAAGCGCAGCGCCGACAGGTTCTGCACCGAAGGCTTGCCCAGGTAGTGGTCGATGCGCAGCGCCTGCTGCTCGGTGAACGATGCGGCGACCACGCGGTTGATCTCCTGTGCGCTGGCCAGGTCGTGGCCCAGCGGCTTCTCGAGCACCACGCGCACCTTCGGGCCGTTGAGCTGGGCGGCTCCGAGCTGCGCGCAGATCTGCGTGAAGAGGTGTGGGCTGGTGGCGAGGAACAGCACCACCGTGTCGGCCGGCGTGCTGCGGCCTTCCTCGGCCCGGGGCTCCTCGATCCAGCGCTTCAGGCCGGCGTAGTGCTCGGGTTGGGAGAGGTCCATGCGCCGGTAGTGCAGCAGCTGCGCGAAGCGGTCGAACTCGCCGTCGGTCGGGCGCTTCGCGCTGTCGACCTCGTTGAAGCGCTCGCGGATGAACTCGCGGTAGGCCTCGTCGCTGCGTTCGTCCCGCGCCACGGCCAGGATGCGGCCACCCGGGGGCAGCTTGCCGTGCCGGAAGGCCTGGAACAGCGCGGGCATCAGCTTGCGCCAGGTGAGGTCGCCGGTGCCGCCGAAGAGCACGAGATCGAAAGACATGACTCGCAGCCTGTAATTATGTTACGGCCGGAATGATGGCGCGGTTTCTTCCATCGGTCAATGCGGACGGCCTGCGCCGTGTGGCGCCCTGGCACGTAACACGCTTGGAACCGGTTGCCGGGCCGCTCGGGTTTTAATCCGGGATGGCGTCCGTCATGCGCCCCCCGGAGCGAACCACCATGAACCAGCTCGACCAACTCAAGCAGTACACGACCGTCGTCGCCGACACCGGCAACTTCAAGCAGCTGGCGCAATTCGCGCCCCGCGACGCGACGACCAACCCCTCGCTGATCCTCAAGGCGGTGCAGCAGGCGGACTACGCGCCGCTGCTGGCCGACACGGTGGCCGCGCACCGGCGCGAGCCGCTGGCGTCGGTCGTCGACCAGGTGCTGGTGCGCTTCGGCCTCGAGATCCTGAAGGTCGTGCCGGGCCGCGTGAGCACCGAGGTCGATGCACGATTGAGCTTCGATACCGCGGCCACCATCGCGCGCGGCCGCCGGCTGATCGAGCTGTACGAGCGCGCCGGCATCGGCCGCGAGCGCGTGCTGATCAAGGTCGCCTCGACGTGGGAAGGCATCCAGGCCGCCAAGGCGCTGGAGCACGACGGCATCCATTGCAACCTGACGCTGCTGTTCGCGTTCTGCCAGGCCGTGGCCTGCGGCGAGGCGGGCATCACGCTGATCTCGCCGTTTGTCGGCCGCATCTACGACTGGTACAAGAAGCAGGCCGGCGCCGCATGGGACGAGGGGGCGAACGCCGGCCCGGCCGATCCGGGCGTCAAGTCGGTGGCGCAGATCTACACGTACTACAAGCACTTCGGCATCGAGACCGAGGTGATGGGCGCGAGCTTCCGCAACGCCGGCCAGATCCTGGCGCTCGCGGGCTGCGACCTGCTCACCATCAGCCCCGACCTGCTCGCCCAGCTGCAGGGGGCCGAAGCGCCGGTGACGCGGCGCCTCGATCCCGCGCAGGCCCGGGCCGCCGACATCCATGCCGTCACCTACAACGAGGCGGAGTTCCGCTATGCGCTGAACGAGGACGCCATGGCGACCGAGAAGCTGGCCGAAGGCATCCGGGCGTTCGCCGCCGATGCGGCCAAGCTCGACAAGATGATCGAGGCCTTGCAATCATGAGCGCCGCGCATCGCTGCGACCGCGCCGTCGCCTGGACGGCGCTGCAGGGCCACTACCAGGCCCACGGCAAGGCGCTCGACCTGCGCGAGGCCTTCGCGCGCGACGCGGGGCGCTTCGAGGCCTTCGCCGTCGAGGCGCCGCACGTGTTCGCCGACCTGTCCAAGAACCGGTGGGACCTGGCAACGAAGAAGCTGCTGCTCGACCTGGCCCGCGAATGCGGCCTGGAAGCCCGGCGCGATGCGATGCTCGCCGGGGAGCCCATCAACACGACCGAGGGCCGCGCCGTGCTGCACACCGCGCTGCGGGCTCCGGCCGGCCAGGCACCGTTCAGCGCGGAAGTGCACGAGGTGCTGAACCGCATGCTGGCCTATGTGGAGACGGTGCGCGATACCGCCGCCAGCGGCATCCGCCACGTGGTGAACATCGGCATCGGCGGCAGCGACCTCGGCCCGCAGATGGTGGTGCCGGCGCTCGATGCGTTCGTGCACCCGGCCATCACGATGCATTTCGTCAGCAATGTCGACGGCCATGACATCGCGCCGGTGCTGCGCGGGCTGAAGCCGGCCGAGACGCTGTTCATCGTCGCGTCGAAGACCTTCACGACGCAGGAGACGATGGCCAACGCGCAGGTCGCGCGCGACTGGTTCGTGGCCAACGGCGGCACCGACGTCGGCCGGCATTTCGTCGCGACGACCACGAACATCGAGGCGGCCGCCCGGTTCGGCATCACCACCACGTTCGGCTTCTGGGACTGGGTGGGCGGCCGCTACTCGCTGTGGAGCGCGATCGGCCTGCCCATCGCCATCGCCATCGGCTCCGAGCACTTCCGCGCGCTGCTGGCGGGCGCGCATGCGATGGACCGCCACTTCGCCACCGCGCCGCTCGAGGCCAACCTGCCGGCGCTGCTGGGGCTGCTCGACGTCTGGTACCGCAACTTCCACGGCTTCGGCAGCCGCAGCGTCGCGCCGTACCACCAGGGACTCAAGCGCCTGCCGGCCTACCTGCAGCAGCTGGAGATGGAGAGCAACGGCAAGCAGGTCGACCTGGACGGCGAACCGCTGCCGTACGGCACCAGCCCGGTGGTGTGGGGCGAGCCCGGCACCAACGGCCAGCATGCCTACTTCCAGATGCTGCACCAGGGCACCGACGTGATCCCGGTCGAGTTCATCGCCGTGAAGACGCCCACGCACCCGCACGCCGACCTGCAGCGCAAGCTGCTGGCCAACTGCCTGGCCCAGAGCCAGGCGCTGATGCAGGGCAAGGCCACCGACGCAGCACTGGGCGAGAAGGCGCCGACCGCATCGGCTTCGCTCGATCCGCAGACCGTGGCGCGCCACCGCACCTTCCCCGGCAACCGGCCGAGCACCACCTTGCTGCTGGAGCGGCTGACGCCCGAGTCGCTGGGGGCGCTGATCGCGCTCTACGAGCACCGCGTGTTCACCAGCGGCGTGGTCTGGGGAATCAACAGCTTCGACCAGTGGGGCGTGGAGCTGGGCAAGGCCTTGTGCAACGACCTGCTGCCGCGCCTGGCCAGCGGCGACACGGCGGGGCTGGATGCTTCCACCGCCGGCCTGCTGAAGCGGCTGACTTCCGCATGACCCGAATGGACCTGTCCCGATGCCCGTGACGCTCACCTCTTCCCCCGTGGACACCATCGTCTGGGACTTCGGCGCGGTGCTGTTCCGCTGGCGTCCGCAGGTGCTGCTCGCCGCCGCGCTGCCGCAGCGCGTCACCGACGATGCCAGCGCGGCGTACTGGCGCGAGGCGTTCTTCCAGTCCTTCGGCGGGGACTGGGCCGAGTTCGACCGCGGCACCGTGGCCGCCGATGAACTGGCCCAGCGCATCGCGCGCCGCACCGGGCTGGCGCTGGACGAGGCCCATGCGGTGATCGGCGCGGTGCCCGGCGAGCTGCAGCCGCTGGCCGACACCGTGGCGCTGGTGCATGCCCTGCGGGGCGCCGGCCACCGGCAGTTCTACCTGTCCAACATGCCGGTGCCGTATGCCGACCACCTGGAGCGCGAGCACGCCTTCGTGCGGGACTTCGAGGACGGGCTGTTTTCCGGCCGCGTGAACCTGATCAAGCCCGACGCAGCGCTGTTCGCGCTGGCCGAGGAGCGCTTCGGCCTCGTGCCCGGCCGGACGGTGTTCGTCGACGACCATCCGCGCAACGTCGAGGCCGCGCGCGAACGCGGCTGGCATGCGGTGCTGGCGACCGATGCGCAGGCGATCGAACAGGGCCTGGCCGCGCACGGCCTGCTGCGCGGGGCGCTGGCGGCCTGAAGACCGCCAGCCCGCGTCAGTCGCGGCTGCCGACCGCGCGGTAGGCCACGGCGCCGATCACCGCGCCGACGATGGGGGCCACCCAGAAGGCCCACAGCTGCTCGATCGCCCAGCCGCCCACGAAGACCGCCACGCCGGTCGAGCGCGCCGGGTTCACCGAGGTGTTGGTGACGGGGATGCTGATCAGGTGGATCAGCGTCAGGCACAGGCCGATGGCGATCGGCGCAAAGCCCGCCGGCGCGCGGCCGTCCGTGGCGCCGAGGATCACGAACAGAAAGAACGCGGTCATCACCACCTCGCACAGCAGCGCGGCCTGCAAGCTGTAGCCGCCGGGCGAATGCTCGCCGAAGCCGTTGGACGCGAAGCCGCCCAGCTCGAAGCCGGGCTTGCCGGTGGCGATCAGGTACAGGACGCCGCCCGCTGCGATGCCGCCCACCACCTGCGCGGCGATGTAGGGCACGAGCTTGCCGGCCTCGAAGCGCCCCCCGGCCCACAGGCCGATCGACACCGCCGGATTCAGATGGCACCCGGAGATGTGCCCGATGGCGTAGGCCATCGTCAGCACCGTCAGGCCGAAGGCCAGCGACACGCCGTGCAGGCCGATGCCGACCTCCGGAAACGCGGCCGCCAGCACGGCACTGCCGCAGCCCCCCAGTACCAGCCAGAACGTCCCGAAGAATTCCGCTGCGTATGCCCTCATGGTTCCACTCCTATCGTTGTTGAACTCGCCCCGGCGGCCCGCGGCCGCTCTGTGAAAGGCGGGCGCAAACTTTGACAGAGTTGCTTGCATTCGATGCGGCCAACCCCCCAGTTTGTGAATTTCTACCAGCATGGCGTGCAGGTGCGTCGCGGATGCGACATCGCCGAGGCCGGTTGGGTCGGGTTTTGGCGAGTGGCAGCGCATGCGGGCGTGAAGGACGATGAACGCCTGCCGACAGCCCGCCGAGGTCCGCTCAATGCACCTGCCCACCCGCCGCCAGTTCAACCGTTGCCTCGCCGGCGCGGCCGCCGTCCTCGGTGCGCCGGCCGCATGGCCGCAGGCCTGGCCCGCCAAGCCGCTGCGCATCGTGGTGCCCTACCCGCCGGGGGGCTTCACCGACGTCACGGCGCGGCTGGTCGCCCAGAAGCTCCAGGAGCGGCTCGGCCAGACGGTGCTGGTCGACAACAAGCCCGGCGCCAACGGGATCATCGGGGTGGATGCGGTGGCCAAGTCGCCTCCCGACGGCTACACGATGGGCGTGGTGATCGCGGCCTACGCGGCCAACACCACGCTCTATCCCAAACTGCCCTACGACCCGGCCAAAGACCTCGCCGCGGTGTCGCTGATCGGGCTGTCGCCCCTCGTGGCCGCGGTCCACAACGACGCCCCGTTCAAGACCGCCGGGGAGCTTGTCGCCTATGCCAGGCGGCATCCGGGCAAGGTCAGCTTCGGGTCCAGCGGCAACGGTTCGGCGGCGCACCTCTCCACCGAATACCTGAAGGCGCTCACCGGCAGCTACATGGTGCACATCCCGTACCGGGGCGCTGCCGCGGCGCTGACCGACCTGATGGGCGGGCAGATCCAGCTCTTCCTGGATGCTGCTTCCGGGCTCATCAACCCCGGCAAGGCTGGCAAGGTGCGTTTGATCGGCGTGGCCAGCGACCGCCGCTTGCCGGCGCTGCCCGACGTGCCGACCTTCATCGAACAGGGCGTCGCCGGCTTCACCGGCAGCACCTGGGCGGGCCTGCTCGCGCCGGCGGGCACGCCGAAGGAGATCGTCCGGCGGGTCGCCGACGAGGTGGCGCGCATCGTCCGCATGGACGACGTCAAGGCGCGGCTCGAGCAGATGGGCACCGTGCCGGTCGGGGGCACGCCCGAGCAGTTCGAGGCTTTCATCGCTTCGGAAACTGCCAAGTGGGGCAAGGTCATCCGCGACGCGAAGGTCACGGCGGACTGAGGACGGCGCGGGCGTTCAGCGCGGCTTGTTCCAGCGGCTGACCAGCCGCGGCAGCCAATGCAGGATCACCAGCGCCAGCAGCGTGCTCAGCACCGCCGAGGCCTCCCGGCCGAGGCCGACGCCGACGCCAATCGCTGCGGTGAGCCAGATGCCGGCGGCCGTCGTCAGTCCCTGGACGTCCTCTTCGTCCCGGCCCTTGATGATGGTGCCGGCGCCGAGGAAGCCGACGCCGGCCACCACGCCCTGGATGACGCGGCTCATATCCGCGTCGGAGACCCCCGCCTGCTGCGGGATCATGACGAACAGCGCGGCGCCCAGGGCGACCAGCATGTGCGTGCGCACGCCCGCCGCCTTGCCGCTGGTTTCGCGCTCCCAGCCGAGCAGGCCCCCCAGCACCGCGGCGAGCAGCAGGCGCACGACCAGCCGCGTGGCCTGGCCCAGGTCCGGCAGGTCGGAGAACTCCTGTTGCAATGCGGTGAGCACGGTTTGCCAGGCACTGTCCATCGGTCGTCTCCGTCATGCCAGCGGCGCTGCGGTCAGTAGACGCGGCCTCGGCGGTACTGCGCGTGCGTCCTGCGCGCGAGCGTCGTGGCCTGGGCCAGTGCCGCCAGCGCATGGCCCGCATGGGCTTCGGCAATTGCCAGGCCCAGGGCGTCGGCGGCGTCCTTGCCCGGCAGCCCGGGCAGCGCGAGCAGGCGCTTGACCATCTCCTGCACCTGCTCCTTGCGCGCCTGGCCGTGGCCGACGACGGCCTTCTTCATCTGCAGCGCCGTGTGTTCCGACACCGGCAGCCCGCGCGAGACGAGCGCCGCGAGTGCGGCCCCGCGCGCCTGGCCAAGCAGCAGCGTGCTCTGCGGATTCACGTTGACGAAGACGATCTCCACCGAGGCCCGGCCCGGCCCGTAGCGCTCCGCCACTTCCGACACGCCTTCGAAGATGATCTTCAGCCGACCGGGCAGGTCGCCGCGCGCCGCGGCGGCCGTCTTGATGGTGCCGCTGGCGACGTAGGCCAGCCGCGGGCCCTCGGCGTCGATGACGCCGAAGCCGGTGGTCTGCAGGCCGGGGTCGATGCCGAGGATGCGCACGTCACTGCCCCAGCCGGAAATACCAGCGCACGGAGTGGAAGAACACAGGCGCCGCGAAGCACAGCGCGGCCACGCGGTCCAGCAGCCCCACCGCGCCGGTGACCGCGCTGCGGTTGCCCCAGTGCGTGACGCCGGCGTCGCGCTTCAGCGCCGACATCACGAAGGCGCCGAAGGTGCCGCTGCCGGCGGCGATGAAGGCCATCGCCAGCGCCTGGCCCGCCTTGAAGGGCGTGGCCCAGAACAGCAGCGTGCCGACGACGGCGGCGGCCAGCGCGCCGATGGCCCAGGCGCGCAGCGAGAAGCTGCGGTCGATCTGCCGCGCGACGGGCCGCCGGCGCAGCCAGCGGCTGGCGCCCTCCTGCGCCAGCTGCGCGGTCACGACGACGAAGACCAGGAAGAACAGCAGGAACGGGCCGCGGCCGGCCTCCTGCGGAAAGTCGAGCAGCAGCAAGGCCGGCGCGTGGCTCAGGCCGTAGACGCAGACCACGATGCCCCACTGGATCTTGGCGTTGCGTTCGAGGAAGCGCTCCGGATCGCCTGCCAGCGCGCTCACCACCGGCAGCGCGAAGAACACGTAGACCGGGATGAAGACGGAGAAAAGGTCGAAGTGGCGCGTGCCGACGATGACGTACTGCAGCGGCAGCACCACGAAGAACGCGAGGATCAGGCTGCGGTGGTCGCTGCGGCGCGTGTGCTGCAGCGTGATGAACTCGCGCAGGGCCAGGAAAGAGACGATGCCGAACAGCAGCGTCGCGCCCGGCGCGCCGCCGATCCAGGCGAGCCAGAACAGCACCGCGCCGACCCACAGCGCGCGCAGCTCGCGCTTGCTGCGGTCGTGAGGGCCCTCGGGCCGGCGATCGCCCAGCCGGAACGAGCGCACGGCCAGCGCCGCCGTGGCCAGCATCAGCACGCCGAACAGGATGACGAACAGCAGCGCCACCTGCTGGTCGGCGGCCAGCTCGCGCAGGGCCCTCATGACGGCAGCCTCGGCCGCAGCGCCATCACGGCGTGGCGGGCGCGGGCCAGAAAGCCGCGCTTGTCCTCGCCGGGCTGCAGGGTCACCGGTGCGCCGAAGGTCACCGTGCACAGCACCGGCACGGGCACCACCTCGCCCTTGGGCATCACCCGCTGCACGTTGTCGATCCACGCGGGGATGAGGCGGGCCTCGGGAAAGCGTTGGGCCAGGTGGTACAGGCCGCTCTTGAACACGGCCGGCTCCTCCCGGGCGCCCCGGGTGCCTTCGGGGAAGATCACCAGCGAATCCCCGTTCGCGAGCGCGGCGGCCAGCGGCTCCAGCGGGTCCTGGTCGTCCACCCGCTGGCGGTCGACGTAGACCGCGTTGAAGACCTCGCGCGTCAGCCAGTGCTTGAAGCGGCCCGAGGTCCAGTAGTCACGCGCCGCGATGGGCCGCGTGGTGGCGCGCAGGTCGCGCGGCAGCGCGGCCCAGATCAGCACCCAGTCGAGGTGGCTCTGGTGGTTGGCGAAGTAGATGCGCTGCTCGGCCTTCGGCGGGCACCCCTTCCAGTGGCCCTGCGCGCCCGTGACCAGGCGCGCGACGAAGGCGAGGGTGAGGCCGGCGGCCTCAACCAGGAAGCGGGACATGCTCGAAGGCCGGCCTTCTGAAGATCAGTGCCTGAAGTGGCGCGTACCGGTCAGGACCATCGCGATGCCGCGCTCGTCCGCGGCCGCGATCACCTCGTCGTCGCGCATGCTGCCGCCCGGCTGGATGACGCAGGTCGCGCCGGCATCGCACACCACGTCCAGGCCGTCGCGGAACGGGAAGAACGCGTCGCTCGCCACCGCCGTGCCCTGCAGGGCCAGGCCGGCGTTGCCCGCCTTGATCGATGCGATGCGGGCCGAGTCGATGCGGCTCATCTGGCCGGCGCCCACGCCCATCGTCATGCCGTCGGCGCAGAACACGATGGCGTTGCTCTTGACGAACTTGGCCACCTTCCAGGCGAACAGCAGGTCGTCCATCTGCTGCGGCGTGGGCTGCTTCCTGGTGACCACACGCAGCTCCGACGCGGCGACGTTCTTCGCGTCGGCCGACTGCACCAGCAGCCCGCCGCCCACGCGCTTGAAGTCGAGCGTGTTCATCGCGGGCGCCAGGGGCACCTCGAGCAGCCGGACGTTCTGCTTGCCAGCGAACACCTCGCGTGCCTCGGCGGTGATGGCCGGGGCGATCAGCACCTCGACGAACTGCTTGACCACCAGCTCCGCGGCCGCCTTGTCCAGCGCCCGGTTGAACGCGATGATCCCGCCGAAGGCCGAGGTCGGGTCGGTCTTGAAGGCCTTGGCGTAGGCCTCGGCCGCCGAGGCCGCCACCGCCACGCCGCACGGGTTGGCGTGCTTGACGATCACGCAGGCGGGTGCGTCGAAGGTCTTCACGCATTCCCAGGCCGCGTCGGCGTCGGCGATGTTGTTGTACGAGAGCTCCTTGCCCTGCAGCTGGTGCCAGCCCGCCAGCGTGCCCGGCGCGGGCTGCGCGTCGCGGTAGAACGCGGCGCTCTGGTGCGGGTTCTCGCCGTAGCGCATGTCCTGCACCTTGGTGAGCTGCAGGTTCAGCACGGCGGGGTAGTCCAGGCGCTGCGGCACGTCGGGCGTGGCCAGCTCGGCGCCGGCCTGCAGGCCGCTCAGGTAGCTGGCGATCATGCCGTCGTAGGCCGCGGTGTGCGCGAAGACCTTCTTCGCGAGCATGAACTTGGTGCTGCGGTCGACCTCGCCGTCCTTCAGCTCGGCCAGCACGCGCGGGTAGTCGGCGGGGTCGATGACCACGGCCACGTCCTGCCAGTTCTTCGCGGCGGCGCGCAGCATGGCGGGGCCGCCGATGTCGATGTTCTCGATCGCGTCGTCCAGCGTGCAGCCGGCCTTGGCGGTGGCCTGCGCGAACGGGTAGAGGTTGATCACCAGCAGGTCGATGGTGCCGATGCCGTGCTCGGCCAGCGCGGCCATGTGCTCGGGCACGTCGCGGCGCGCGAGCAGGCCGCCATGCACGCGCGGGTGCAGCGTCTTCACGCGGCCGTCGAGCATCTCGGGGAAGCCGGTGATCTCCGACACCTCGGTGACGGGCAGGCCCGATTCGGCCAGCAGCTTGGCGGTGCCGCCGGTGGACAGCAGCCGGATGCCGGCGCCGTGCAGCGCGCGCGCGAAGTCGACGATGCCGGTCTTGTCGGAAACGGAAAGAAGCGCAGTAAGGCTCATGGCGGTCACTTGATCAGTTTGTGTTCGAGCAGCTTGCGCCGCAGCGTGTTGCGGTTGATGCCCAGCCATTCCGCGGCCTTGCTCTGGTTGCCCTGGGCGTGCTGCATCACCACGTCGAGCATGGGCTTCTCGACGGCGTTGAGGATCATGTCGTGGACGGCATGGGGCTCGACGCCGCGCAGGTCTCGGAAGTACTGCTCCAGGCTCTCGCGCACGCAGGCTTCGAGGTGTTTCTTGGTCATGGAAAAGGAAAAGAGGGATCAGGCCGACAGGGCGACGCAGTCGTCGTTGGCCGGCAGCCGTTCGTGCTGCTCGGCCAGGCGGTCGAACCAGTCGGCCACCGCGCGGACCTGCTGCTCGCAGTCGTCGATCAGGTTCATCCGGGCGCGGAACGCCGCGCCGCCGGGCAGCGCATGCACGGCCCAGCCGATGTGCTTGCGCGCGCTGCGCACGCCGCTCTGTTCGCCGTAGAGGCCGTAGTGGTCGTGCAGGTGCGCGACCAGCCACCGGCGCACGTCGGCCACGGGTGGCGGCGGCAGCAGCTCGCCGGTGGCGAGGTGGTGGCCGATCTCGCGGAAGATCCACGGGCGGCCTTGCGCGGCGCGGCCGATCATCAGGGCATCGGCCCCGGTGTGCGCCAGCACCGCGCGGGCCTTGGCGGGGGAGTCGATGTCGCCGTTGGCCACCACGGGGATGGCCAGCGCCGCCTTGACGGCCGCGATGGTGTCGTACTCGGCCAGCCCGCTGTAGCCCTGCTCGCGCGTGCGGCCGTGCACCGTCACCATCGCGACGCCGGCAGCCTCGGCCGCGCGGGCCAGCGCCACCGCGTTGCGCTCGGCCTCGCACCAGCCGGTGCGCATCTTCAGCGTGACGGGCACGCCGTGCGGCGCGCACGCGGCCACCACCGCCTCGACGATGCGCAGCGCGAGCGGCTCGTTCTTCATCAGCGCCGAGCCCGCCCACACGTTGCATACCTTCTTGGCCGGGCAGCCCATGTTGATGTCGATGACCTGCGCGCCGCGGTCGATGTTGTAGCGCGCGGCATCGGCCATCTCGGCCGGGTCGACGCCGGCCACCTGCACCGCGATGGGCGCGGCCTCGCCGGTGTGGTCGGCACGGCGCGAGGTCTTCAGGCTCTTCCAGAGCTCGCGCTTGGACGTCACCATCTCACTGACCGCGTAGCCCGCGCCAAGCTGCTTGCACAGCATGCGGAAAGGCCGGTCGGTCACCCCTGCCATCGGGGCGACGAAGAGCCTGTTCGGCAGCTCGATCGGGCCGATCTTCATGGGCGTGGACAGAGGGAGGGGTGCTGAAAAAGGAGGCAGGAGTATAGCGGCGCGGACCCCGTGCGCCGGGTTAACCTCCCATGATGGAAAGTTGGTTGCAGGATGGCGTGGCGGCCTTGCTCGCCGCGCTGGCGATGCCGGAGTTCGGCCTGGGGGCGGTGTTCGTCGTGTCGCTGGTGTCGGCCACGCTGCTGCCGCTCGGCTCGGAGCCGGCGGTGTTCGGCCTTGTCAAGCTCGATCCGGGGATGTTCTGGCCGGCGGTGGCCGTGGCGACTGCCGGCAACACGGCCGGCGGCGCCATCAGTTGGTGGATGGGCTACGGCGCGGAGCTGGCCTACGAGAAGGCCACGCACCACCCTGCGCGCAACCGCGCGCTGGGCTGGCTGCAGCGCTTTGGCCCCAAGGCCTGCCTGCTGTCGTGGCTGCCAGTGGTGGGCGATCCGCTGTGCGCGGTCGCGGGCTGGCTGCGCATGCCGTTCTGGCCGTGCGTGGCCTACATGGCGGTCGGCAAGTGCCTGCGCTATGTCACGATGACGGCGGCGCTGCTGTGGGTGTTCCCGGGGCGCCTGGACGGCTGAGCGCCGCCCGCGGTCCGGTTCGAACGAGGAGAGCTCTTGAGCGCCACGCCTGCCTACGATGACCTGGTGCGCCACTACCAGCGGCTGCATCGCTTCGACCACCTGGCCGCCATCGTCGGCTGGGACCAGGCCGCGAACATGCCGCCCAAGGGCAACGAGGCCCGCAGCGCGGCGATGGCCGAGCTGGCCGGGCTCACGCACCGGCTGCGCACCGACGGCGCGCTGGTCCGGCAGATCGAGCGCGCGGAGCAGGAGCCGCTCGACGACCTGCAGCGCGCCAACCTGCGCGAGATCCGCCGCGACTGGCGCAACGCCAATGCGCTGCCCGAGTCGCTGGTGCAGGCCCGGCAGCACGCCACTTCGCGCTGCGAGCACGCGTGGCGCACGCAGCGCCCGGCCAACGACTGGGCGGGCTTCCTCGAGAACTTCCGCGAGGTGCTGCGCGTGGGCCGGGAGGAGGCGCGGCTGCTGTCCGAACAGTCGGGCCTGGGCCTGTACGACGCGCTGATGGACCGCTACGAACCCGGCATGACCTGCGCGCTGGTCGACCGCGTGTTCGCGAACCTGCGCCAGTGGCTGCCCGGGATGATCGTGCGCGCGGTCGAGCGCCAGGCCGGCCTGCCCTGCATCGAGCCCGTCGGCCCGTTCCCGGTGGAGCGCCAGCGCGCGCTGTGCGAGGCGGCCATGCGCCTGCTGGGCTTCGACTTCGAGGCCGGCCGGCTCGACGTGAGCGCGCATCCCTTCTCCGGCGGCGTGCCCGAGGACGTGCGCCTGACCACCCGCTACGGTGCGGACGACTTCCTCACCAGCCTGATGGGCACCATCCACGAGACCGGCCACGGCCGCTACGAGCAGAACCTGCCGCGTGCACTGCTGGGCCAGCCCGCGGGCTTCGCCCGGTCGATGGCGATCCATGAGAGCCAGTCGCTCAGCTTCGAGATGCAGCTGGGCCGGCACCGCGGCTTCGTCGAGCGACTGGCACCGCTGGTGGCGGCGCACCTGGGGCCGCAGCCGGCGTTCGAACCGGAAAACCTCTGGCGGCTGCTGACCCGCGTGCGGCCCGGGCGCATCCGCGTCGATGCCGACGAGGTCACCTACCCCGCGCACGTGATCCTGCGCTACGAGATCGAGCGGCCGCTGATCGAGGGCGACATCGAGGCCGAGGACATCCCGGCGCTGTGGAACGCCAAGATGCAGGAACTGCTCGGCGTCGACACACGCGGCGACTACACCGACGGCCCGCTGCAGGACGTGCACTGGCCGGAGGCGCTGTTCGGCTACTTCCCTTGTTATTCGCTGGGCGCGATGTACGCGGCGCAATGGTTCGCCACGATGCGGCGTTCGCTGCCCGGGATGGATGCAAGCATCGGCCGGGGCGAACTGGCGCCGGTGTTCGGCTGGCTCGACACCCACATCTGGCAGCAGGGCTCGCGCTGGCCGACCGACGAACTGGCCCGCCGCGCCAGCGGCGAGGTATTGAATCCGGCGCATTTCAAGGCCCACCTGGAGGCGCGCTACACCCCGGGGGGATGAAGCGCGCCGGGGCCGCCGCGTCGTGCGGCGGCCCGTCGCGGCATCAGAAGCTGTGCTTGATGCCGACGTCCAGGCCGCGCGACTTGTCGCCGCCGTTCAGCGCCGGGCCGCCCGACACCACGAACTGGGCGCCGCCCTTGTTCTTGATGTACGAGAAGTTGCTGTACACCGCGGTGCGCTTGGACAGGTCGTGCACGTAGCCGATCGCGAAGAGGTCGGCCTCGTTCTTGCGGCCGTCGGCCGTGAACGCGCCGCCCTTGCCCTCGGAGTGCACGTACGAGGCGCGCACGGTGCCCGAGCCCAGCGGCACCAGAGCGCCGATGTTGTAGTGGTTCTCCTTGGCGCCGATGTACTTGAGCTGCGACCAGCCGCCCATCAGCTTGAGCATGCCGAAGTCGTAAGCGGCGGCCAGCGCGCCGTACTTGACGTTGTCGTCGTCGGTGACCTCGGTCTCGCTGTAGCCGGCGCTCACGTCCAGCGGGCCGGCCTTGTAGCCGATCAGGCCGCCGTACAGCTTGGTGCCCGAGGCGCCTTCGCCCGCGGCGGCCGTGAGCTGGCCGTAGAAGCCGCCCAGCGTGGCCGGCAGGAAGTAGCTGACCGAGTTGTCCAGGCGCGTGTGCGTGGCGTAGGCGCCGCCGTTGATGCTGCTGGCCGAGAACACGTTGGCGATCGCGCCGATGCCAGTGTCGCTGAACGGATCGGAGGCGGTCGCGACGCGGTAGGTCGGCGAGAAGTCCCGGCCCAGCCGCACTTCGCCGAAGTTGCCCGACAGGCTCACCGTCGAGCGGCGGTGCCAGAACTTCGTGGCGCTCGTGCCGGCGTCGACGTTGACCTGGCTCTCGAGCCAGAAGCCTGCCTTCAGGCCGCCGCCCAGGTCTTCCGTGCCGCGGAAGCCGAGGCGGCTGGTGGCCACACCGCCGGACGACAGCAGCACCTGGTCGCGGTCGCCGTTTTTGACGTAGCGCACGCCGGCATCGAGGATGCCGAACACGGTCACCGAAGACTGCGCGCTGGCCGTGCCGGCGACGGCTGCGAGCGCGGCGAAACAAAGGAGGGAACGCTTCATTGGAACTCCGTGAGGGATCGATGGGTGAGAAAGGCCTTGCTGTGGCGGCACCTCTCGTGGGATCGGGTGCCGTTCGATGGGGCGCGGTCTGCTTTGGTGCGATCGGCAGGCCGTCCCCGCGGGGACGGAAAACCGTCGATCGGCCCCGGCGGTCCGTCTCGTGCGGCATGCCGGATCGAACCCTCCGCCACACGCCGTATCTCGCCGGCGACACGGGGCAGGTGCATGGAGGAATCGGTGGCATACCGCCGGTTGGGAACCGGTCGGGGTATCCACCTAGAGCAATTATTCGGCCAGGGAATGCACGAGGCGCCGGCCGCCCCAAAGCGATGCGTGCAGCCCGTGGGGCCGGGCCGTGCGCCCGCCTAGCGGTGGCGCAGCAGCCGCAGTCCGTTGGCCACGACCAGCAGGCTGGCGCCCATGTCGGCGAACACGGCCATCCACATCGTGGCGCTGCCCAGCAGCGCGGCGACCAGGAAGGCCGCCTTGATCCCCAGCGCCAGCGAGATGTTCTGCCACAGCAGCGCATGCGTGCGGCGCGACAGCCTCACCGTCTCGGCGATGCGGCGCAGGTCGTCGTTCATCACCACCACGTCGGCCGCCTCGGCCGCGGTGTCGGAGCCGGCCGCGCCCATCGCGATGCCGATGTCGGCACGCGCGAGGGCGGGCGCGTCGTTGATGCCGTCGCCGGCCATCGCGGTCGCGCCGTGCTCCCGCTGAAGCCCCTCGATCGCGGCGAGCTTGTCTTCGGGCAGCAGGTTGGCGCGGGCTTCCGCGATGCCGGCCTCGCGGGCGATGGCCTCGGCGGTGGCGCGGTTGTCCCCGCTGAGCATCACCGTCCGTATGCCCAGGGCGTGCAACGCCGCGATCGCTTCGCGGGCGTGGGGCTTGATCGTGTCCGCCACCGCAAACAGCGCCAGCACGCCCTCGTCGTCGGCCAGCAGCGTGACGCTGCGGCCGGCTGCCTCGTGGCCCGCCAGGGCGGCTTCCAGGGCCGGGCTGCACTGTCCGCGCTCCTCGATCGTCCGGTGGCTGGCCAGGACGAAGTCGCGTCCGTCGATCCGGCCGGCGACGCCGCGGCCGGGCAGGGCCGTCGCCTGCTGCACGTGGGCGCTCGGCGGCGGCAGGCCGGCGGCGATGGCCTGGGAGACGGGATGGTCGGAGGCCTGTGCCAGCGCGGCGGCGATGGCGCCCAGCGGCTCCCGAGGTGCGGAAGGCTGCATCGGCTCCCATGCCACCAGGGCCGGCCGGCCCTCGGTGACGGTGCCGGTCTTGTCGAGCGCCACCATCTTGAGCCCGCGTGCGTCTTCCAGGAATGCGCCCCCCTTGATCAGGATGCCGCGCCGCGCCGCGGCGGCCAGCCCGCTGACGACGGTGACCGGCGTCGAGATCACCAGCGCACAGGGGCAGGCGATCACCAGCAGCACCAGCGCCTTGTAGAGCGCGTCGAGCCCCGCCCATCCGAACAGCCACGGGCCCAGCGCGGCCACCGCCAGCGCGACGGCGAACACCGCCGGCGTGTAGACGGCCGCGAAGCGGTCGACGAAGCGCTGGGTCGGCGCGCGCGAGCCCTGGGCCTGTTCGACCGCCTGGATGATGCGGGCCAGCGTGCTGTGGTCGAACGAGGCGCCCACGCGCACGTCGAGCAGGCCCGCCTGGTTGACCGTGCCGGCGAACACCGGGTCCCCGGGCGCCTTGTCCACCGGGATGCTTTCCCCGGTGACGGGCGACTGGTCTATCGTGCTGCGGCCCTCGGCCACCGTACCGTCGAGCGGCAGGCGCTCGCCCGGCCGGACCCGCACGACCGCACCCACCGGCACGGCGGCTGCCGGCTGGTCGGCCCACTGCCCCCCGGGCTGCAGCACGCGGGCCGTCTGCGGCGCGAGCGCGAGCAGGCCCTGCAGGGCGCGGCGCGAGCGGTCGACGGCCCGCGCCTCGATGGCCTCGGCCAGGGCGTACAGCGCCATGACCATTGCGGCCTCGGGCCACTGGCCGATCGCAAAGGCGCCGGTGACCGCCACGGCCATCAGCGCATTGATGTTCAGCCGCGCATGCCGCAGCGCTTGGAGGCCTTTGACGTAGGTGCCGAAGCCGGCCAGGCCGATCGCCGCGGCCGCGGTGGCCATGCCGGCGACGCGCCAGGCCAGCGTGTCGGGCGCCAGGAAATGCAGCAGTTCGGCCACGACCGCGAGCGCCAGGGCTGCCGCCAGCCGAAGGGTGCCGCCCGCGGGCGTGGCGGGCGCCGCATCGCCGGCCAGGGGCGTGGCCGTGTAGCCGGCCGCCCGGATACGCTGCACGGCCGCATCGACCACCGGGGGCGGCGCGTCGACGGTCAGCGTGCGGCTGCCGAGGTGGAAGCCGAGCGCGCGGATGCCGGCCAACGGCTCGAGCGCACGGCGGATGTCGGACTCCTCGGCGGCGCAGTCCATCTGCGGGACGTGCAGCCTCGTGCCCTGGCCGGGGGCGAGGGCCGGCGGGGGTGACGCGTGCACCGCGCCGCCGCCGCAGCAGGCGCCGGCGGCGTGGCCGGGGTGGGGGGCATGCGCGTGGCCGTGCGCGTGTTTGTGAGAGTGGGTGTGGGGATGATCGTGCGAATGGCCGTGCGAATGGCCGTGCGAATGGCCGTGCGAATGGTGCGGATGGTCGTGCGTGGGACCGTGCGCCGGATCATGGGCGTTCGCGCGAACGGGGGGATGCGGATGCGTGGGGGCCATGCCGGCATTGCAAACCCTGGAGCCGCTCCGGAGTCAAGCCGCTACAGTGGCCTGTGCCTTTCCCCTGCAAGGAGGGATGATGCGGATCGGAGAACTGGCGGCGGCGGCCGGGATGGATGTCGAGACGGTGCGCTTCTACGAGAAGTCGGGCCTGCTGCCGGCGCCTGCGCGCGGCGACAACAACTACCGTCGCTACGAGGCCGGCGCCTTGCAGCGGCTGAAGTTCATCGGCAACTGCCGTGCGCTCGACATGAGCCTCGACGAGATCCGCGTGCTGCTGGCCCACATCGACGGGCCCGGGGCGGATTGCTCGGCGGTCGACACCGTGGTGGCCGAGCACCTGGGCCACGTGCGGGAGCGGATCGCGGCCTTGCAGGTGCTGGAACAGCAGCTCTCGCTGCTGCAGAACTCCTGCCAGCATGCACGGCCCGGCGAGCTGTGCGGGATCGTGCTGGCCTTGGGCGAGGCGCGGCCGGCCGACGCCGCGCCGGCGCGTGGCGTGCACAGCCGCTGACACCCGGCGGGTGGGCTGCGTCCCTACAATCGAACGATCATTTGCTGCGTCGCACCAACTGCCATGACCGCACCGACCGTCCCAGACCTCCAGCACATCGCGCCGCGCGAGCAGGCCGAGATCCTGGCGCAGGCGCTGCCCTACATCCGCAAGTTCCACGGCAAGACCATCGTCATCAAGTACGGCGGCAACGCGATGACCGATCCGGCGCTGCAGCAGGACTTCGCCGAGGACGTGGTGCTGCTGAAGCTCGTCGGCATGAACCCGGTGGTGGTGCACGGCGGCGGCCCGCAGATCGACGAGGCGCTGAGCCGCCTGGGCAAGAAGGGCACGTTCATCCAGGGCATGCGCGTCACCGACGAGGAGACGATGGAAGTCGTCGAATGGGTGCTGGCCGGCCAGGTGCAGCAGGACATCGTGGGCCTGATCAACCAGGCCGGCGGCAAGGCCGTGGGCCTGACCGGCCGCGACGGCGGCCTGATCCGCGCGCGCAAGCTGAAGATGGTCGACAAGAACGACCCGAGCGTGGAGCACGACGTCGGCCAGGTGGGCGAGATCGAGTCGATCGACCCCAGCGTGGTGAAGGCGCTGCAGGACGACCAGTTCATCCCGGTCATCTCGCCCCTGGGCTTCGGCGCCAACAACGAGAACTACAACATCAACGCCGATGTGGTGGCCGGCAAGCTGGCCGAGGTGCTGAAGGCCGAGAAGCTGATGCTGCTGACGAACACGCCGGGCGTGCTCGACAAGTCGGGCAAGCTGCTGACCAACCTGTCGGCCCGCGAGATCGACGAACTGTTCGCCGACGGCACCATCTCCGGCGGCATGCTGCCCAAGATCGCCGGCGCGCTCGATGCGGCCAAGGGCGGCGTGAACGCCGTGCACATCATCGACGGCCGGGTGCCGCACGCGATGCTGCTGGAGATCCTCTCGGATCAGGCCTACGGCACGATGATCCGGTCGCACTAGATGGCGCAGGGCGTGTCCGGCGCCGCGGGCTCGGCGGGGCCCGGCCGCCTGCTGCTGCCCGCACCGCAGCCCGCCGGATCGAAGGCATCCCGGTGAACCGGACCGTCTGGCTGTTCGACCTCGATGACACGCTGCACGATGCAGGCGCCTATGTGTTCGGCGCGCTGCACGAGTCGATGGGCGCCTATGTGCAGCGCGAGCTGCAGGTGCCGCCCGACGAGGCGGACCGCCTGCGCCGGCTGTACTGGCTCCGGTATGGCGCGACCCTGCTGGGGCTGGTCCGCCACCACGACGTGAAGCCGGCGCATTTTCTTCGCGAGACGCATTTGCTCCCGGACCTGGAGGAACGGGTCACCGGTCACCGGCATGACCTGGCGGCGCTGCGCCGGCTGCCCGGCCGCAAGGTCATCCTCACCAATGCACCGCGTGCCTATGCGCTGCGCGTGCTCGCGGTGCTGGGCATCGCACAGTGGTTCGATGCCGTGGTGACGATCGAGGACATGGCGATGTTCGGCCAACTGCGGCCCAAGCCCGATGCGCGGATGCTGCGCGCGGTGGCCGCGCGGCTGCGGGTGCCGGTCTGGAGATGTGTGCTGGTCGAAGACACGCTGCAGCATCAGAAGGCGGCGCGGCGCATCGGCATGCACACGGTGTGGATGCAGCGCTTCGGCCGCCGCGCCGGCCTGCCGCAGCAGCGGGCCGTGCGCTGGACGATGCGGCCCGGTTACGTCGACAAGGCCGTTCGCCGCCTCGGTGATCTCCTCCAGCACGGACGGCATCGACCACGCGGGTAAACCCGATTCAACGCGTCGACTGCGCACTTTTGCCGGCTTCACAACGCCCTCGGGAGGCCGACGTGAAAGCGGCACGAACCCTTGAGGTGAGTGTTTGCAGGGGAGATGCGAAATTGTTTCTGCGTGCAAGAATCAATCGCACCGTTGACTCTTTCGCACTTCGCGATGGCTGATCCTTTATCGATCCCGGAGAGCGGCCGGCCGGAGTCCAACGAAGGCCCGCCGGTGCGCAAGCGGCCCAAGCCGGGCGAGCGCCGCGTACAGATCCTGCAGATGCTGGCCTCGATGCTGGAGCAGCCCGGCGTCGAGCGCATCACCACGGCCGCGCTGGCCGCCCGGCTCGAGGTCAGTGAAGCCGCGCTGTACCGCCACTTCGCCAGCAAGGCACAGATGTTCGAGGCGCTGATCGAGTTCATCGAAAGCAGCGTGTTCTCGCTGGTGAACCAGATCGTCGAGCGGGAGCCGCTGGGCCAGGTGCAGGCGCAGCGCAGCGTCGCCGTGCTGCTGCAGTTCGCTGAGAAGAACCCGGGGATGGTGAGGGTGATGGTGGGCGATGCCCTGGTGTTCGAGAACGAGCGCCTGTCGGCCCGCATGAACCAGTTCTTCGATCGTCTGGAGTCCGTGCTGCGCCAGAGCTTGCGCGGCGCGGCGGAGAAGGCGGGCTCGGAGACGCCCACCGTCGACAGCCAGGTGCGCGCTTCCGTGCTCACGGCCTTTGCGATCGGGCGGCTGCAGCGTTATGCACGGTCCGGCTTCAAGCGAAGCCCGAGCGAGTACCTGGACGCGTCGCTGGAACTGCTGGCCCGCTGAGCCGCGGGGCACGTCGGCTGCTACCGTGGCAGCCATGATGGATCTGATCTGGGGCGGTGAGCCCCTGCGGCTGCTGCCGCAGAAGGCGGCCTTGCTGCCCGAGCGGCGCATGCTGCTGGTGGCCGATGCCCATCTCGGCAAGGCGGTGAGCTTTCGGCGGCTGGGCGTGCCGGTGCCGCAGGGCACCACGTCCGACACGCTGGCCCGCCTCGACGGCCTGGTGGCTTCGCACGGCGTCGAGCACATCGTGTTCCTCGGCGACCTGCTGCATTCGGCGCATGCCCATGCGCCAGCCACGCAGGCGGCCATCGGCCGGTGGCGGGACCGCCACCCGCGGCTGGCGCTGACCTTGGTGCGGGGCAACCACGACGATCGTGCGGGCGATCCACCGCCCACGCTCGGCATCCGCTGCCTGGACGAGCCCTGGGCATTGGCGGGCGTGGCGCTGTGCCACCATCCCCGTGCCGTGCCCGGCAGGGCGGTCGTGGCCGGCCACGTGCATCCGGGCGCCTGGGTCGGGCGCGGCCTGGATCGCATGCGCCTGCCTTGCTTCCACCTGCATTCGGGCGTGGCGGTGCTGCCGGCGTTCGGCGGTTTCACCGGGCTGCATGCGGTCGAGCGTGTGGCGGGCGACCGGGTCATCGCGGTCGCGGAGGGGCGGCTGTTCGACGTGCCTGGCGGATGAGCCGGGGCCGGCCCCGGTGTGCCCGCTCGCTAAACTGGCCGTTTTTGCCTGACCCTTCGCACCCGAATGAAGCTGCTGACCCCGCCCTCGCGCGTCTCCGCCCGAGGTGGCTGACATGGCGATCGACCTCGACCACCTGATGCGGCGCGCCGATGCGCTGCTCGCGCGCCTCGAAGCCGTGCTGCCGCTGCCCGCTGCTGCGCCCGACTGGGATGCCGCCATCGCCTGGCGCTACCGCAAGCGCCGGGGCAGCGGCGTGCTCGAGCCGGTGAAGCATGTGTCCACCATCCGCCTGGCCGACCTGAAGGAGGTGGAGCCGCAGAAGGAGCGCCTGGTCCGCAACACTGAGCAGTTCGTGGCCGGCCGCGCGGCCAACAACGTGCTGCTGACCGGCGCCCGGGGGACCGGCAAGAGCTCGCTCGTCAAGGCCTGCCTGAACGAGTTCTCCGGCCGCGGCCTGCGCTTGATCGAGGTCGACAAGGCCGACATGGTCGACGTGCCCGATCTGGTCGACCTGGTCGGCGAGCGGCCCGAGCGCTTCATCATCTTCTGCGACGACCTGAGCTTCGACGAGGGCGAGCCGGGCTACAAGGCATTGAAGTCGATCCTCGACGGTTCGGTCGCGCAGGCGAGCGACAACGTGTTGATCTACGCGACCAGCAACCGCCGCCACCTGCTGCCGGAGTACATGAAGGAGAACCTGACGTACACGCACACCGAGGATGGCGAGGTGCACCCGGGGGAAGTCGTGGAGGAGAAGATCTCGCTGTCCGAGCGCTTCGGGCTGTGGGTGAGCTTCTATCCCTTCAGCCAGGGCGAGTACCTGGCGATCGTCGCGCAGTGGCTGCAGCACTTCGGCGTGCCGGCCGAGCGCATCGAGTCCGCCCGGCCCGAGGCGCTGGTGTGGGCCCTGGAGCGCGGCTCGCGGTCGGGCCGCGTGGCTTTCCAGTTCGCGCGCGACTATTCGGGCCGCAGCGATGCCTGAGGAGGCCCCCGCGCAACAGGCGTCCGGCGAACGCGTTCCGGTCGATGTCGCGGTCGGTGTGCTCATCGACGGCGGCGGCCGCTTCCTGCTGACCTCCCGGCCCGAGGGCAAGGTCTACGCCGGGTACTGGGAGTTCCCCGGCGGCAAGCTGGAGGCGGGCGAATCGGTCGAGCAGGCGCTGCGCCGCGAGCTGCACGAGGAACTGGGCATCACCATCGGCGCGGTGCAGCCGTGGCGCATCGAGGTGGTCGACTATGCGCACGCGCGCGTGCGCCTGCACTTCTGCAAGGTCTTTGCTTGGGACGGCGCCTTCGAGATGCGGGAGGCGCAGCAGATGGCCTGGAACACGCTGCCGGTGGATGTCTCGCCGGTGCTTCCCGGGACGGTGCCGGTGCTGCGCTGGTTCGCCGAGGAGCGCGGCTTCTCGGGCCCCACGCACGCCGCGACTTAAACTGCCCCCATGGACTGGCTCGACAGCATCAAGTGGGACCGCGACGGGCTGGTGCCCGTCATCGCGCAGGAGCGCGGCAGCAAGGACGTGCTGATGTTCGCGTTCATGAACCGCGAGGCGCTGGCGCGCACGGCCGAGATCGGCGAGGCCGTCTACTGGAGCCGATCCCGGCAGCGCCTGTGGCACAAGGGCGAGGAGTCAGGCCACATCCAGAAGGTCCACCAGATCCGCATGGACTGCGACAACGACGTGGTGCTGCTGGAGGTGACCCAGTTGGGCCACGAGCCCGGCATCGCGTGCCATACCGGCCGGCATTCCTGCTTCTACCAACGCCTGGACGGCGGCGGGTGGCAGGCCGTCGATCCGGTCTTGAAAGACCCGGAAAGCATCTACAAATGAGCGGCAACGACACGCTGGCACGGCTGGCCGAGGTGATCGAGTCCCGCAAAGGCGGCGATCCGGGTGCGAGCTACGTCGCGCGCCTGTTCAGCAAGGGCACCGATGCCATCCTGAAGAAGATCGGCGAGGAAGCCACCGAGACGGTGATGGCCGCCAAGGACGGCGACCGCGCCAAGATCGTCTACGAGGTGGCCGACCTGTGGTTCCACTCGATGGTGGCGCTGGCGGCGTTCGATCTGCGGCCGGCCGACGTGCTGGCCGAACTCCAGCGCCGCGAGGGACTCTCAGGGCTGGAGGAGTTCGCACTGCGCAAGGCGCAGCAGCGCGAGCAGGACGGCGAATAGTTCGCCAGCGGCCCTGGGGCCGCGCCACACGCGCCCGGGAGCCTTTGGATGAGCCAGATAGTCGACGTGGTGGAAGATCCGGGCCGCGAGCAGTCGCTGCGCACGATCGGCCATATCAGTTACGCGCTGCACGCCATCGTCGCGGTGGGCGCGGTGGTGCCGGCCTTCCAGCCCGGCGTGCTGCTGCTGATCGCCGCGTTCATCCTCGACCTGGTGAAGCGGCCCGATGCGGACGGCACCTGGCAGGCCACGCACTTCCGCTGGCGCATCCGCAGCGTGGTGTGGGCGGCGGGGCTGTACATCGTCACGCTGCCGCTGTGGCTGCTGTTCTACATCCCGGGCTGGATCGCGTGGGGCATCATTTCGATCTGGTTCCTGTACCGCGTCGTGCGGGGTTGGCTGAACCTCAACGATCGCCGAGCGATGCCCGAATGACCCACCACGCCATGCATACCGACTCCAACTGCATCTTCTGCAAGATCGTCGCCGGCCAGATCCCGTCGAGGAAGGTCTACGAGGACGACGAACTGCTCGCCTTCCACGACATCGCGCCCTGGGCGCCGGTGCATGTCCTGATCATCCCCAAAGTCCACATCGCCTCGATGGTCGATGTGGCCGAAGCACACGCTGCCCTGCTGGGGCGCATGATGGTCCTGAGTGCCCGGCTGATGCGGGAGCTGGGGGTGACCAACGGTTACCGGCACGTCATCAACACCGGCCGCGACGGCATGCAGGAGGTGCCCCATCTGCACCTGCATGTCATGGGCGGCCCCCGTCCCTGGTCGAAGGGCTGACCCTCCAGCGCAGCAAGGCTGTCACGAGGGCCCCCTAGAATCGACCGTATTCGTTTCAGGAGATTGACATGGGTTCGTTCAGCATCTGGCATTGGCTGATCGTGTTGCTGGTCGTCGTGCTGATCTTCGGCACCAAGAAGCTGAAGAACATCGGCTCCGATCTCGGCGGCGCCGTCAAGGGTTTCAAGGACGGCGTGCGCGGTGGGGCCGATGGTTCCCCCGAGACGCCGGCGGCCCCGCAGCAGCAGGTCGGCGCGCAGCGCAGCGCCGATCCGCACACGGTCGACGTCGAAGCCAAGAGCAAGTCCTGAGCGCCGGCGCGCAGTGGGTTGAGAGCCGCGCATGATCGATTTCGGTTTCGACAAGATTGCGCTCATCGGCGCGGTGGCGCTGATCGTCATCGGCCCGGAGCGTCTGCCCAAGGTGGCCCGCACGGTGGGGCACTTCGTGGGCAAGGCGCAGCGTTACGTGGCCGAAGTCAAGGCCGAGGTCAACCGGTCGATCGAGCTCGAAGAGCTGAAGAAGATGAAGACGCAGTTCGAGGACGCTGCACGCAACGTCGAGCAGACGGTCCACAGCGAGATGAGCCAGCATACGAGCGACCTGGAGCGGGACTGGGCGGACGCTTCCACCGCAGGGCATGCGCCGGCGGTGGGCAGCGATCCCCTGGCCACGCCGGTCCCTGAATACAGGCATCCGCACAAGAACTGGCGGCTCAAGCGCGGGGCCGTACCGCAGTGGTACAAGCAGCGCAACGGCATCCGCAGCAAGGCGCAGTCGGGTGCAGCGCGTGTGGCGCGGCATCGTCCGAAGCGGGCGTCATGAGTGCGCCCGAGAAAGACGAACTCGAGGGCACCGAACAACCCTTCGTTTCGCACCTGATCGAACTGCGCGACCGCCTCATCCGGGCGCTGATCGCCGTCGGCGTGGTGTTCGGGGGGCTGTGCCTGTGGCCGGGCCCGGGCGGCCTCTACGACCTGCTGGCGCAGCCGCTCGTGGCCACGCTGCCGCAAGGCGCGACGCTGATCGCCACCAACGTCATCTCGCCGTTCGTGGTGCCGTTGAAGATCACCCTGCTGGCTGCCTTCCTGGTGGCGTTGCCGGTGGTGCTGTACCAGGTCTGGGCCTTCGTGGCGCCGGGGCTCTACTCGCACGAGAAGAAGCTGGTGCTGCCGCTCGTGGTGTCGAGCACGCTGCTGTTCTTCGTCGGGGTGGCGTTCTGCTACTTCTTCGTGTTCGGCCAGGTGTTCAAGTTCATCCAGGGCTTTGCGCCCAAGAGCATCACCGCGGCGCCGGACATCGAGGCCTACCTGAGCTTCGTGCTGACCATGTTCATCGCGTTCGGGGCCGCGTTCGAGGTGCCGATCGTGGTGATCGTGCTGGCGCGCATGGGCCTCGTGAGCATCGAGAAGCTGCGGTCGTTCCGCGGCTATTTCATCGTGCTGGCGTTCATCGTGGCAGCGGTCATCACGCCGCCGGATGTGGTGTCGCAGCTGGCGCTGGCCATTCCGATGTGCCTGCTCTACGAGGTGGGCATCTGGGCGGCCCAGCTGTTCATCAAGCACACCAAGGCGCCCGAGAGCGAAACCACCGCCAGCAGCTGACGGGCTGCCCGGCAGCCCTCAGCGCATCGTGGCACGCGGGCGCTGTGCGACCCGCACCTGCAGGTCGACCGCCTGGCGGCCCCGCTGCACGCCGATCTCGACGGTGGAATCGGGCTTCAGCGCCGCCACCGCGCTGAGCAGCTGCTGCGTGTTGGTGACGGCGTGCCCCTGGACGCTGACGACGACGTCGCCCGGCCGGATGCCGCCCTGGCTGGCGGGGCCGTCCTGCAGCACGCCGGTGATCAACACGCCCTCGGTCACGGGCAGCTGGAAGGTCTCGGCGATCTCCGGCGTCAGGTCGCGAGGCTCCACCCCGATCCATCCGCGCGTGACGGTGCCGTCGCGGATCAGGCTTTCCATCACCTGCCGCGCCGAGTCGGCGGGAATGGCGAAGCCGATGCCGAGGCTGCCGCCGCTGCGCGAGAAGATCGCCGTGTTGATGCCGACGAGGTTGCCGTTCACGTCCACCAGGGCGCCGCCGGAGTTGCCGGGGTTGATCGCGGCATCGGTCTGGATGAAGTTCTCGAAGGTGTTGATGCCGAGCCGGCTGCGGCCCATGGCGCTGACGATGCCCGACGTGACCGTCTGCCCCACGGCGAACGGGTTGCCGATGGCCAGCACGATGTCGCCGACCTGCAGTTCGTCGACGTGGCCGAAGGTGACCGCCGGCAGCCGGTCGAGCGAGATCTTCAGCACCGCGACGTCGCTCTCGGGGTCGGCGCCGATCACCTTGGCCGAGGCCTGGCGGCCGTCGGCGAGCTGGACTTCGATCTCGCTCGCACCGTCGATGACGTGGTTGTTGGTGAGCAGGTAGCCTTCCGGCGACACGATGACGCCCGAGCCGAGGCCGCGCTGGGGCTCCTGGCGCTGCGGGCCGTTGCCCTCGCGGAAGAAGAACCGGAACCAGGGGTCGTCGACGTGCGGGTTGCGCTGGGGCGCGCGCAGCGCGGTGACGCTGACCACCGACGGGGCGGCCTTGCGTGCCGCCGCGCTGTAGCCGGACAGCGCCGCGCTGGCGGGCGTGGCCGACGCCACCGGCGCGCTGACGATCGACACGATTTCCGGCAGCAAGGGCTGGCCCGGGCGCCGGGACAGCCAATCGGGCTTCAGCGTCGCGACGACGAACAGCAGGGCCAGCGACACGGTGACGGCCTGCGAGAAAATCAGCCAGGTTCTACGCATTCAACAGGAAGCAGGGGGCAAGCTTGTGATGGTCCAGCGCGACGAAATCGACCGATACCTGAACCGGCTGCTGGCGGTCGACCGCTTCAAGGATTATGGGCCGAACGGTCTGCAGGTCGAGGGGCGCGCCGAGGTGCGGCGCATCGTCTCCGGCGTGACGGCGAGCCGCGCACTGATCGACGCGGCCATCGAGGACGGCGCCGACACGCTGGTCGTGCACCACGGCCTGTTCTGGCGCGGGCAGGACGGGCGGCTGACGGGGTGGTTGAAGGAGCGTGTCGCGCGCCTGATGGCGCACGGCATCAACCTGTTCGCCTACCACCTCCCGCTGGACGCCCACCCCGAGCTGGGCAACAACGCGCAGCTCGGGCTGCAGATCGGCCTGGTGGCCGACGGGCGGTTCGGCGATCAGGAGCTCGGCTTCATCGGTACCGCGAACGGCCTCGACAGCGTCGAGGGGCTCGCGATGCGGATCGGCGCGGCACTGGGCCGGGCGCCGCTGGTCCTGCCGGGCGACGGGCGGTCCCTGGGCCGCGTGGCCTGGTGCACCGGCGGGGCGCAAGGCTACTTCGAGTCGGCGATCGCGGCCGGCGCGGACGCGTTCATCACCGGCGAGGTGTCGGAGCCGCAGGCGCACCTCGCCCGGGAGACAGGGGTGGCCTTCCTCGCCTGCGGCCACCATGCCACCGAGCGTTACGGCGCGCCTGCGCTGGGAGCGCACCTGGCCGAGCAGTTCGGCGTGGCGCACCGCTTCATCGACATCGACAACCCCGCCTGACGCCCCATGGCCGAAACCCCCCTTCCTCTGCTGCTGACGCTGGGCGACCCGTGCGGCATCGGGCCGGAGATCGTCGTGCGGGCGGTGCAGGCGGGCGATGCCCGTGGCTGCGTCGTGGTCGGCGATGCCGGCGTTTTGCGCCGCGCGATGGCGCTGGTGGGGCGCTCGTGGCCCATCGCGCTGCTGGACCGTGCCACCGACGTGGCAGGCTGCCCCCCGCGCTGCATGCCCTTGCTGAAGTCGCCATCGTTCGGCGGGTTGGCGGGGCTGCCCTGGGGCCGGGTCGATGCCCGCGCGGGTGCGGCGGCCGCCGCCTGGATCACCCGGGCCGTGGAAGCCGTCCAGCGGGGGGAGGCGGGCGGCGTCGTGACGGCGCCGGTGCACAAGGAGGCGTTGAGTGCCGCAGGCGTGCCCTTCCCGGGCCACACCGAGATGCTGCAGTCGCTGTCCTCCCGGGACGGGACCGCTCCGCCCGTGCGCATGATGCTGGCCAATCCCGAACTCAAGGTCGTGCTGGTGACCATCCATGTCGCGCTGCGCAGGGCGCTGGAGCTGCTCGATTTCGACGCCGTGCTGTCGACGCTGCGGATCGCGCACGCGGCGGCTGCACGCTGGGGCCAGGCGGCACCGCGCATCGCCGTGGCCGGGCTCAACCCGCACGCCGGCGAAGGGGGGCTTTTTGGCGACGAGGAGCTGCGCTACATCGGCCCCGCCATCCAGGCGGCCCGCGCGGAAGGCATCGATGCCCAGGGGCCGTTCCCGCCCGACACGGTGTTCATGCGCGCCCGCCGCGGGGCATTCGACCTCGTCGTCGCGATGACACATGACCACGGCCTGATCCCGGTGAAGTACCTGGGGGTGGAAGACGGCGTCAACGTCACGCTGGGCCTGCCGTTCGTGCGGACCAGCCCCGACCATGGCACCGCGTTCGACATCGCCGGCCGCGGCGTGGCGGACGCGTCGAGCCTGGTGGCGGCCATCCGGATGGCGCGCCGCCTGGCGGGTGGCGGCTGACGCCCGCGGCGTCAGCCGTCAGTTGCGCAGGCTGCCGGCCGGGCGCAGCGCGGCGAGTTGCTTGCGCGCCCGCGCGGTGGCGCGTTCGATCAGGAAGGCATTCTCGAAGGCCCGGAAGCGGCCCGCCTCGCACAGGCGGTGCAGCATGCGCGAGGTCAGCGACACGGTCTTCTGGTGCTTGCCGCCGGTGGTGAAGACAAAAAACGCGCGCCCGGGGCTCACATAGTTGAGCTTGACCTTCTGCCACTGCTCGTCGACGAGCATCTGGTAGGCGAAGCCGAGCTGCACATGATCCGCCAGGGAAGGGCCGCTGGCAGGCTCGACCGGCTCGGGTGGCGGCAGGCCGTCGATGTTGATGTCGACGGCGCTGATCTCCGGCTCGGCGCCGAGGTCGATGTCGACGTTGCGCTGCCAGTTCACCGACTGCTCGCGCACGAGGCCGATCTGCTCGGCTTCCTCGTCGCTGAAGTGGGCCTGCTCCACCGCGTCGTTCAGCACGGGCAGGGCGGCGCCTTCGGCGGCGCGGGGCAACGGCATCGCAAATGCGGCTTCGAGCTGCTTGACGAGCAGGTTGTGATCCAGCACCCGCGGCGACTGCCCCTTCAGCGATTCGGCGTGCGCCGGCAGCAGCTCCGCGAAGAAGGCCTTCTTCGCCGGCTCCGGCCAGCCGATCATCGCCAGGCCGTGGTTCAGGTCCTTCATCAGCTGCGGCAGCTGCATCAGGAAGTTCTTGCGGTCGGTGGGGGTGCCTTTCGGCTGGACGCTGACGACCACGTCACGCGCGGCGCCCTTCAGCCGCAGCGCCAGTTCGCCCGATTCCCCGCCCCGGCGTGCCGCCAGCACCAGCGCCTGGCTCCAGACCTGCGACAGGAAATCGCGCAGGAACGCTGGCATTTCGGCGCCGGCGAGCGCGGACTGCAGCTGCCGCATGTACTGCTGCTGGACGCGGAGATCGTGCTCCTTGGCCTCCACGAGCTGCGGCGCATTGCTGCCTTGCTGCTGGACCTCCTGGCGCGCCTGGTCGGCGATGAAGGCTTCCAGCGCGCCGAGCTTCTGCTCGTAGACCTCCATCTGGTCGAAGTCGCCGTTGACGATCTCCTGGACCAGTTCGCGCACGTGCCCGAGGAACTGCTGGCCCGGCCCGCTCGCAAAATCGTCGAAGGCGCAGGCCAGCGATGCGATGCGGTTGACGAAGCGGCGCACCGGGTGGCGGCGCGACGAGAAGAAACTGGGGTCGCCGAGCGCCACCCGCAGCACCGGCAGCTGCAGCCGCGCGATCTGCCGTGCCATCTGCGGCGGCACCTTCGGATCGGACAGGATCTGCTCGAAGAGGCTGCCCACCACGTCGATCACCATGTGGTCCAGGCGGCCGGTGGACGCCTGGCGCAGCTCGTCCCGGTGGGCGTAGATCAGGTTGGCTGCCGGTGCATGGCCGGAGGCCGCGAAGCCGGAGGCGAAGCCACCCGATGCGCGCGCGTCGTCCGTGCCGCCCCCGCCCCCGCCGGCGGCAGCCAATTGGCGGATCAGGCCCATCAGGTGGGCGTCTACCTGGCCGAAGGGTGTGCCGGTGCGCGCTCCGTGCATCGGCAGCGGCCTGCTCGCCGGCGTCGGCACACCCCGCAGCCCGTGCGTCGGATAGGCGGGGCCATGGCGCGGCCCGTGCGCCGTGGCGGCCTCGTCGGCCAGCGCGCCGCTGCGGCTCGACAGGCCGTCGTAGCCCGACGTGTTGAAGCCGAGGTCGTTGCCCGGGCCTTGCACCCCGCGCAGGGCGAGGCTCACCGGCTGGATACCGCTATCGCGCAGCGCAGCGACGATCTCGCCGTACACCTTCGGCATCAGGTCGGCCAGGCTGCGGCCCAGTTCGATCCCGAGGAGCTTGCGTACCTCCGGGCGATCCGATACCGCCTCGACGGCGGACAGCAGCGCCTTGCCGATCAGCTCGGGCCGCAGCGGGTTGCGCTCATGGTCCGGCCTGCCCAGGCGCAGCAGCGAGCCGACGTACGCATCCAGCTCCCGGAGCTCCCATTCGCAGGCGTGCTGGATCGTGAGGCCGAAGCGGTCGGCGTTGATGTTGGCTTCGACCTCGTGGTCGTCCACGAGGCTCAGCGCTTCCCAGGGGGTGACGGTCGGCGAGCGCTGGGAGTCGCGCCGGGGCGTGGTCTCGCGCTGGATCTGCTGGTCCAGCGTGTCGTTGAAGGTATGCCCGAACGCCGCCTGCTTGCGATTGAGCTCGAACTGCGCAGCCAGGAAGTCGTCGCGTTCGTGGATCTTCAGGCTCGACAGCGCGGCCAGCCCGAGGCTGTCGACGCAGCGCTGCGCCGCCTCGCGCGCGGCGTGCTTGATCCGGAGGGCTGCCGCCTGGAGGGCGGCCTCTGAACGCGAAGGGGGCGGATTCATGGTGCGCACAGCAGCCTGAAGAGGCACGATGGCAGGCACGGCGGCCCCAAAGCCGCCGCGCAGGATGGCGCTGATATCGGCAAGTATGGGCTCAAATTCAGGCCATGGCGGCCCGCGCCGGCTGGGGTGGCCGGCGCTGAAACGGATGCTTACCTCTTCAGTGCGTCGCGGATCTCGCGCAGCAGCGTGATGTCTTGGGGCTCGGCGGCCGGCGGTGCCGCGGGTTCCTCGCGCTTGAGCCGGTTGATCTGCCGCACCATGACGAAGATGATGAAGGCGAGGATCACGAAGTTCAGCGCCACCGTCAGGAAGTTGCCGTAGGCCAGCACCGGCACGCCCGCCTTGGTCAGTGCGTCGTAGGTCATCGGTCCGTTGTAGCCCGCTGGGGGGCTCGCGAGCAGAACGAAGTAGTTCGAGAAATCGAGGCCGCCGAAGATCCGCCCGACGATTGGCATGATCACGTCCTTCACGAGCGAATCGACGATCTTCCCGAACGCCGCACCGATGATCACGCCAACGGCGAGATCGATGACGTTGCCCTTCATGGCGAAGGCCTTGAACTCACTCATGAAACTCATGTTGCTGCTCCTCGAGATGCTCTGCCCGTGGCCCTCAGGGGCCTCTTGTCGGCGAGCGCAGTATTGCCGAAGGCGATTGCTGTGCGTCCTGCGGGAGAATGCGTGCCACGTCCGTTAGAATCCTAGGTTGCCCCAGACGGAAACCTACGTGTGTTTCTTGTCGCGTCTTCCAGCGAATGCCATCAGAGGACCTCATGAGTGACCACCAAGTCGACAAAGCCAAACGCACGTGGCTCGTCGCATCCGGATGTGCGGGTGCCGTGGGCGGCATTGCAGTCGCCGTGCCCTTCGTCTCGACGTTCACGCCGTCGGAGCGGGCCAAGGCGGCTGGCGCGCCGGTCGAGGTGGACATCAGTTCGCTGCAGCCGGGCGAGAAGGTGACGGTCGAGTGGCGCGGCAAGCCGGTTTGGGTGATCCGCCGCACGCCGCAGCAGATCGAGGAGCTCAAGAAGCTCGACGGCCAGTTGGCCGACCCCACGTCGGCGCGCAAGCCGGAAGAGATCACGCCGATGGAGAGCTGCCGCAACGAGTGGCGTTCCATCAAGCCGGAGTACCTCGTGGTGGTCGGCATCTGCACGCACCTGGGCTGCTCGCCGACCGACAAGTTCGTGGCGGGCCCGCAGCCCTCGCTGCCCGATGATTGGCAGGGCGGCTTCCTCTGCCCGTGCCACGGCTCGACCTTCGACATGGCCGGCCGCGTTTTCAAGAACAAGCCCGCGCCGGACAACCTCGAGGTGCCGCCGCACATGTACCTTTCCGAGACGCGCCTGCTGATCGGCGAGGACAAGAAGGCCTGATCTCCAAGAAAGACCCGAGGCAAACGACATGGCGGAATTCAAGCAAGCCCCGGCCGGCGCGTCCCTCCCGCAGCAGTTGCTGACGTGGGTGGACAACCGGTTCCCAGCCAGCAAGCTGTACAAGGAGCATCTGTCCGAGTACTACGCACCGAAGAACTTCAACTTCTGGTACTTCTTCGGATCGCTGGCGCTGCTGGTGCTGGTCATCCAGATCGTCACCGGCATCTTCCTGGTGATGCACTACAAGCCGGACGCCACCCTCGCGTTCGCCTCGGTCGAGTACATCATGCGCGATGTGCCGTGGGGTTGGCTGGTCCGCTACATGCACTCGACCGGCGCCTCGGCCTTCTTCGTGGTCGTCTACCTGCACATGTTCCGCGGCCTGCTGTACGGCAGCTATCGCAAGCCGCGTGAGCTGGTCTGGGTGTTCGGCTGCGCGATCTTCCTGTGCCTGATGGCCGAGGCCTTCATGGGCTACCTGCTGCCCTGGGGCCAGATGTCTTATTGGGGCGCACAGGTCATCGTGAACCTGTTCGCTGCCGTGCCGTTCGTCGGCCCCGACCTGGCGCTGCTGATCCGGGGCGACTACGTGGTGAGCGACGCGACGCTGAACCGCTTCTTCAGCTTCCACGTCATCGCCGTACCCCTGGTGCTGCTGGGCCTCGTCGTCGCGCACATCATCGCGCTGCACGAGGTGGGCTCGAACAATCCGGACGGCGTCGAGATCAAGGCGCACAAGGATGCCCAGGGCCGGCCGCTCGACGGCATTCCCTTCCATCCGTACTACACGGTGCACGACATCCTCGGCGTCAGCGTGTTCCTGATGGCCTTCAGCGCGATCGTGTTCTTCGCGCCGGAACTGGGCGGGTACTTCCTCGAGTACAACAACTTCATCCCTGCCGACCCGCTGAAGACGCCGCCGCACATCGCGCCGGTGTGGTACTTCACGCCGTTCTACTCGATGCTCCGCGCGACCACCGACGACCTCGTCAACGTGCTGTGCGTGATCATCGGCCTGGCGGCGGTGCTGTCGTTCGTCAAGCTGCGCGCCAACATGATGATCAAGGTGGCGGTGCTGGTGGCTGCCGCGGTGGCCGTGCTGCTGCTGAAGACCTTCGACGCCAAGTTCTGGGGCGTCGTGGTGATGGGCGGCGCCGTCATCATCCTGTTCTTCCTCCCCTGGCTCGACCACAGCCCGGCGAAATCGATCCGCTACCGCCCGACCTGGCACATGTACATGTACGGCGTGTTCGTCGTGTTCTTCCTGGTGCTGGGCTACCTTGGCATCCAGCCGCCCTCGACGGCGGGCACGATCGTGTCCCAGGTGGGTACGCTGTTCTACTTCGGCTTCTTCCTGCTGATGCCGTGGTGGAGCCAGATCGGCACGTTCAAGCCGGTGCCTGACCGCGTGGTCTTCAACGCCCACTGAGCCGCCGGAGCACCGAAACCATGAAAAAGATTCTTCTCTCCCTGCTGGCTTCGCTGGCGTTGGTGTCAGGGGCGGCCCGCGCGGCGGAAGGCGGCGTGGCGCTGGACAAGTTTCCGACCGAGCGCATGACCGATCTGGCAGCGCTCCAGCATGGCGCCAAGCTGTTCGTCAACTACTGCCTGAACTGCCATTCGGCCGCGTTCATGCGCTACAACCGGCTGCGCGACATCGGCCTGACGGACGAGCAGATCAAGGCCAACCTCGCGTTTCCCACGGCCAACGTGGGCGACATGATGAAGGCGTCGATCGATCCCAAGCAGGCGAAGGAATGGTTCGGCGCCACGCCGCCCGACCTGACCGTCGTGGCGCGTTCGCGCGCGAGCCACAGCGGCACGGGCGCAGACTACCTCTACACCTACCTGCGCACGTACTACCGCGACGACACCAAGGCGACGGGCTGGAACAACCTGGCGTTCCCCAGCGTCGGCATGCCCCACGCGTTGTGGGAACTGCAGGGCCAGCGTGTGGCGCAGTTCGCCGAGGAGCGCGACCCGCACGACCACGCCAAGACCGTCCACGTCTTCAAGGGCTTCGAGCAGGTGTCGCCCGGCAAGATGAGCCCCACCGAGTTCGACGGCGCCGTGGCCGACCTTGTCGCGTTCATGCAGTGGATGGGCGAGCCGCAGCAGAACTACCGCGTCCGGCTGGGCGTGTGGGTGCTGATCTTCCTGGGGTTCTTCACGTTGATCGCGTGGCGCCTGAACGCCGCGTTCTGGAAGGACATCAAGTAGTTGTCCTGCGCGGCCTGGACCTTCGAGGTGCAGGTCGTTGGCGCAGTGGTGCCGGCCGGCCCACTGCGCTTCGTGTTTTCTGAGCTTCGATGCTCACTGTTCGATTCGTTAGTAGAAGGGGCCCGCTGCCATGATGGTGCTTTACTCCGGAACCACCGATCCTTATTCGCACCGCTGCCGCTTCGTGCTGTTCGAAAAAGGAATGGACTTCGAGATCCGCGACGTGGATCTGTTCGCCAAGCCCGAGGACATCGCGTTGATGAATCCGTACAACGAGGTGCCCATCCTCGTGGAGCGTGATCTCATCCTGTATGAGTCCCACATCATCAACGAGTACATCGACGAGCGCTTCCCGCATCCGCAGCTGATGCCCGGCGATCCGGTGGCGCGTGCGCGGGTGCGTCTGTTCCTGCTGAATTTCGAGAAGGAGCTGTTCTCGAACGTGAACCTGCTCGAAAGCCGCGGCGTCAAGGCCACCGAGAAGCAGCTCGAGAAGGCCCGTGCGCAGATCCGCGACCGGCTGACGCAGCTGGCGCCGATCTTCCAGAAAAACAAGTACATGCTGGGTGACGACTTCTCGATGCTCGACGTCGCGATCGCGCCGCTGCTGTGGCGCCTCGACTACTACGGTATCGAGCTGTCGAAGAACGCGCTGCCGCTGCTGAAGTACGCCGAGCGCATCTTCTCTCGGCCTGCCTACATCGAGGCGCTGACGCCGTCGGAAAAAGTGATGCGCAAGTGACCCGGCCATGACGGCACCCACCGCTCCCGAAGGGCAGGGCACATCGACCCGTCCTTACCTGATCCGCGCGCTGCACGACTGGTGCACGGACAACGGCTTCACGCCCTACGTGGCCGTCTTCGTCGATCGCAGCGTGCAGGTGCCGATGGAGTACGTGAAGAACAACGAGATCGTTCTGAACGTCGGCTTCGAGGCCACCAGCGGGCTCAAGCTCGGCAACGAGTTCATCGAGTTCCGGGCGCGGTTCGGCGGGGTGGCGCGGGACATCGTGGTGCCGATCGACCATGTCGTGGCCATCTATGCACGCGAGAACGGGCAAGGCATGGCTTTCCCGATGCCGACCGACGTGGCCGGCGCAGGCATGGCCAGCGAGCCCGCGGCGCTGCCGACCGACGACGGCACGCCCCCGGCGGCCGTTCCGGCCGCGCGAGGCCTTCGGTTGGCGTCCGAGGCGGACGACCGCGACGACACGCCCGCCCCGGGCGATGAACCGCCGGAACCGCCGGCCGGCGGCAGCCGTCCGTCGCTCAAGCGCATCAAGTAGGGGCGCTGCGCCGGCGCCTGCCGGCAGCCTCTAAAATCGCCAGTCGCCGTTGCCGGCTTAGCTCAGTTGGTAGAGCACCCGCCTTGTAAGCGGAAGGTCGTCAGTTCGACTCTGACAGCCGGCACCAGACCTTGCCCCGGTTCAGGCTGGGCTGGCGAGCACGCGGATGCGGATCGCCGGCGTTGGCAGCCCTGCCTCGCGCAGGAGGTCATCCAGCCGCGGGAGCATCTGCCTCAACTTGGCACTCACCGCCGCATTGGTGACCAGCAGGGCCCAGCCTTCGTCGTCGACCGGACCCGGCTGCACATGGCGCCGCAGCGCCGGTGGCAGCGCGGGCTTGATCACTTCGTAACGTTCATTCGACGCACGCACGCGTTCGACCAGCCGCAGCAAGGGTGCGCTGGCGTCCAGCGCCTCGCGGATCGGTCGGGTGGCGGGTCCGGTCGGCGTGGGCTTGTGGCTCATGGGTGCAGTCTAGCCCCGGTGATAGACTCGTTTGGCTTTGGGTTTTGCACTGCGGCGCCGTGTGGCGGGGAGCGCCGCCGACCGCTTGCCGGCAAGCGGCATCCAAAGCGTTGCAAACGGGGCTCCAGCCCCAAGCTGCATGCATCCCGGCTGCGCCGGCTCATCCATCCGTCGGCAGGTCCCCCGGACCTGCTGTCTCCCCTTCAGCATCGTTCAGCGCATGTTGCCCAAGCTTCTCACTTCGATTTTCGGTAGTCGCAACGATCGACTGATCAAGCAATCCCGGGTGATGGTGCAGCGCATCAATGCGCTCGAGCCGCAGTTCGAGAAGCTCGACGATGCGGCCCTGCAGGCCAAGACCGCCGAGTTCAAGCAGCGCCTTGAAAAAGGCGAGTCGCTGGATGACCTGCTGCCCGAGGCGTTCGCGACCGTCCGCGAAGGCAGCAAGCGCGCACTGAAGATGCGGCACTTCGACGTGCAGCTCATCGGCGGCATGACGCTGCACCAGGGCAAGATCGCCGAGATGCGCACCGGCGAAGGCAAGACGCTGATGGCGACGCTGCCCGTCTACCTGAATGCATTGGCCGGCAAGGGCGTCCACGTCGTGACCGTCAACGACTACCTGGCCCGCCGCGACGCGGAGTGGATGGGTCGCCTGTACAACTTCCTGGGCCTGACGGTCGGCGTGAACGTGCCGGGCATGGGCCGCGAGGAGAAGCAGGCCGCCTACAACGCCGACGTCACCTACGGCACCAACAACGAGTTCGGCTTCGACGTCCTGCGCGACAACATGGTCTACGAACTCGCGGACCGGGTGCAGCGCAAGCTCCACTACGCGATCGTCGACGAGGTCGATTCGATCCTGATCGACGAGGCACGCACGCCGCTGATCATCAGCGGCCAGGCGGAGGACCACACCGAGCTCTACGTGCGCATCAACGCCGTCGTGCCCAAGCTGAAGAAGCAGATTGGCGAGGCCGATCCGCGCACAGGTGAAGGCGTGATCGAGGCGGGCGACTTCACCGTCGACGAGAAGAGCCACCAGGTGTTCCTGACCGAGGAAGGCCACGAGAACGCTGAACGCATCCTGGCCGAGGCCGGCCTGCTCGCCGAGGGCGCCAGCCTCTACGACCCGGCCAACATCACGCTGATGCACCATGTGTACGCGGCGCTGCGTGCGCGGCACCTGTACAACCGGGACCAGCACTACGTCGTCCAGAACGGCGAGGTGGTGATCGTCGACGAGTTCACCGGCCGCCTGATGACGGGCCGCCGCTGGAGCGACGGCCTGCACCAGGCGGTCGAGGCCAAGGAAGGCGTGAAGATCCAGAGCGAGAACCAGACGCTCGCGTCGATCACGTTCCAGAACTACTTCCGCATGTACGGCAAGCTGTCGGGCATGACGGGCACGGCCGACACCGAAGCCTACGAGTTCCAGGAGATCTACGGCCTCGAGACGGTCGTGATCCCGCCGAACCGGCCGACCATCCGCAAGGACGAGCTCGACCTGGTCTACAAGACCAACACCGAGAAGTTCAATGCGGTGATCGAGGACATCCGCGACGCGCACACACGCGGCCAGCCGGTGCTGGTGGGCACCACGTCCATCGAGAACTCCGAGCTGATCTCCAAGCTGCTGACGCAGGCCAAGCTGCCGCACCAGGTGCTCAATGCCAAGCAGCATGCCAAGGAGGCGGAGATCGTCGCGCAGGCAGGCCGGCCGGGGGTGATCACCATCGCCACCAACATGGCAGGCCGCGGCACGGACATCGTGCTGGGTGGCAACGTCGAGAAGCAGGTGCAGATCCTGGAAGCGGACGAGAGCGTGCCCGCCGACGAGAAGGCCCGCCGCATCCAGCAGCTGAAGGACGAGTGGCAGAGCCTGCACGACAAGGTGCGGGGCGAGGGCGGCCTGCGCATCATCGCTACCGAACGCCACGAATCCCGCCGCATCGACAACCAGCTCCGCGGCCGGGCGGGCCGCCAGGGCGATCCGGGGTCGTCGCGCTTCTACCTGTCGCTCGAAGACCCGCTGATGCGCATCTTCGCGGGCGACCGCGTGCGCGCGATCATGGACCGGCTGAAGATGCCGGAAGGCGAGGCCATCGAGGCGGGCATCGTCACACGCAGCATCGAAGGCGCGCAGCGCAAGGTGGAGGCGCGCAACTTCGACGTGCGCAAGCAGCTGCTCGAGTACGACGACGTCGCCAACGACCAGCGCAAGGTCATCTACCAGCAGCGCAACGAGATCCTCGAATCCGAATCGGTCGAGGAACAGATCGTCAACCTGCGCCGAAGTGCACTCACCGACGTCGTGCGCAACCACGTGCCGGCGGAAAGCCTCGAGGAGCAGTGGGATCTCGACACCCTGCAGGCGACGCTGCGCGACGAATGGCAGCTGGAAGTGCCGTTGAAGTCGATGGTCGAAGGCAGCAACAGCGTCACCGACGATGACATCGTCGAACACGTGGTGAAGGCCGCCGACGAGGTGTTCGATGCCAAGGTGAGCGTCGTCGGCAAGGAACAGTTCAATCCCTTCATGCGGATGGTGCTGCTGCAGTCGATCGACACCCACTGGCGCGAGCACCTCGCGTCGCTGGACTACCTGCGCCAGGGGATCCACCTGCGCGGCTACGCGCAGAAGAACCCGAAGCAGGAGTACAAGCGCGAGGCCTTCGAGCTGTTCTCGCAGATGCTCGACCTCGTCAAGCTCGAAGTCACCCGCGTGCTGCTGACCGTGCGCATCCAGTCGCAGGACCAGGTGGCGCAGGCTGCCGAGGCGATCGAGCAGAGCGCGAGCCAGGTGAGCCACGTCACCTACACGCATCCGAACGAGGACGGCTCGGTGTCGCAGGAGTCGGCGGAGGCCACCGACGCGCTGCCGCGCGTGGGCCGCAACGATCCCTGCCCCTGCGGCAGCGGCAAGAAGTACAAGCAATGCCACGGCAAACTGGCCTGATCCGCGACTGACAGGAGCCCGCGATGCCCGTCAACCTGCAAGCCCCGAACCCCGCCAGCCTGAAGCCCGTGCCCGGCGTGCGCCTCGGCGTCACGATGGCCGGCGTGCGCAAGGCCAACCGGAAGGACCTGGTCGTGCTGGCGCTCGACGCCGGCACGCAAGTGGCGGGCGTGTTCACGCGCAACCGCTTCTGTGCCGCGCCGGTGCAGGTCGGGCGCGAGCACCTCGAGGCCGGCCAGGGCATCCGTGCGCTGGTGATCAACACCGGCAATGCCAATGCGGGCACCGGTGCGGACGGCCTGGCACGTGCACGTGCCACTTGCGCGGCGCTGGCGCGTCTCCAGGGCGTGGCACCCGAACAGGTCATGCCGTTCTCCACCGGCGTGATCATGGAGCCGCTGCCGGTCGACCGCATCGAGGCGGCGCTTCCGGCCGCGCTGGCGGATCTGCGTGCCGACGGATGGGCCGACGCGGCCCTCGGCATCATGACGACCGATACGCTGCCCAAGGCGGCGTCCCGGCAGGTGGCCATCGGCGGCAGGACCGTCACCGTCACCGGCATCTCGAAGGGCGCGGGCATGATCCGCCCGAACATGGCGACGATGCTGAGCTTCGTCGCCACCGATGCGGCGGTGGACCCCGGGGTGCTGCAGACCTTGGTGCGCGACGCCGCGGACCTGAGCTTCAACCGCATCACCATCGACGGCGACACGTCCACCAACGACACCTTCATCGTGATGGCGACCGGCCGGGCGGGTCATGCGCCGATCACCGGCCTGGATTCACCTGACGGGCAGGCGCTGCGCGATGCGCTCGTGGCCGTGGCCACCGAACTCGCCCAGGCGATCGTGCGCGACGGCGAGGGTGCGACCAAGTTCATCACCGTGCAGGTCGATGGCGGCGGCAGCGATGCGGAATGCCGGCAGGTGGCCTATGCGATCGCGCATTCGCCGCTGGTCAAGACGGCGTTCTTCGCCAGCGATCCCAATCTCGGCCGCATCCTGGCCGCCGTCGGGTACGCCGGCATCGAGGACCTGGATCAATCGAAGATCGATCTGTTCCTCGACGACGTGCATGTCGCACGCGCCGGTGGCCGGCATCCGGATTACCAGGAAGCGGACGGCCAGCGTGTGATGAAGCAGAGCGAGATCACCGTGCGTGTCGACCTGCACCGCGGGCATGCCCAAGCCACGGTGTGGACCTGCGATCTATCGCACGACTACGTCAGCATCAACGCCGACTACCGTAGCTGACGGCGCTCGCCGGACGCGGCGGCCTTACTCGCCAGCGTCCGCGGCGGCCGGGGCGAAGCGGTCCACCGCGTCGGTGATGATGCCGTCGATGCCGGCAGCGCACAGCCGATGGGCATCGGCCGGATCATTCACGGTGTAGCACAGGCTTTGCAGCCCGGCGCCATGGATGCGCCCGATCACCGCTGCATCGAGCAGCGTGTGGTTCGCCACCACCGCCACGCAGCCCAGGGCCTGCGCTTCGTCGAGCCAGCCCTCGCGCAGGGTGTCCAGCAGCAAGGCGCGGGGCAGGCCGGGCGCGGCGGCCCGGGCGCCTTCCAGGGCCTCGGGCTTGAAGGAACTGAGCAGCGGCGGCATGGCATCGGCGTGTGGCGCCCACCAACGCTGCGCATGCTCGGCCACCACCTCGCCGGTGGCACGCTCCTGCCCCGGCGTGGGCTTGATCTCGGCGTTCAACAGATACCGATTGCGCAGCACGTGCCGCGCCAGCGCCTGGAAGCTCGGCAACGGCTCGCCGGCATGGCTGCGGGAATGCCAGCCCCCGGCATCGAGCAGCGAGAGCGCGTGCCATGAGCGTTCGCCAGCGACGCCCTCGCCGTTGGTCGTGCGCTGCAGCGTGGTGTCGTGCAGCAGGAAGGGCACGCCGTCGGCACTGAGCTTCACGTCGCACTCGAAGGCGCGGTAGCCGTAGGCGGCCCCGAGGCGGAAGGCCGCCAGCGTGTTTTCGGGCGCCAGGCGCCCGGCGCCGCGGTGAGCGATCCAGCGCGGACTGGCCCAGCGTGGCCGTGCCGTGCTCACCTCGGCTCCACGCGCTGGCGGGTGCCGGCGTCGAACCAATGCAGGTGTGCCGCCGTTGCCAGCAATTGCACCGTCTGCCCCACGACGGGCGCCCGGTCCGCGCTGTCGACGCGTACCGTCACGAGCTCCGCGTCCGGCGACAGCCGGCCGTAGATCAGCCGCTCGGCCCCCAGCGTCTCGATCATCTCCACCGTCAGCGGCCAGCCCCCGTGCCCATGGGTGTCGGCGAGGGTCAGGTGCTCCGGGCGAACGCCGAGCACCAGCGCACCCGCCCGCGGCGCCGGCGCGGGCAGCGCCAAGCCGGCGGCCCCGGCGGTGAACCGTGAGCCGTCCGCCACGCCCTCGATCAGGTTCATCGGCGGAGAGCCGATGAAGCCCGCGACAAAAGTGGTCGCCGGCCGTGTGTAGACCTCGTCCGGCGTGCCCACCTGCTCCATGCGGCCGGCGTTCATCACGATCATGCGTTGGGCGAGCGTCATCGCCTCGACCTGGTCGTGCGTGACGAACAGGGAGGTGACGCCCAGTTCGCGGTGCAGCTTCTGGATCTCCAGCCGTGTCTGCGCGCGCAGCTTCGCATCGAGGTTGGACAGCGGCTCGTCGAACAGGAACACCTGAGGCTGCCGCACGATGGCCCGGCCCATCGCCACGCGCTGGCGCTGGCCGCCCGAGAGCTGCCGCGGCTTGCGATCGAGCAGCGTGCCCAGCTCCAGGATCTTGGCCGCCTTCTGCACCCGTGCCTCGATCTCGGCAGGCGGCACCCGGGCGATCTTCAGGCCGTAGGCCATGTTGGCGTAGACCGTCATGTGCGGATACAGCGCGTAGTTCTGGAAGACCATGGCGATGTCCCGCCCGGCCGGTTCCACGTCGTTCACCACGCGGCCCCCGATGGCGATCTCTCCGCCGCTGATCTCCTCCAGCCCGGCCACCATGCGCAGCAGCGTGCTCTTGCCGCAACCCGAGGGCCCGACGATGACGATGAATTCGCCGTCGGTGATCTCCGCGTTCACCCCGTGGATCACCTGCAGCGCGGCGGGCCCGTGGCCGTAGCGCTTGACGACGTTGCGGATGGAAATGGCTCCCACTTGTGGTTCTTCCTATTTTTCGGTATCGACCAGGCCCTTGACGAACCACTTCTGCATCAGCATGACCACGAGCGCGGGCGGGATCATCGCCAGCATCGCGGTGGCCATGATCAGGTTCCACTCGTTGCCGGCCTCGCCGCCGGCGATCATGCGCTTGATGCCGATCACCACCGGGTACATGTCTTCCTGGGTGGTCACCAGCAGCGGCCAGAGGTACTGGTTCCAGCCGTAGATGAACTGGATGACAAACAGCGCCGCGATGCTGGTGGCCGACAACGGCACCAGCACGTCCTTGAAGAAGCGCAGCGGGCCGGCGCCGTCGATGCGGGCGGCCTCCACCAGCTCGTCGGGCACCGTCAGGAAGAACTGCCGGAACAGGAAGGTCGCGGTGGCCGAGGCGATCAGCGGCACGGTGAGCCCCGCGTAGCTGTTGAGCATGCCCAGGTCGGAGACCACCTTGTAGGTCGGGCCGATGCGCACCTCCACCGGCAGCATCAGCGTGACGAAGATGGCCCAGAAGAAGAACTGCTTGAACGGGAAGCGGAAGTACACCAGCGCAAAGGCCGACAGCAGCGAGATGGCGATCTTGCCGAGCGCGATGACCAGCGCGCTGATGAGGCTGACCATCATCATGCGGCCGACGGCGGCGTTGGAGCCCGAGCCGCTGCCCCCGCCGAAGAGCGCGGTGCGGTAGTTGTCGAGGAAGTGCGCGCCGGGCAGCAGCGGCATCGGCTGCTGGACGATGTCGGTGGCCGTGTGCGTGGAGGCGACGAAGGTCAGGTAGACGGGGAACGCCACGATGGCGACTCCGAGCAACAGGACGACATGGGCGAGGATGCCCAATGTGGTGCGGCGTTCGACCATGTCAGTGCTGCCCCGTCATCGGGTGGCGATGGCGCAGGGGGCTGGGGGGCTGCATTCAGTAGTTCACTTTCTTCTCGACAAACTTGAATTGCACCACCGTCAGTGCGATGACGATCGCCATCAGCACGACGGACTGCGCGGCCGAGCCGCCCAGGTCCAGCGCCTTGAAGCCGTCGTAGTAGACCTTGTAGACGAGGATCGCGGTGTCCTTGCCCGGGCCGCCCTGCGTGGCGGCGTCGACGATCGCGAACGTGTCGAAGAACGCGTAGACCACGTTGATGACCAGCAGGAAGAAGGTCGTGGGCGACAGCAGCGGGAACTGGATCGTCCAGAACCGCCGCCAGGGCCGCGCGCCGTCGATCGCCGCGGCCTCCACGAGCGACTTCGGGATGCTCTGCAGCCCCGCCAGGAAGAACAGGAAGTTGTAGGAGATCTGCTTCCACACCGCCGCCATGACGATGAGGGCCATCGCCTGGCCGCCGTTGAGCAGGTGGTTCCAGTTGAAGCCCATCTGGGCCAGGGCGTAGGACACCACGCCGATGCTGGGCGCGAACATGAAGAGCCACAGCACGCCCGCCACCGCCGGCGCCACCGCGTAGGGCCAGATCAGCAGGGTGCGGTAGAACGTCGAGCCCTTCAGCACCCGGTCGGCGAACACCGCCAGCACCAGCGAGATGCTGATGCCCAGCACCGCGACCAGCACGGAGAAGATCGCCGTGGTGCTGAAGGAGGCGAGGTAGGTGGGGTCATCCCACAGACGCTCGAAGTTCTCGAGCCCGACCCACTCCACCGAGGTGCCGAACGCGTCGGACTGCTGGAACGACTGCAGCAGCGCCTGCCCCGCCGGCCAGAAGAAGAACACCGCGATGATGATCACCTGCGGTGCGAGCAGCGCCCACGGCAGCCACCCGGAGCGGAAGACGACGCGTTTTTCCATGTGTCCGGCGGCGTGGCCGACCCTTTGCGATGTTGTTGTTATTGTCGGTGGCCCGCGGCCGCCAAAAGGCGCCGCGGGCGCGCGCCGTCAACGGCTGTTGGCTTTCTGGAAGCGTTCGAGCTGCTCGTTGCCCCGCTTGACGATCGACTGGAGCGCTTCCTTGGCGGTCTTCTTGCCGGCCCAGACCTGCTCGAGCTCCTCGTCCTCGATGGCGCGGATCTGCAGGTAGTTGCCCAGGCGGATGCCGCGCGACTTGTCGGTCACCTTGCGGATCATCTGGTTCACGGCGACGTCGGTGCCGGGCTTTTCCTTGTAGAAGCCGGAGTCCTCGGTCAGCTTGAACGAGGCCAGCGTGACCGGCAGGTAGCCCGTGCGCTTGTGGCTGGCCGACTGCACCTCGGGCTGCGAGATGAAGTTGAAGAACGTGGCCACGCCCTTGTACTCCTCCGCCTTCTTGCCGGACATGACCCACAGGCTCGCGCCGCCGATCACCGTGTTCTGCGGCGCGCCGGGGACGTCGGGGTAGTAGGGCAGCGGTGCCAGCCCGTACGCGAACTTGGCGTTCTTGGCCACGTTGCCGTAGAAGCCGGACGACGTGTTGATCATGGCGCACTCGCCCGCGACGAACGTCGCTTCCGGCGTGTTGCTGCGGCCCTTGTAGACGAACAGGCCCTGCTTGGACATGTTGGCCAGGTTCTCGATGTGGCGCAGGTGCAGCGGCGAATCGACGGCCAGCCGGGTGTCGAGGCCGCCCAGGCCGTTGCGCTTGGTCGCGAACTCGACGTTGTGCCAGGCCGAGAAGCTCTCGAGCTGCGTCCAGTTCTGCCATGCGGTGGTGAAGGGGCACTTGTGGCCGCTGGCCTTCAGCTTGGCGGCCGCGGCCACCACTTCAGGCCAGGTGGCCGGTGCCTTGTCGGTGGGCAGGCCGGCCGCCTTGAAGGCGTCCTTGTTGAAGTAGAAGATCGTGGTCGAGCTGTTGAACGGGAAGCTCAGCATCTCTCCGTTGGGCGCGGTGTAGTAGCCCGCCACGGCCGGGATGTAGGCCGCCGGGTCGAACTTGTAGCCGGCGTCCTTCATGACCTTGCCGACCGGGATCACGGCGCCCTTGCTCGCCATCATCGTCGCGGTGCCGACCTCGAACACCTGCAGGATGTGGGGCGCGTTGCCGGCGCGGAACGCGGCGATGGCGGCCGTCATCGACTCGTCGTAGGTGCCCTTGTAGGTGGGCACGATGCGGTACTGGCTCTGGCTTGCGTTGAACTCCTTCGCCAGGTCGTTGACCCACTCGTTGTTGACGGCGGTCATCGAGTGCCACCACTGGATCTCGACTTGGGCCTTGGCGCCGAAGGACGCGGCCAGCACGGCCGAGGCCAGTGCGAACGACTTGAAATGCATGCAGGAAACTCCGTGATGGGGAGGAAAGGACAGGGAAGGATCGTCCAGTATTTGCCGATTTGATGACAGTCGCATTTCTGTCATGGAAGGGTGGACCTAGGCAACCGGGATAACCCGCCGCGCGACGGGCCGCCGCCACAGGAGCGGCAGGAGGCGTGCGGTAACATGCAACCCCCCTTGCGTCATACCCCGCCCGGTGCCGTCGCCCGGGATGCGGCGGCGGTTGATCGACATGAATGCACCGCTTGCTGTGAACACCCTGGCTGCTCCCGGCCTCGCCGCCGAAGCGATCGGCGAGCAGGCGCCGCGCCTGCGCGAGATCCCGTACAACTACACCTCGTTCTCCGATCGAGAGATCGTGATGCGCCTGCTCGGCGAACGGGCCTGGGCGTTGCTTGACCGCCTGCGCGGCGAACGCCGCACCGGCCGCTCGGCCCGCATGCTGTACGAGGTGCTGGGCGACATCTGGGTGGTGCAGCGCAACCCGTACCTGCAGGACGACCTGCTCGACAACCCCAAGCGCCGCGGCCTGCTGGTCGAAGCGCTGCAGCACCGGCTGGGCGAGATCGGCAAGCGCCGCGATCCGCAGACGGACCCGCAGCGCGATGCGCTGGTGGGCGAGCTGCTGGTGCTCGCGCAGGCCGCAGTGGCCTCGTTCGCCGCCTCGTTCGACGGGATGGGCGAGCTGCGCCGCCGCGCCCGCCGTGCGCTCGGCCGCCACACGGCCAAGGACAACATCAAGTTCGACGGCCTCTCGCGCGTGTCGCACGTCACCGACGCGACCGACTGGCGGGTCGAGTACCCCTTCGTCGTGCTCACCCCCGACACCGAGGCGGAGATGGCCGGCCTGGTCCAGGCCTGCGTCGAGCTCGGACTGACCATCATCCCGCGCGGCGGCGGCACCGGCTACACCGGCGGCGCGATCCCGCTGACCTGGAAAAGCGCGGTCATCAACACCGAGAAGCTCGAGCGCATGAGCGAGGTCGAGAGGGTGTCGCTGCCGGGCGTGGCGCATCCCGTGGCCACCGTCTACACCGAGGCCGGCGTCGTCACCCAGCGGGTGGCCGATGCCGCGGAGCGCGCGGGCTTCGTCTTCGCCGTCGATCCCACCTCGGCCGAGGCCAGCTGCGTGGGCGGCAACATCGCGATGAACGCAGGCGGCAAGAAGGCCGTGCTGTGGGGCACGGCGCTCGACAACCTTGCCTCCTGGCGCATGGTCACGCCCGAAGCCAAGTGGCTGGAGGTGACGCGCCTGGACCACAACCTCGGCAAGATCCACGACGTCGAATGCGCGCGCTTCGAACTGCGCTACTTCGACGCCTCCGGCAAGACGCTGGAGCGCACCGAGACGCTGGAGATCCCGGGCCGCACCTTCCGCAAGGAAGGCCTCGGCAAGGACGTCACCGACAAGTTCCTGGCCGGCCTGCCGGGCATCCAGAAGGAAGGCTGCGACGGCCTGATCACCAGCGCCCGCTGGGTGGTGCACCGCATGCCGGCGCACACCCGCACGGTGTGCCTGGAGTTCTTCGGCAACGCGAAGGATGCGGTGCCCAGCATCGTCGAGATCAAGGACTTCATGTTCGCCGAGGCGCGCAAGCCCGGCGGCGCGATCCTGGCGGGTCTCGAGCATCTTGACGACCGCTACCTGAAGGCCGTCGGCTACGCGACCAAGAGCAAGCGCGGCACGTCGGTGCCGGGCGGGCTGCCCAAGATGGTGCTGATCGGCGACATCGTCGGCGACGACGAGGCGGCCGTGGCGCGCGCCGCGAGCGAGGTGGTCCGCATCGCCAACAGCCGCGCGGGCGAAGGCTTCACCGCGGTGAGCGCGGATGCGCGCAAGAAGTTCTGGCTCGACCGCAAGCGCACCGCCGCCATCGCCCGCCATACCAATGCCTTCAAGATCAACGAGGACGTGGTGATCCCGCTCGAGCGCATGGGCGAGTACACCAACGGCATCGAGCGCATCAACATCGAGCTGAGCCTGCGCAACAAGCTGGCGCTGCTCGACGCGCTGGAGGCGTTTTTCCTGCGCGGCGACCTGCCGCTCGGCAAGAGCGACGATGCGGGCGAGATCCCCAGCGCCGAACTGCTCGAGGACCGCGTCCAGCAGGCGCTGCAGCTGCTGCGCGAGGTGCGCACCCTCTGGCGCGGTTGGCTGGAGGGGCTGGACGGCGGCGGCGACGGCCAGCGCAGCTTCTTCGAGCTGCTGCAGGACACCACCCTGCGGGCCTCTTGGAAGAGCCAGGTGCGCAAGCCGCTGCAGGCGATCTTTGCCGGCGGGGCCTTCGCGCCCATCCTCGAGGCCTGCACGCGCATCCACAAGGAGGTGCTGCGCGGCCGCGTGTGGGTGGCGCTGCACATGCACGCCGGCGACGGCAACGTGCACACCAACATCCCCGTCAACAGCGACAACTACGAGATGCTGCAGACCGCCCACGAGGCGGTGGACCGCATCATGGCGCTGGCGCGCCGCCTCGACGGGGTGATTTCCGGCGAGCACGGCATCGGCATCACCAAGCTGGAGTTCCTCAGCGACGAAGAGCTGCAGCCGTTTGCCGACTACAAACGCCGCGTCGACCCCGAGGGCCGCTTCAACCGCGGCAAGCTGCTGCGCCACGACGCGGCCGATGCCGCCGCCGAGGTGCGCGCCGCCGACCTGCGCCATGCCTACACGCCGAGCTTCGGGCTGATGGGGCACGAGTCGCTGATCATGCAGCGCAGCGACATCGGCGCGATCAGCGACTCGATCAAGGACTGCCTGCGCTGCGGCAAGTGCAAGCCGGTCTGCGCCACGCACGTGCCGCGCGCCAACCTGCTCTACAGCCCGCGCAACAAGATCCTCGCCACCTCGCTGCTCGTGGAGGCCTTCCTCTACGAGGAGCAGACGCGGCGCGGCGTCAGCATCAAGCACTGGCAGGAGTTCGAGGACGTCGCAGACCACTGCACGGTGTGCCACAAGTGCGCCAACCCGTGCCCGGTGAAGATCGACTTCGGCGACGTGTCGATGAACATGCGCAACCTGCTGCGCAAGATGGGCCAGAAGAGCTTCCGCCCCGGCAATGCGGCGGCGATGCTCATGCTCAACGCCACGAACCCGCAGACGATCAAGTTCGTGCGCAGCGCGATGGTGGACGTCGGCTTCAAGGCGCAGCGGCTGGCGCATGACGTTCTGAAGCTGGCCGCCCGCAAGCAGACCAGCGCGCCGCCGGCCACGGTGGGCAATGCGCCGCTCAAGGAGCAGGTCGTCCACTTCATCAACAAGAAGCTGCCGGGCGGCCTGCCCAAGCGCACCGCACGCGCGCTGCTCGACATCGAGGACAAGGCCTACGTGCCGATCATCCGCAACCCGGCGACGACCACGGCCGAGACCGAGGCCGTCTTCTACTTCCCCGGGTGCGGCTCGGAGCGGTTGTTCTCGCAGGTGGGCCTGGCCACCCAGGCGATGCTTTGGCACGCGGGCGTGCAGACCGTGCTGCCGCCGGGCTACCTGTGCTGCGGCTACCCGCAGCGCGGCTCGGGGCAGTACGACAAGGCCGACCAGATCATCACCGACAACCGGGTGCTGTTCCATCGCGTGGCCAATACGCTGAACTACCTCGACATCAAGACCGTCGTGGTGAGCTGCGGCACCTGCTACGACCAGCTCCAGGGCTACGAGTTCGACAAGATCTTCCCCGGCTGCCGCATCGTCGACATCCATGAATACCTGCTGGAGCGCGGCATCACGCTGCCCGCGGCCGACCAGGGCGCCTACCTGTACCACGACCCCTGCCACAGCCCGATGAAGCAGCAGGAGCCGATGAAGACGGTGAAGGCGCTGGTGGGCGAGGGCGTGCTGAAGAGCGACCGCTGCTGCGGCGAGAGCGGCACGCTCGGCGTGTCGCGGCCCGACATTTCCACGCAGATCCGCTTCCGCAAGGAAGAAGAGCTGCGCAAGGGCGAGGCGGCGCTGCGCGGCAGCGGCGCGGTGAAGGCGGGCGAGGACGTCAAGATCCTCACCTCCTGCCCCAGCTGCCTGCAGGGCCTGAGCCGCTACGGCAACGACTTGCAGAACGGGCTGCTGGAGGCCGACTACATCGTCGTCGAGATGGCGCGCAAGCTGCTGGGCGAAGCGTGGATGCCCGAGTACGTGCGCCGTGCCAACGAAGGCGGGATCGAACGGGTGCTGGTGTGAGCGCCTCCACGTCGTGCGAGCTGTGCGTGCAGGCTGGTGGCATCCCGGTCTGGCAGGACGGCGACTGGCGTGTGATCCGCGTGGCGGATGACGCCTTTCCGGCCTTCTACCGGGTGGTGAGCCGGCGCCACGTGGCGGAGTTCACCGACCTGCCCGAGGCCGGGCGCGTGCGGGTGATGGCGCTGGTGGCCGCCGTCGAACGTGTCCTGCGCGACCGGCTGTCGCCCACCAAGGTCAACCTGGCCTCGCTCGGCAACGTCGTGCCGCACCTGCATTGGCACGTGATCGCCCGGTTCGACTGGGACAGCCACTTTCCGCAGCCCGTCTGGGGCGCTGCGCAGCGTGTGGTGGCGCCCCCGCCCGCGCAGCGCCTGCGCGTGCCCCTCGACCAACTGGATGCCGCCGTCGCGGCCGCCCTCGCATGACCACGCCACGCCCTGTCGGAATCACCGTTCACCAGCAGTCGAAGCAGCTCGAGGTCGGCTTCGACGACGGAACGACGTATGCGATCGCCTTCGAGCTGATGCGGGTGTATTCGCCTTCGGCCGAGGTGCAGGGCCACGGGCCGGGGCAGGAGGTGCTGCAGACGGGCAAGCGCGACGTGGGCATCGTCGACATCGCCGCGGTGGGCCATTACGCCGTGCAGCCGACTTTTACCGATGGCCACGATTCCGGCATCTTCACCTGGGAATACCTTCACTTCCTGGGCTCGCGCCAGGACGAGCTGTGGCGCGAATACGAGGCCAAGTTGCAACAGGCCGGTGTCGATCGTGACGCCCCGATGCCCACGGCCGGGGGGCACGCGTGCGGCGGCCACCACTGAACAACAGGAGCCCACGATGACGCAGACGCACTTCGGCTACCAGACCGTCGACGAACAGGAGAAGGCGCAGCGCGTGCGCGGCGTTTTCGACTCCGTGGCGTCGAAGTACGACGTCATGAACGACCTGATGTCGATGGGCATGCACCGTGCGTGGAAGGCCTACACGGTGGCGGTGGCCGACCTGCGCGAAGGCGGCCGGGTGCTCGACATCGCGGGCGGCACGGGCGACCTGGCGCGGGCGTTTGCGCGCAAGGTGGGGCGCACGGGCGTCGTCGTGCACACCGACATCAACGAGGCCATGCTGCGGCAGGGGCGCGACCGCCTGCTCGACGAGGGCGTGGTGCTGCCCACCTCCATCTGCGACGCCGAGCGCCTGCCGTTCCGCGATGCGAGCTTCGACCTGGTGAGCGTCGCCTTCGGGCTGCGCAACATGACGCACAAGGATGGTGCGCTGGCGGAGATGAACCGGGTGCTTCGCCCGGGCGGGCGCTTGCTCGTCCTCGAGTTCTCCAAGGTGGCCGCACCGCTGCAGAAGGCCTACGACTGGTACTCCTTCAGCGTCCTGCCGCGCCTGGGCCAGTGGGTCGCGGGGGACGCCGAGAGCTACCGGTACCTGGCGGAGTCGATCCGCATGCACCCGGACCAGCAGACGCTGAAGGCGATGATGAAGGCGGCCGGCTTCGGGCACGTGGACGTGCACAACCTCACGGGCGGGGTGGTGGCGTTGCATGTGGGGATCAAGTGCTGAAAATCAGCCTTTAGGCCGTCTGTGAGGTTCGGGCTCCCCTTTTCGGGGGGAGTGCGCGCTCGCCTCCCGGCGCACGCTGTGTGTCACGTCACGGCCCGTCAGGGCTTACACGGATCTGCCACGGACCTGCCTATACACTCGCCCTTTGGGGCTGCGTCGAGCCATCGCCGCGCGATAGTCCTACCTCCAAATATTCGACTGTCGAGACTACGGCCTTGCGCAGCAAGGCGGGAGATATGAGCGTGACGACCCGAGCCGATCAGTACACCCACCCTCGCTTTACCTTGCGCGTGGCCTGCATTGCAGCCGCAGCCGCAGCTGTGCTGCTGGTGGGTTGTGGCGACAACAAGGAAAAAGCAGCCAGCCAGACGGCCGCCAAGGTGAACAAGGAAGAGATCACCGTTCACCAGATCAACTTCGTGCTGCAACAGCAGCGCGGCCTGCGCCCTGAGCAGACCGAAGCCGCCAGCAAGCAGATCCTCGAGCGGCTGATCGACCAGGAACTGGCCGTGCAGAAGGCCACCGACCAGAAGCTGGACCGCGACCCGCGCGTGGTGCAGCAGATGGAAGCCGCCAAGCGAGAGATCATCGCGCGCGCCTACGTCGAAAAGGTCGGCGAAACGGCCTCCAAGCCCACGCCTGACGAAGTGCGCAAGTACTACGACGAGAAGCCGGCCCTTTTCAAGGAGCGCCGCATCTACAACCTGCAGGAGCTGGCGATCGAAGCCAAGCCCGAGCAGGTGGACAGCCTTCGCACGAAGCTTGCTGAAGCGAAGAACGTGAACGAATTCGTCGAATACCTCAAGGCCAACGAGTTCAAGTTCGCCGGCAACCAGGCTGTGCGGGCCGCCGAACAACTGCCTCTGGCCAGCGTGGACAACTTCGCTCGCCTGCAAGACGGGCAGGCCGTTCTGCAGCCCTCGCCCAACGGCGCGCAGGTCATCGTGCTCGTCAACTCGCGCAGCCAGCCGGTGACGCTGGAGCGTGCTACGCCGGCGATCGAGCAGTTTTTGCTGAACGACCGGAAGCGCAAGTTGGTCGAAGACGAGGTGAAGCGGCTGCGGGGTGAATCGAAGATCGAGTACGTCGGCAAGTTCGCCGACGGTGCCGCTAGCGCGCCCGCCGCGTCGCCGGCACCCGCGCCAGCCCCCGCTCCGGCGCCTGCCGCCAGTGGTCTGGATGCCTCCTCAATCAGCAAAGGGATGGGACTGAAGTGATGATGGCCAGCTTCAAGCAGAACAACTGGGCCCGCGCCTGCGTGGGCGCCGTGGTGGCCTCCATGGCCCTGGCGGCCTCGCTGCCGCTGCACGCACAAAACACTGCGCCCAACGCACCGATTCCTGCCTCGTCCACACCCGAATACCGCCTGGGCGCGGGTGACGTGGTGCGCATTACCGTCTACCAAAACCCGGACCTGACGCTGGAAACCCGCGTCAGCGAATCGGGCGTCGTCTCGTATCCGCTGATCGGTCAGGTTCGCCTGGGCGGTCAAAGCATTTCGGCGGCCGAGCGCGCCATCGCCGACGGGCTGCGCAACGGCAACTTCGTCAAGCAGCCGCAGGTCACCATCGCGGTGCTGCAGGTGCGCGGCAACCAGGCCAATGTGCTGGGCCAGGTGAACCGCCCGGGCCGGTACCCGCTGGAAGTGGCCGACATGAAGCTGACGGACCTGCTGGCCATGGCCGGCGGCACCGCTGCCACGGGTGCTGACATCGTCGTCATTACCGGCACGCGCAACGGCAGGCCATATCGTGCCGAGGTGGATTTGCCCACCATCTTTGCCTCGCAATCTCGCGGCGAAGACATCGTCATTCAGAACGGCGATGCCATCTGGGTGGATCGCCAGCCAATGGTCTACATCTACGGTGAAGTGCAGCGCCCCGGCCCGATGCGGCTGGAACGCGGTATGACGCTGATGCAGTCGTTGGCCACTGGTGGTGGGCTTAACCAGCGCGGCACGGAAAAGGGCATCCGCGTGCACCGCAAGGGTGCCGACGGCAAGGTACAGATCATTACGCCGGCGATGGATGACGTCATGCGAGATGGCGACGTGGTGTATGTGCGTGAAAGCCTGTTCTGATTTCACTGGTAGCCTGTCATGACCTTCGGACAATTTCTTTCGATCCTGCGGGCGCGTAAGTGGGCGGCTCTGTTGGTGTTTCTGTTGGTGGTGGGCACCACGGTCGGCGTGAGTCTGGTGCTTCCCAAGCAGTACGACGCCACGGCCAGCGTGGTGATCGACATCAAGCCGGATCCGATCAGCGTAATTGCGTTTCAGGGGATGGCGATGCCCAGCTTCATGGCTACGCAAGCTGACATCCTGGTGAGTGACCGGGTCGCACTGCGCGTCATCCGCGACCTGCGGCTGCTGGAGAGTCCCCAGCTTCGCGAGCAGTGGCAGACGGAGGGAGATGGCGAGGGGACTTTCGAGCAATGGTTGATCACGCTGCTACACAAGAAGCTGGATGTGAAGCCCAGCCGCGAAAGCAACGTCATCAACATCAACTATCGGTCGCCCGATCCGCGCTTTTCGGCTGGCTTGGCCAATGCGTTTGCGCAAGCCTATATCGCTACCACGCTGGAGCTGCGGGTGGACCCGGCCAAGCAATTCAGTGCCTTCTTTGTGGCCCAGAGCAAGGAGGCCCGCTCCGCGCTGGAAGAGGCCCAAGCCAAGTTGTCGGCCTACCAACGTGAAAAGGGCATCATCGCCGCCGACGAGCGGCTGGACGTGGAAAACGCCCGCTTGGCCGAGCTGAGCAGCCAGTTGGTGCAGATTCAGGCGATCAGTGGCGAAAGCAGCAGTCGCCAAGCGCAGGCGCAAGGCGCCAGCGGCGACCGCCTGCAGGAAGTATTGAGCAACCCTCTGATCGGCGGCCTCAGGGCTGACCTGACCCGCAATGAGGCCAAGCTGCAGGAGTTGAACAGCAAACTCGGCGACAACCATCCTCAAGTCGTGGAGGCCAAGGCCAACATTACCGAGTTGCGCGCCCGTATCGACGCTGAGATCCGCCGCGTGACCGGTGGTGTGACGGTGACCAACACCATCAACAAACAGCGCGAGGCCCAGGTGCGAGGGGAATTGGAGGCCCAGCGCGCCAAATTGCTGGAGATGAAGGCCGTTCGCGACCAGGGCCAAGTGCTGGTGCGGGAAGTTGAGAACGCGCAGCGCGCTTACGACGGCGTAATGCAGCGCCTGAATCAGACGGCGATGGAGAGCCAGACCAACCAGAGCTATGCGAACTTGCTGACAACTGCTCAACCGCCGGCTGAGCACGCCAGTCCCAAGATGGTTCTGAACACCGCCCTTGCGGTTTTCTTGGGAGCACTGCTGGCGTTGGGTGTCGTGCTGCTGTTGGAACTGAGCGACCGCCGCGTGCGGAAACCTGAAGATGTGATTGCATCTCTGGGCCTCCCGGTGCTGGGCGTGTTGCCTACTCCCAATGCCAAGCGCTTTATGTCGGGTAAGCACTCGCTGATGCTGCAACATCGTGCGATGGGTCTGCCGGCTCCGCAAGCCAACAAGGGCGCCTGAGCGCCGAGCGAAGATCTCATGGCTAAGTTCAAAGATTACAACGCGACCGAAGCTGCCGGTTTGGCGCCCGACCAAGGTGCCGGCGTGGCAGACCGGTCCATCGGCTCAATCATTGCCGAGACGCGCAACCTCAGCACTGACCAAGTTGAAAAGGTGCTTGCCCATCAGAAGGCGAAGGGGGTCCGCTTCGGTGAGGCCGCCGTAGCCCTGGGGTATGCAAGCACCGATGATGTGCTGTTTGCTCTCAGCCAGCAGTTCCACTATCCCTATGCAGCAGAAGGCAACCGCAAGGCCAACCCCGAATTGGTTGCGCTGAATCAGCCTTTTGGAGTGCAGGCAGAGAGCTTCCGCGCCATCCGCAGCCAGATAATGATGCGCCTCTTCAATGAGGGTCAGGAACGCAGGGCGATCGCGGTGGTGAGCCCAGATTCCGGTGACGGGAAAACCTATTTTGCGGCCAATTTGGCTGTGACCTTGGCGCAGTTGGGCGGGCGCACCCTTCTGGTGGACGCCGATCTGCGTGGGCCTCGCCAGCACGCGGTGTTTGGCATCGACAACAGCGCGGGGCTGTCAGGCATCCTAAGCGGGCGCGCAGAGTCGAAGGTAATTCAGCAGGTGGCGGGCGTCCCAAGTTTGTTTGTGCTGCCTGTGGGCATTACCCCACCGAACCCGCTGGAGCTTGTTGAACGCCCTGCATTTGGACTATTGGTCCGTGAGCTCTTATCCAAGTTCGACCACGTGGTGGTGGACACGCCTGCGGCGCAGTATGGTAGTGATAGCGCAGTGATCGCTGCACGCTGTGGAGCGGCGCTGGTGGTGGCCCGACAGGGACGAAGCCAAGTGCTAAGTCTGCAGGATCTAGTGGCCAATCTAGCCGAGACTCCCGCCAAACTGGCGGGAGTCATCTTCAACGAGTTTTGAGAATTGTGATGGCACAAGGCTCTACGCTTACAGATTCGCCGGCCGAACAGCGTACTCTGGTGCCACCCGGCCTTGATTGGGTGGCCCTAGGAGCCTTGGCTGTCGCATTCCTCGCGATGTACCTGCCGAGCTATTTGATGTTGGCTGAACGTGTTTGGCCAACAGATGAGCAGGGACATGGTCCGATTATTCTTGCTGTGTCAATTTACCTCTTCTACGCGAAGCGGAAAGAATTGATTGCATGTGAACCTCGCCCTGCACTGCTCGGAGGCTTTGCGCTACTTGCGTTGGGGGTGTTGCTTTACGCGGTTGGCCGATCTCAATTCATTATGTTTTTTGAGCTGCTGTCCCAGCAGCTTGTGTTGATCGCTTTGTTGTTGCTGTTCTTTGGCACGCGGGGCCTGCGTGTTGTTTGGTTTGCCGTATTCTTCCTGCTGTTCATGGTTCCGTTGCCAGGTTCAGTGGTGAGTAGTATCACAGGTCCATTGAAATCTGCAGTATCCGCCGTGGCTTCGACGGTGTTGTACCAAGTTGGCTACCCGATAGGCCGCGCGGGTGTCGTGTTGACTGTGGGCCCGTATCAGTTGCTTGTGGCGGACGCTTGTGCTGGACTGAATAGCATGTTCACCTTGGAGGCATTAGGGCTTCTTTATATGAACCTGATGAACTACAAGAGCGCGCTGAGAAACGTGATACTGGCAACACTGATCATTCCCATTTCTTTCGTCGCCAATATTGTTCGCGTGATTATTCTGGTGCTTGTGACTTACCATCTTGGCGACGAGGCCGGGCAAGGGTTCATTCACGGTTTTGCTGGCATGGTTTTGTTTCTCGTTGGCTTGATATTGATATTGATGGTAGACAAGGGTTTAGGTTTGGCCTTCAGGGGAAGGAGCGTCCGCACATGAATCCCTCACGCCGGCGGGCTGGATTTGCGTCTCTGCTGATGATCACTGGGGCAGCACTTGGCTACGTAGGGAAGCCGTCAAAGAACATGGCTGACGAGATCGGCATGCCGGACTTAGAGGCAATGTTTCCGAAGCAGTTCGGAGAATGGAGCTTGGAGCCATCTGGCGCCGTCATTCTCCCTTCGCCGTATCTTCAATCGATCCTCGATAAGATTTATAACCAGACTTTGGCGCGAACCTATGTGAATACCAAAGGTTCTCGCATCATGCTGTCAGTCGCTTATGGTGGCGACCAGTCTGATGGCACGAGCGCTCATCGACCCGAGGTCTGCTACCCCGCCCAAGGCTTCGCGATTACCGCCAACACGCAGGACTATTTGCAGCTGCCAAACACGAAGATCCCGGTGCGTCGGCTGATGTCAGTGTTGGGTCCTCGCCAAGAGCCTATCACCTACTGGGTGATCGTCGGCGACGAGGTGGTGACGACCGGAGTCGGGCAGAAGCTCGCGCAGATGCGGTATGGCTTGCGAAACCTTATAGCTGACGGCATGCTAGTTCGAGTTTCAAGCATTGATGCCGATATGAAGCGAGCTTACAACCTTCATACGGAATTCCTTTTGGACTTGTACGCGGGTATGGCGGGTTCCAGCGCTGATCGTGTATTTGGTCGTGCTGGCTGAGTTCCGGCAGCGATGCGCGCTGGACGTTAACGCTGTGGGCTCGTCGTCTGTCGCGCGCTTACGCGCGTCAAGTGTCATGGTAAGCCCATTTGCATAGCGTTAATGCGTCTTGACTTGATATACACGACGCTTGCGGTGGGCAGCAGGCTGGCAGCGAGTCTATTTCTTTTCTTGTTGCTGGCTCGCCTATGGGGGCCTGAAGTTTTCGGAAACTATAGTTTCCTCTTCAGCTGCAGTGCGCTGCTAGTGTTGATCGTAGATTTCGGGTTTCCACTCTATCTTGTCAGGGAAGTATCACTCCGCCGGAACAACGCACCAGAGATAGTCGCGCGTGCGTTCCAGGCAAAAACCATATTGTGCCTTTTGCTGGTGGCTCTCGTTGCTGTCAGTGCGCTGTTGCTGCATGACTCAATGGCATTTGTCTGGCTGGCATTGTCGTTGTTGTCAGCCGCGATCGCAAACTCATATGCCGAGTTTTTTCTCGCGCCTCTTCGATCGCTCGGGCGCTTTGATCTAGAAGCAAAGCTTGTCCTCTCGGCAAATGCCCTCTACCTCGTGACTTGCTGCGGGGCAGCGTGGTTTATTGGGTCCCCTGAGTCGGTCGCTATAGCATCGTTCCTTTCTCGTCTGATTTTCGCTTTGACGGCCTATTTTGCGCTAACGCGTCTGACCCCTATAGTGGTTGTCAGCGGGAATTGGGCTAGTTGGCCTAAGACTCTGAAGAAAACGTGGCCCTATGGGGTTGACGGATTCCTCGTTAGTGCTTGGAGTCAACTCGATATCGTCATAGTTCAAGCGTTGTTCGGGCCTCAGTCCACAGGATTATATGCGGCAGGCCAAAAAGTCGTGCTAGGCGTAATTGCGTTGGCCCCGATTGTCGGAAACATCGCGGTGCCTCGTCTGTCAGGACTATCTAACGTTGCAGGATCAGCCTTTTGGGCTGAAGCAAAAAGTACAGCACTGAAACTGATGTGTATTGGTACCGTTTTTGCTGCGCCGATGGTACTGGCGCCTCAACTTGTCACGCAACTATTGTACGGGCGTAGCTTTCTCCAGCTGGCTGAATTTTTGCCATGGTTTGGCGCTATTGTCCTGATTCGATATTCGGGTGCGGTGGCTGGAGTAATCGCCACTTCCCTTGGAAAGCAAAAGCATCGGGTTTTTTCTCAAGTTGTTGGCTTATGCGTCGCACTTTTCGGATGTTTGTGGCTCTCCTCAGGATCATACAGTTTGATGCATTTTCTCTTTATCTGGTGCATTTCCCTCTCTGTCGTCTCGGCAGGCAACTTTGTTGCCGTCAGGTGTGCAGCCAGAGTTTCGGGGCCGAACTAGGAGAAATGCCTTGGGCCTCCTGGATAAAATAATCGTCAAGCTTGCGCGTCGCAACGAGATGAGGAGCCGCTATCTCAGGAAATACTTCCAAAGTAAACATCGCATCGTTGTTGGCATGTATAGCTACGGTTGCTTTGATGCGGATCGCATCGGTGCCGACACAACTATTGGGCGGTACTGCTCCATTGCGCCGACAGTTCAAGTGCTTCGGCGAAATCACAGCATCCACGCAATCTCTATGCATCCCTTTCTATTCAATTCGTCGGTACCATTTGATGTGAAGCGTGAGATTCCCTATTTTCCGTGCATCATTGAAGACGATGTCTGGATCGGGCATGGTGCAATTATCCTGCCCGCCGTAAATAAAGTAGGGCGAGGGGCGGTAGTGGCAGCTGGGGCGGTCGTAACAAAGAATGTTCCTCCGTACAGCATCGTTGCCGGAAATCCAGCGCGCGTGATTCGCATGCGTTTTGGAAGTGAAACGATTGAACAAATCGAGTCGACACGCTGGTGGATGCTCGACGAAAATGAACTCGCTGCCAAACTTCGGGAGCTGGGCGAGGGCGCGTTCTGCCCTGAGCGAATTGGCATCCCGTAATCAGGATATGGAGGGTGTGTACGCTTCTACTTATAGGGTTTCGGCGTTCAGGGTCATCGTTCGGGAACTTTGACTTATTGACTTCAGGGAGAGATTTTGAGCTATAAGACGCTGGATGACATACTCCAAGCCGGAATGTGCACTGGGTGTGGGGCGTGCGTAGCTGTATCTCTGGAAGGAGGCCTGGAGATGCGCATTGACGCGGCGGGATTCGCTAGACCGATCGTTTTACGCCCGATATCTGACGAGGATCATCGCAAGATAGTTTCGATCTGCCCCGGGATCAGTCTCGTCCACGAATCCTCAACTCCCGCCGGTGTTGATTATCACCCGATCTGGGGGCCCGTCAAAAAGTTAGCTGCCGGATATGCGCGAGATACGCGCGTTAGGCATCGTGCCTCGTCTGGCGGTTTGCTTTCTGCCATGCTAGTTCACCTCCTTGAATCAAGGAAGGTTGACTACGTATTGCATATTCGAGTTTCCGCGGACGATCCTTTCAGGAACGATGCGGTAATTAGTTCCACTGCAAACGATGTGTTGTTGGGTGCCGGGTCACGATACGCGCCTGCGTCCCCAGTGGCATTACTCGGCACGGCGCTGAAAATGAATGGGAAGTTTGCCTTTGTAGGCAAGCCTTGCGACGTCGCTGCTGTGCGGAGGCTGTTGGTTATTCGGCCTGAACTCCAGGATAGAGTTCCCTACTTGCTTTCTTTCATGTGTGCGGGTACGCCAAGCATTATTGGGACGCATGAAGTAATCAAGCAATTAGGTCTTGGGCAGAAGATTATCAAGAGCTTCCGATACCGAGGTGACGGTTGGCCTGGTTTGACAAAAGCTGAGGCACTGGATGGTACCGTAGCAAGTATGGATTACAACACCAGCTGGGGTCAGATATTAAATCGGCATTTGCAACTGCGATGCAAAATTTGCCCGGACGGGACCGGCGAATTTGCTGATGTGGTCTGTGCAGACGCATGGTATGGCAAAGGGGGATATCCCGACTTCGCGGAGCGCGAAGGTCGGAGTCTCCTAATCACACGGACCGCCCGGGGGGGTCAGCTCGTCAAGGAAGCAGCGGACTCGATTGTTCTAGAACCTTTCGGCATTGATGATTTGCGCCAGATTCAGCCATACCAATTTCACCGAAAGGCGAGCATCGTGGCGCGTATCGCCGCAATGCGGTTATTTGGGCGGCGTGTTCCCAGATACACAGGACTGCATTTGCGCAGGGCGATGTGGCACATACGCCCGTTTCAGCTGCTTCGTGAATTCCTGGGTACAGGTAAGAGGGTTATTGGTGGCAGGTTGTAGCGACCACACGCAGCTCAATTATCTATGGAATTCTAGACACATCCTGCAGCAAATATGAACGAGAACACAAAAAGCCAGCTTAGATCGCATGCGATCAGGGTGTGTCTGCTGTGGCATGGCGTCGACTCCGGCAATCTCGGAGTGCGGGCCCTAACGGAGTCGCAGATCCACTTAATTCGACAAGCTGCGGATGCAGTGGGAACTCACGTCGACTTTGAGATCGTCGGCTGGGCCGGGTCCTCAGACCCGGGAAAGTTTCGTCAGCTGGGTGTTCAACTTGTAACGCCGGTAAACGGGCGGAGCATGCTGTCTCGATCTGGCGTTCGCGCCGCGTTTCGGCGAGCGGATGTAGTGCTCGATATCGGCGAGGGCGACAGCTTCTCTGATATATACGGATTAAAGAGGCTGCTGTATTTCGCTGTTACCAAATGGATGGCGACCACAGGCAGCGTGCCACTCGTCCTTAGCCCTCAGACCATCGGACCATTCTCGTCTTGGTGGTCGATCGCCATATCTGATTTTTGCCTTAGGCGAGCGGCTAGTATTTTCCCGCGCGACGAGTTGTCTCGTCAGTACGTTGCAGCGCGCAATTTGGGGGTGTCTTTTGACGAGATTGTCGACGTCGCTTTCGCGCTGCCTTATGAGCGCACAAGTCATGGGCGCGCTGATCACTTGACTGTGGGAGTCAACATTTCCGGATTGCTTTGGAATGAAGCTTCTGGGTCTAACCGCTTCAAACTGCAACTTGACTACAGAGCGCTCACTCGGCAACTGCTTGAGCACTTCACTCGTATGGATGCTGTGCACGTGGTGCTGGTACCCCACGTGCTGGGGGAGGCAGGCTCAGTTGACGATGATCTGTCGATCTGCGAGGCGATGCAGCGCGAGTTTCCGAACACATCTATCGCCCCACGATATGACGGCCCGTCAGCGGCAAAGAGCCATATTTCAGGATTTGATTTCTTTATTGGCGCGCGCATGCACGCGTGCATTGCAGCTATCTCGTCTGGTGTCCCGGTTGTGCCCCTTGCTTATAGCCGCAAGTTTACTGGCTTGTTCAATACGGTAGGTTACCCTCACGTCGCTGACTGCCGGTCACTGGATGTCTCAGCCGTCATGAGTTTGGTGCGACAAACGTTTGAGCAGCGAGCGCATCTATCGGCGACAATTCAAGATGCTAATGATATCGCCGCAGCCCGACTAAAAATTTACACCGACAAAATTGCAGAATTGCTTGCAAGCGCAAAAAATCGGGATTCGATTTAGATGTCTTGCGGTTAGAAAGAATTGGCGAACACATGTTGCAATCTCATCGAGGGAGCCGCGTCCATCCCTTCGCCATCGCGCTGTTTACAGTCCTGGGGGCAGCGTATCTTCTGCTCGTTGGCCTAGCGATCGCGATTCTGCCGCCCGCCTTTGCGCTCATTTTTGGAGTACTCCCGCTCCCATTCCTTCTCACGAATAGGATTTTCGATTTTCCCGCTCCTGAACGGCTGCTGCGGTCGTCATTTGCGCTTTCCATCGTTCTGTTCCTCCTTTGGCCTCGGTATCTGTCGTTCAATTTCGGTGGCCCCGACTTGGTCCCAGCCCGGCTGTTGTATGGGCTACTACTGGTGACCTGGTTCGGCGCGTTGGCCTCACCTTCGTTCCGCAAAGCGACCCTCAAGACATTTAGCGATCGCCGTGGCTGGCTAGCCCTGCTTGCCGCCTATTTTCTTATACGACTGGCAAGCGTTGTGGGGTCGGAGGCGTTCGGTCTGTCCGCATACCAAGTCGCAAATGAGCTATTGACGGCTGGTCTGATTGTTCCGATTTTTTATTCTGTCTTTAACACCAACGCGAACATCCAGAAACTGCTCTGGTCGATTGTCCTTGCTGGAGCCATCATCGGAGTCTTGACTGTGGTCGAGCGGGCGCTGGGCCGAACTCTGTTTGCCAATGTAAGGCTGCCCGGAATGACGGTGGATTCCGAATGGCTTTACGCGGCGATTATGGAGAAATCTCGTGGCGGATCGTATCGCGCCCAGGGTACATTCTCGCATCCATTGCTCCTCGCAGAGTTCTCCGCCTTCGCCTTACCCATATGCTTATATTTTTGTGCCGTGGCAAAAGGAGTTCGTCGAATACTTTCAGCACTCGCCGTGCTGCTGGTAATCATCGCGGGCGCTTTGAGTGGATCGCGGGCTGCTTTTGCGGCCTTACCCATTGGGCTGGTGATGTGCGCCACGATACTGATGTGCAGACAGTGGCTAGTTAACCGGCAACTAGGTGTCGCCAGCGTAATCTTGTCGCTCTCATTCGTTGTTGGCATATTTGGCATTGCGCTTCTATGGTTGACTGGAACCATTGACAGTAGCCTTGTTTCGGGGCGCACGTACGCTGAGGCGTCGAGCACGAACACGCGGCTTGACATGTTGGCACGTGGTATTCCAAAGATCCTTGAGCATCCATTTCTCGGCTATGGCCCGGGACTGTCTGCATACATTGCTGGGGTAAAGAACAGTATTGCGCTAACAATTGACAGCTATTATTTATCTCTTGCCATTGATTCTGGGTTGCTTGGCTTGGGTGTTTTTGCACTGCTGTTCATCGGTGCGCTTTTATTCGGGTTGAAGAGGGCAATATCATCGTCGGATGATTTCGATTTGATGCGAGGAATGGTTGCGGTTTCTCTTCTCGGTATGTTGCTTGTCAAGGCCATTCTGTCTACACCGCACAATGCCCCTTTGATGCTCCTCGGTCTTGCGCTGATCACCGCAGTTCCGAAAAACAGCGTTCCAGTCAGAGGTGACAATCAATGATCCCCATGATATGCGGCCAGCTGATTTCATTCCTCTTGCTCGCATTGTTCATGTGCCACAGTAAGGGTGGCGATTTGACCGTGAAGGAGGGGCAGTATTATTTGAAAGATGCAAGACCATTCCGCGGGGTAGGTGTTAATTACTTTGACGCGATAAATCGTAGTATCAACAACCCGCAGGATATTTCCGCAATTGCGGGGCTTGCTGAACTCAAAAAACATGACGTTCCGTTCGTGCGGGTGATGTTTGGTGGGTTTTGGCCCGCAGAACTTAAGCTGTATGAAACAGACCCAATTTCATATTTCGCTGTGCTTGATCGCTTTGTGCGGGCTGCCGAGGAGCATGGCATAGGGATAGTTGCATCTTTGGCATGGAACTACGCAGCTATTCCGGACCTGGTTAATGAGCCAATGGACGCTTGGGGTCAGCCGAATAGCAAAACGACGGCATATTTCAACAGGTACGTGTCAGCAGTTGTGGATCGCTACAAGGCTTCGCCCGCTATCTGGATGTGGGAGTTCGGCAATGAAATGGCCTTGTACGTGGACCTTCCGAATGCAAAAGAATGGCGACCAAAGGTGAATGTTGCAAAAGGTACTCCCTCATTGCGACGAGACACCGACGATCTAAGTGGTCGTGACCAATCAGTTGCCTACTCCAACTTTGTTAGCGCCGTAAGGAAAGTTGACGCCAAAACGCCCCTTAGCACAGGTAACGCGCTTCCGAGACCTTATGCCTTTAACAACTGGCGGAACAGATCTTGGCAGGCAGATAATCGGGAGCAGTTTTGCGATATGCTACTTCGAGATAACCCAGAGGGTTTTGATGTAATTTCTGTGCATGCTTATCCCCACAATCGTGGCTACTTTGATCGTGGGCGCGTCGGTTCTAATGTTGAAGACGCCTTGGCCGCAGCATCCACATGTGCGAAGCGTGTCAGACGGCCGATTTTTCTGGGTGAGTTTGGTGTGTCCGATGATGATCCTGCTGTTAAGGGCAGGTCAAGCGGAGAAGTACTTAAGGGCCTGCTGGGCACTATTGAAAAAGAAGGCATAGGGCTCGCGGCGTTGTGGGTATACGACTTTCCATTTCACGAGGCAACAATCAACGTTACTGCAACAAACAAGCGTGCATATCAGTTGGACATGCTTAGGCAGATCAACAAGCGTTTACGCACATCGAACTAAGAAAGGCTAAGCAAAGCAGGCACGTGCCGTGCTTACCTCAGCCTATTGGGGCAGACCTGCCGACGACAATGAGCCAACGCCGCCTTGTAACACCCGAGTTCGCACCAATGACGAAGCGGACCCGTGGGCATGTTCTGCCGGACATGGATAGAGAGAGGCCGTGGCGGCGTCTGCTCGCGGTGATCGAGCTGTGGTACCCGACAAGTGGGCCCATAAGATGCCGGCCAGTGGGTTCACCGAAGATGCGGCGCATATACCCACGACAGCAGTGGTACGACCCGGTGTGTAGTTCCCCAACGTTGCGGAAACTTCGCCTGTTATTCGTCATTCACGAGGTGACGCGGGCGTTTTCGAACAAAGCGCTCACTTGGCCACGTGGGGTGCGCTCCTGCGCGCCGACATCAATATGGAACCAGGTTCACTCCCGAGACCCAATTCGACGAAGACTGCAAACGGCGAGTGTGGACTCGACGTGCGCACGGGCAGGAGGAGCAAGTGGCTACGGCACCGCATGGAGGCCCGCGGCGACGTGCGCGAAGAATCGAGTTTGGTGCGCTCGCGGGGCAGTGCCGTGGCCGACGTGTGTGGCTCGGCCCGCGCCAGCGTTCTAATGCATCGTGACAAAGCCGACACACACGGTGGTGTTTGCTACGCGGCGTCGATAAGCGCGCCGGGAGGTTGAGGGCCTCCAATGCCAAATCGGTGATGCATCCGAGATGATAGCCGGCGACGGTTGCTGGCCCATGGCAAAGTGAGCTATTGATTGCGAAGAGCGGTTCTGTGGAAGCAAAACCGACTCAAGATGAAAATTTTGGCGTGGTTGGATAATTGAATCGCCATTAGCATTATTGCCCGCACTCAAAATGACCGGAGTTGTGTCGCAGAGCTTTTAACTACTCGATAGGTTACATACCGAGCATGACTACAGTCGCTATCATTCTTGTTAACTGGAAAGGTTCAGCCGACACGCTTGAGTGTCTTACGTCTGTACTTCAACTCAGTGGTGACTTCCGTATTCATGCGATCGTGGTTGACAACGCATCGCCGGACGACTCTGTCGTGCGCATAGAGCAGTGGCTTGCAGGCAAAGGAACTGTCGAGATCAGGGAAGCCGGTGCTGGGCCGCACTGGCGAGCAATTGTTCGCGCTGTCACCTGTGAAGTGTCCCCGAACCGATATGTCTCCTTGGTTGTCGGCAGATCAAATAATGGCTTTGCTGCGGGTAACAATATTGGCATCCAGTTTGCGGATCAGCTTACAACGGTCGATTACTACTGGATCCTCAATAACGACACAACTGTGCATGTCGACGCAGTGAGACATCTGTGCGCCCGTATGGAAGCCAATTCTTCCTTGGGAATCTGTGGATCTACTTTAGTTCATGTTCAACCTGCAGGCCGCGTGCAAGCATACGGGGGCGTCCATTATTCATATGTTACTGGTAGAGGCTTTCATATCGGGGCCGGCGAGTCAATCGGGGCGCCGCCTCCAAATAACGTAATAGAGCCTCAACTGACGTACGTGAGTGGCGCAAGTATGTTCGTCCGTCGAGCATTCGTCGAGCGCGTTGGTCTAATGTCAGAGCGATACTTTCTGTACAACGAGGAATTGGATTGGTGTTGGCGGGGTCGTGGTTTATTCGAGCTTGGTGTGGCGACGGCGGCTATTGTCTATCACAAAGAGGGGATGTCAATTGGAACCGAAACGCAAGCCAGGCCTGCGAGCATCCTTTCGGACTTCTACCAATGCCGGAACAAATTGATGTTTGCAGCCTCGTTCACGCCGGTCTGTTACCCGACGGTTTGGATTTTTATCGCAGCGCGCGCGTTAAAGAGGCTCAGGCAAGGGCATTTCGCGAATGCAAAGGTCATCGCACGAGTGTTGCTCGGGTGCCGAAGCTTTAAATATTATTGGACCAGTTGAGGAAATGTCCGTGAGTAAAGCGTCCCCTGTTCACAGCGCAGTCATCGAGCCCGTCGGAGGCCATGGCGGCTGCAATTATTATGACTTTGCACTTTGTCAAAGTATTACCGCCGCTGGCGGCCGAGCGGATCTTTACACCTGCGATAAGACAGAAGTCACTGGAACTGAGGGTTTTTCGATTCACAAGAACTATGTGGGGGTTTATGGCCCAGACGCCGCGTGGTTGCGGGCGCTTCGCTTTGTCCGCGGTGCGTTCTCTTCGGTTCGGCACGCTTGGTCAAAGGGTGCACGTGTCGCGCACTTCCACTTTTATCACGTCGGACCGCTTGAAGTTCTCAGTATTGTCTTGGCGCGCCTTTTTCGTTTAAAGGTAGTCATAACGGCACATGACGTGGAGGCATTTAAACGGGGGCTGTCCGTACCAATCTTTGTCCGTTGGGCCTATGGGAATGCCGACCAAGTGATCGCCCATAATATGGTCAGCCGAGACGAGTTGCTAAATACTCTGAAAATACCCAGTTCTCGGGTTCGAATTATCCCTCATGGGAACCATCTTCAATATGTGCCGGCAGAGGTGACTCGGTCGTTAGCTCGATCCAAGTTGGGCTATTCCGACGACGAGTTTGTGATTGTATTCTTTGGCCAGATCAAAGAGGTCAAGGGGCTGGATGTCCTTATCAAAGCGTTTGCGAAGTCATATGAAGCCCACCGGAATTTGCGTCTCCTGATCGCTGGAAAGGTTTGGAAAGACGATTTCGGCAAGTATGCCACCATCATTTCGGATCTCGGAATTGAGCAAGTTGTGCGCTGTGAGATTAGATACATTCCAGATGGCGAGGTGGCATACTTCTACCAGTGTGCTGACCTCATTGCTTTGCCATACTTGAAGATATATCAAAGCGGGGTCGTTTTGATGGCGATGAGTTATGGGCGGCCAGTGCTGGTTTCAGATATACCTGGTATGCTTGAAGTTGTTGAGGACAATGTGAGCGGTTTGGTATTTCGTTCCGGCGACCCGATTGATATGTCCAGACGCATCTCACAGGCTGTGGAGTCGCGCGCGTTGCTAGACCGCGTCGCGGAGGGGGGCGCGAGGCGTGTTGCCGAAGACTATGATTGGGGTGTCATCGGACGGTCGACTCTGGAGTGCTACAACGCAACTCTGATACCTCGATAATCGTTGCTAGACAGAGCTTGGTCGCCGACTTCAACTCTTAAGTCCAGAAAGGATTTGCCAACGTGTCCATCATTATTCGCTCAAGAGCACCGCTTCGATTGGGGCTTGCTGGCGGCGGTACAGATGTGAGCCCCTTCAGTGACGTCCATGGCGGTGTCGTCCTGAACGCAACAATTGATTTGTATGCTCAGGCGATTCTCGAACCACGAACTGACGGCAAAGTTGTTTTCGTTGCCGCGGACCGTAACGAGCGAGTTGAGCTTTCCGCAGCGTCGGTGCTTGAAGACGTTGAGCCGCTTCGTTTGCATAAAGGGATCTACAGCCGAATCGTCAGGCAGTTCAATGGTGGGAGACCGTTATCGCTCACGCTAACGACATTCGCAGACGCGCCTGCTGGGTCAGGTCTTGGAACGTCGTCTACGATGGTCGTCTGTATCCTGCAGGCGTATGCTGAATGGTTACGGCTTGGTCTTGGGGAATATGATATCGCCAAGCTTGCATATGAGGTTGAGCGTATTGATCTGGGCTTGGCTGGTGGCAAGCAAGATCAGTATGCAGCTGCATTTGGTGGATTCAATTTCATTGAGTTTGGTAGTAAGGGGGTTCTTGTCAATCCGCTCCGAGTTAAGGATTGGATTATCAACGAGCTCGAGGCTTGCACAGTTCTTTACTACACTGGTCAATCGCGGGAGTCGGCCGGCATCATTCAGCAGCAGATCGACAACACTAAGGCTGGAAATGCACAGTCGGTGGAAGCGATGCTCGATCTAAAGCGCGATTCGTTTCTTATGAAGGAGGCCGTGCTGCGCGGCGATCTTCAGGCGTATGCCTCCATCCTCGGACGATCTTGGCAATCAAAAAAGCAAATAGCTTCGAATATCTCAAATTCGGCAATTGACAAGGTTTACGATTGCGCGCTTAGCGCAGGCGCATTGGCGGGAAAGATTTCAGGAGCGGGCGGTGGTGGGTTTATGATGTTCTTTGTCCCAGCGGTCAAGCGTATGGATGTTCTGCGTGAGCTCTCCAAGCATGGCGGCGAGGTCATGAATTTTCACTTTACTGAAATGGGAGTCCAATCATGGTGTCAGAGTCTGATTCGGTAATCCGCGAGTGGTTGTTGGAATCAATTTCGGTTAAGCAGGCTGTTCTTGACGACGTTCAGTTGCTGGAACAAGTTAGAGCAGTGGCAGAGCGATGCGCACACGCTTGCTTGGCGGGTAACAAGGTGCTTTTCGCCGGCAATGGTGGCAGTGCTGCCGATGCACAACATCTTGCAGGTGAATTTGTGAGTCGATTTAATTACGACCGACCGGGTCTTTCATCATTCGCGCTCACAGTGGATACTTCTGTCTTGACGGCCATCGGGAATGATTATGGGTATGAGCGTGTGTTTGCGCGCCAAGTTCAAGCTTGCGCCAAACCCGGTGACGTTTTGATTGGTCTGTCGACGTCCGGCAATTCACCGAACATCCTGGCGGCATTCGATCAAGCGAGGAGCATGGATGTCTACACAATCGGGATGACTGGACTTACTGGCGGAAAAATGGCTTCTTTATCGGATGTCTGTATCAGAGTCCCTTCGACGGAGACACCTCGAATTCAAGAGTGCCACATTACCATTGGTCATGTAATTTGCGGGCTGGTAGAGCGTCAGATTTTTCCACAGACAGGTCGGTGAGGTCGAAATGGATGCTGTAGTTCTTGCTGGAGGGCGCGGCACGAGATTGAGTCAGCATGTTCCAAATGTGCCGAAACCAATGGCCTGTGTTGCTGGGCGGCCTTTCATTGATTTCCTGCTTCACGCATTGGTTGACGAAGGGGTCACTCGCATTATTCTCTCCGTCGGGCACCTTGCGGATCAGATAGTCGCCCACGTAGGATCTCGGTTCCGTGGGGTGCCAGTTGTCTACGCCCGCGAGGACGAACCGTTGGGAACGGGCGGTGCTATACGCCTGTCTCTGAAGTTGGCGTCTACTCCCCGCGTTATTGTTGTCAATGGCGACACCTTTCTCGATGCGCCGTTGACGCGGTTCTTTAGATTCTGTTCTGATGCGCAGGCTAAGGTTGGCGTTGTAGTTCGTTTAGTGCCTGAAGCGTCACGTTATGGCGCATGCGTTCTCGAAGGGACAACCGTTGTTCAGTTCGGTGAGAAGACCGGGGTTGGACCTGGCCTGATCAACGCCGGCATCTATTGCTTGGAGCGTCAACTGCTAGAAGGCATGGAGTTGCCGAACGCTTTTTCTTTCGAACAGGACGTGCTGGCTGCCAAGCTGCAGCTATTAAAGCCTGTGGGATTTGCAGTTGACGGATATTTTATAGATATCGGTATCCCAGGTGACTACGATCGGGCTCAGTCGGAATTGCCAAAAGCTTTTTCTTCAAGGTTTTCAGGCAGGTTATGACTTCAAAATTGGTCATTCTCGACAGAGATGGCGTGATCAACCACGATAGCGAAGCATATATCCGATCACCTGACGAGTGGGAGCCCATAGACGGCGCAATTGAGGCAGTCGCTTCCCTTTCACAGGGCGGTATTGATGTTGTGGTCGCTACGAATCAGGCGGGCGTTGCCAAGGGTATATTCAACCAAGCTACCTTGGACGCAATTCACTGCAAGCTCCTGAACTGTGTCCAAGCGCGTGGTGGTGTGATACGACGCATCTATTGTTGCACCCATCATCCGGAAGCGGGCTGCCAGTGCCGTAAGCCTCAGCCTGGAATGCTGCGCGCGGCGTGTGGTGACTTCGGAGTGCTGCCGTCTGAGACTATCTTTGTCGGCGACTCAATGCGGGACTTGTTGGCTGCGGAAGGTGCTGGATGTATTCCTGCCCTTGTGAAGACCGGTAATGGAGTAAAAACCCTTGCGACCGCGAATATTCCTGCTGGCACAATGGTTTTTGACTCTCTTGAAACGTTTTCAGGTTGGTATCTGAGTGATTTTTCGGCGCCAAGAGCACGTTAATGAAAAGAATATTGAGAATACTAGGTACTCGTGGGGTTCCGGCGGCGCATGGAGGCTTTGAAACTTTTGCCGAGTACTTGGCTCTTTATTTGATCGCTCGCGGTTGGCGGGTGGTTGTTTATTGTCAGATAGATGGTGATGGCGACGTCAGTTATGATGCGTGGGAAGGGGTTGAATGTGTGAAGATCCCAGTTGATCGCCCTGGGGCCGCAGGGACGATGATTTTTGACTGGATGGCGATTCGCCACGTTTGTAATCTCCCTTCAACTGAGCGCGGCCTTTGCCTGACGTTGGGCTATAACACTGCGGCATTTTGTGCGTTGCTGCGTGTATACGGTGTGCCCAACATCATCAATATGGATGGCATCGAGTGGTCGCGAGCTAAATGGGGGCGGATTGCAAAGACTTGGTTTTGGTTGAACGACTGGGCTGGTTCATTAATTGGCAACCATTTGGTTGCTGACCATCCTGCGATTGCGGACCACCTCGCAACACGTGTGTCGCGGTCGAAGATTACAACCATTCCGTATGGTGCGGAGAGGCTACAGGGCGTGGATGAGCGTGCTGTACGCGACCTGAATCTGAATCCGGGTAAGTTTCTGACCGTTATTGCCAGGCCGGAGCCTGAGAATTCGGTTCTTGACGTCGTTCTCGGGTATTCGATGAAGCCGCGACCGTTCGGCTTGGTTATTCTGGGTAATTACGACAAGGCGAACTCTTTCCACCGTGCGGTTCTTGACTCCGCGGGTCCGGGGGTCCGCTTCTTGGGCGCGATTTACGACAAGCGGATGGTGCAAGCGTTGCGCTATCACAGCATGGCGTATGTGCATGGTCATCAGGTTGGAGGCACCAATCCTTCCCTGGTGGAGGCGCTCGGGGCTGGAAATGCGGTGATTGCGCACGATAATCGATTCAATAGGTGGGTTGCTGGCGACTCCGCGCTGTACTTCGACGGTGCGAGAGAGTTTTCGGATCGGCTGGAGCAGATAGCCAATGACCCGGAGATCCTGCTGCAGATGCGCTCAGCGTCGTCTACGCGATTTTCGGCGGGGTTAACCTGGCCGCAGGTTTTGGGGCAATATGAAAAATTGCTCGATGAATGGTCAGCGACCCAGGCTGCTTAGGTTCGTGTAGGTCTTTGATTTACACGTTGGCGGTTGATGGTCTTTTGTCGGCGGCCCCGGAGGCGCCACAGGCGAGTAAGGCTTCGTCCTTGAGGCTGATGGGTTGCTAGCTCATTGGCCAGGAGGCGGTCTAGCTTGGTATCGGCCGTATGGTGTGCCGCGCCTGGGGGCTATGTCAGGGGTGGCCAGGCAGCCGCGGGCGGGATCGCGGCTCGGCCGCAAGCGTTGGGCAATCGTTGACGATTCTCAGTAGGTCGGCTCGTGTGACTGGGGCGCCAGCGGCGCCAGTGCCGAGCTCCAGTGCCATCCTCGATGCGCGCCAACATGGGCAGCCTGGCCGCGAACCCGCCTTTGCCGCGCAGGATGCTTGCGTCCTCGGTATTTAACGGCCAACTATCCCCGCCGTGGAATTTCCACGTGAGTTCCGGCGCCAATGCAAATGCTCGCAAGACCTGAATCGCTGTCGCCTGGTCGTCTCTGCGTTTCGGTGCACTGGGTGATGGGACTCAAACCCACGCGACCAGTATCAAAAGCTGAGTGGCGAAAGCCAGGGCGCATAGTGTGGCGGTGGTCGACGTGCTGTTCGCGATGGTTACGCGTGATCCATAACCATCGACTAGAAGTTCAGAGTCTAAAGCACGCGGCCCATGAGTGCGACCAGCCCGCAATTAGATGGCGGCAATTGTGTATCGGAGGCATTTCGGCGGCCCCTCGATTAAATCATGAAGTTCGGTGGTGGACCGAATTGTGCGAGGTCTGGCAGCACAAACTTCAGTTCGGCTGAGCTAAGGCCGAGCCAGGAGCCCATTGACGCGGCCATTTGAGAAACTGCCGTCGTCGGTAGTAGTCGTCCGGAGCCAATATCGGTGGACGTTCCGAGCGCGGGAATAGGGAAGTCGCCGTAGATTCTCCGTCCTTTTACACCGCCTCCCGCTACGAAGTGATGGCTACCCCAGCCGTGATCACTTCCGTCGCCGTTGGAAAGTAGGGTCCGCCCGAAATCGCTGGCTGTGAATAAGGTCACTGCATCCAGCATTCCGAGCGACTCCATAGCAGAGAGAAAGTAATCGATCGAATGAGCAACTTGTTGCATTTGACCTGGCTGGATTCTCATCTGATCGGCGTGCGTATCAAATCCACCCATTGAAACAAAGAAGACCTGCCGCCTCATTCCCAGCCGCTGATTGGCAGCGATCATTTGCGCTACCGTTCGCAATTGCATCGCTAGGTTGGTCTGATTGAGAGTTGTTTCTGCGGTTCCATTCAGGACGGCTGTGGCTGGGATCTCTGGCGCTGCCGCAGAATTCATGGCCAGCTGCAAAACGCTGTTGGCGCTAATGCTTCTTTGGAGAATCCTTGAATATTCTCTTTGAATAAGATCTGGACCGCTACTGGCCAAAGCTTTTTGTAATGCCCCAGGAGCCCTGTTGCTACCGAAGATGTTGGTTGCGGCTAGGCCGTTGATGATGGCGGCTCCTTCGGGCGCAACCTGGAACTGAGTTACCGAGTGCCCTGTGAGGAAGACTGTATTGCCAGCTGCTGAAGTTGCTGTAAACACAGGGTAGCCGTTGGCAGTGGCTAGCAGATCGGCCATTCGACCACCCCAGCCGGAACTTGCACCTTCCGGCGCTAAGCTTTGCCACGTCGAGGCTTGATCGTTGTGAGAGAACAATTTCTTGGGTACTCCAATTCCGGCGGAGTACTCTGATTTGCTGATAGGGCGGGAAAGCGGGCCAACGTTCGCAATGACCGCTGCTTTACCTGCTTCATACCATTTTGCCAATGGCGCTATTTCTTGAGGCATTGCGAAGGCACGGCCTTCCGCCTGGGATGTGCTACTCAATGGTCTTAGCTTTGCCTTGGGCCAAGCGAGATCGCCGCGCGCCCGGGCATACTCTGCATAGCCATCCGTATCCACCGGCACGATCCAGTTGTGCATATCACTCCCGCCATGCAGGAAGACACAGACCAGCGCTTTGTATCCGCCGCCCGTCGTTGCGGCATGACCCGGCTGTGCGGCCATCGCGGCCAACGCAGCGAGTTGAGTCCCGAATGGAGCGGCGGCCTGCAGAGAAGAGAGCGGGCGCAGACTGCCCATCGCTGTTAGACGACGGAGGAAGCCACGGCGTGAGTGGTTTTGGTTCATGCTTTTAACGTTGAATTAGATAATCCGGCGTTGCAAGAGCCAAAAACAAGGCTATGCGCGCTCTGTTTGTATGACTAGCACTGTCGTTGCCTTGCACTGCGGACATTGCGTCCATGATCTCTGCCTTTAGAGCGCTTTGCATTCTTCCGGCATGGAGTATTAGATTTAGCTGCTCTATCAAAAGATCGGGACGACCGGCCTCGCTGATCGTTGCAAGTGGCTTAAGATTCGCTGTCACGTCTCTGATGCCGTTCGCCCACCCTAGGCCCCCTCCTGCCATATTAAAAGCAAGATTTACCCAGCGCGCGGTGGTCGCCTCATCAACAATCTGCAATTCGGGTACGGTCGCATTCGTTGAGCTAAGGCTCGTGTTGGGTGGTATATAGCCCGGCCTAAAATAGTTGAAGACGCTGGGTGAGTGCCATGGACGTTGTGCCATGGCATCGAGATCGTAGTTGATCAGGTAATCTCCGGACGCCGACTGCGCTCCGGTTGCCCGCAACCACTGCGTCACTGCCAGCACCGGCTCTTTCAATTTCGTAATGCTTCCTTCAGGTGGACTGGTCGCTTCACTGTCCAAGAGTATTGCACGGGCAACGGCGCCGAGATCGCCGCGCACGCCTTTACCGTTGTCGTTGAAAACGCGAGCTATACGAGCAACGTATCCTGGTGTCGGATGACTGGTGACCAACCGTTGAATCAGTTGCCGCCCAATAAATGGGCCTACGTTGGGATGGTTGAACAGGACGTTCAGCGCGGCCTGCATGTCCGCGTCGGCCGAGTTCCCGGCCGGAAGTACAGTTGCCCAAGGCTTCGTGGCGAACAGTCGCTTTTCCACCAGAGAATGCATTCCCGGGTAGGGTTTCATGCGCTTAAGATCGATCTTCTCATCAAGCGCAGGGTCCGTCAGAGTAGGCAGGCCCCATCGGAAATTGCTCTCATTCAACTGGGCATCTTTGAATGCCCAACTCCAGCCTGTGAAGACTTTGGACAATGCCATCACGTCATTGTTGCTGTACGTCTCAACGGCTTGGCCCATGCCGTCCACAACAGGCGTGCCGTCGATATTCAGTTCATGCAGCCCTATCGTGAACAGTTGCATGATCTCTCGTGCGAAGTTCTCGTCTGGCATTCTCCCAAGGCTGATGTCTTCCGGACGATTCCGCATGTGTGAGAGATACAGACCCATCATGGGGCTGAGTGCAATGTCCTCAAGAAGATTTCTATAATTGCCGAATGCGTGTTTATGTAGCGTGTCCACATAATTAGCATAACCGCGCGCATGTTGATAAACGGTCGAGTCAGCCTGTGAAACCATCAGGATTTCATGCAGTGCAAATGCCATTCGGCGTCGTAGCTGGTCTGGGCTGGTTGTGGCAGCCTTCCAGAACTTCTGACCGATCCAAAGGGGCGAATATTGACTGCCGGTCGGACGGTATGCGGTTCCGAGGGAGAATTTCTTTTCGATGTGATTGACGTACTCCGGCACAAAGGGGTAGGCCATCTGCTCGTCAATCCAGGCTGCCCTCCCCATGCTGAGCACTTTGTCGATCTCAGCTGCTGTGGCGCCAAAGCTCGCTTGCTGGAGAAAGCGAGCTGCCGCATTTTGCGTAGCGCTGCTACCGGCGCCTGTGACATCAGAAATTGTGAATCGGAGTGCCCCGTTGACGTAGGCTGCTCCTGTCGTGGGTGACGCTTGGTTTCCGTCTGTCGCTGCCGCTCCGTTGCCCGCGTCGAACAACGTGCCAGTTGCAGATGAGGCAAGGACCCAGTTCCCACTGCGGACGTGCACGACATACAGATTTCTGTCTGCTCCACCCACTTGTGCGTCGTTGGTGAACACGATGTCGATCTTGTCGCTTGGTCGAATCGTCGGTACTCGGACTTGGTAGTCGGTCGGCGTGGTTGCGGTCACTTCTCTGGAAGCTACAAGCACACCGTTGATTCGAACCTCCACCTGGGCCCCGACTCCGCCGGCGACGTCGGCATACGCGCGGATGGTCAGGATGTCGTTGATGTTGGACGTTGGCCAGACGGCAGAGAGGTCGCCCGACGCATAGACCACGCCCGGAGAAGAGGGCGTGATGAACGTTTGGCCGCTGATGGCGTACTGGACGTTGAGCGTACGTTCGACGCCATCGACGGTTCCTCGGTTGGAGAAGACGACCGCGACCTTCGACCCTGGCTTGATGGCCGTGGTGGGCATCGCGTAGTCAACCGGCGTAGTGGATTTCACCTCGACGCTGGAAACAGCCACGCCATCCACCCACAGCAGCATGAAGGCACCGACGCCGCCCGCCGGCGTGGCGCTGGCACGCACAGTCACGGTCTCGGTGAGGTTTGGTGCTGGCCAGTTCATGCGCAGTGAACCGCCCCAGTACAGATTGCCTGTGCCGATCAAGGTGTCCTTGCCGTCGAAGGCTGCGGCGGCGACGCCCCTGTCATAGACGTTGCCCGTTTGGCCAGGGAGCATCACGGTATTGCTGGTCGTCAGGTACGCGACGAACAGGTTGTGGTCCTCTCCGGCGGGCGAGTCGTTATTAGCGAAGACCACGTCGACTTTGCGCCCTTGACCCATGGGGGGCACGGCAAATCGATAGTCGGCAAAGACAGTGGATTTGACTTCTGTCGCGCCGACCATGACGCCGTCCACGTACAACTGCATCAGGGCGCCCACACCTCCGGCCAGATCGGCCCGCGCGCGGACATTGAGCGAATCGGTCAGATTCGGCTCGGGCCAGTAAGCGCTGAGGTTACCGACGCTGCTGGTCGGTTGGAGCACGGTCTTGCCGGAGATGAGATACGACACCAACGCAGCGCGGCCTGCTACCTCGTTGGTGTTGCGCACCTCGATACGCTGTCCTGCCTTGAGTGGCAGCGTTGGCATGGAGATATCCGTCGGCGCTGTGGAACGCACCTCGAACACTCCAAGGACGACGCCGTCCGCCACGACTTCCAGCACAGGCGCGACGTTGTCGGCCAGCCAGGTGCTACTGACACGAAGGGTCAGCGTGTCGCTCATGTTGGACGCCGGCCAGACGCCGCGCAGCGCGCCGTTGTTGCTCAGCGAGGCAGACGCAGCCGACTGATTCGCCCAGTCGTAGGCAGCCAAGCCGATGCCGGCATCAAAGAAGACGCCGCGATCGGTGGGGCGCAGTACGGTAGCTCCAGCCAGCAAGTAGTGAACGTTGAGCAGACGTGTGACACCCGCGACGGTGCCGGCATTGACAAAGGCCACATCGACCTTGCTTCCCGGGCCGAACTTCGGGGCGGCGAAGCTGTAGTCGGCAGGCGTCGCACTGGTGACGTCGGCCGTGCCAACCACCACATCGTCCACACGCACCACCATGCGCGGCGCAGCACCACTGGAAGTGCCGCTGGCACGCACCGTGATGCGGTCAGTCAGATTTGCTTGCGGCCATGTCAAGCGCAGAGCACCGTCCCAGAACAGACCGGTTCCGCCGGGCTGCACGTCGATGCCATCGAAGGCCGCTGCACCGACTCCGCGGTCCACCGTGGCAGTCGTGGGACCGGGCACAACTGCTGTGGCGCCGCGCGTCAGTTGCAACACGTGCAAGTTGCGATCCCCACCCCCGGTGTTAACTGTGTTGTTTACGTAAACAACATCAATACGGCTCCCCGGCTTGATTGTGGGCACTCTGATCGCGAAGTCTTCAGGGGTCGTGCTCCGGACCTCCTGCGTCGCCGCGAGGACGTCGTCGATCCAAACTTGCATCTGGGCCCCCATTCCTCCCGCTATATCGGCGTAAGCGCGGATCGTCAGGGTGTCATTGATGTTGGGTTGTGGCCAGACGGCAGACAGCTCGCCTGAAGCATGGGAGACGTTGGCAGATGAGGGCGTGATGAGTGTCGAGCCGTTGATGGCGTACTGGACGTTGAGCGTACGTTCGACGCCATCGACGGTTCCGGGGTTTGAGAAGACGACCGCGACCTTCGACCCTGGCTTGATGGCCGTGGTGGGCATCGCGTAGTCAACCGGCGTAGTGGATTTCACCTCGACGCTGGAAACAGCCACGCCATCCACCCACAGCAGCATGAAGGCACCGACGCCGCCCGCCGGCGTGGCGCTGGCACGCACAGTCACGGTCTCGGTGAGGTTTGGTGCTGGCCAGTTCATGCGCAGTGAACCGCCCCAGTACAGATTGCCTGTGCCGATCAAGGTGTCCTTGCCGTCGAAGGCTGCGGCGGCGACGCCCCTGTCATAGACGTTGCCCGTTTGGCCAGGGAGCATCACGGTATTGCTGGTCGTCAGGTACGCGACGAACAGGTTGCGGTCCTCTCCGACGGGCGACTCGGGGTTAGCGAAGACCACGTCGACCTTGCGCCCTTGACCCATGGGGGGCACGGCAAATCGATAGTCGGCAAAGACAGTGGATTTGACTTCTGTCGCGCCGACCATGACGCCGTCCACGTACAACTGCATCAGGGCGCCCACACCTCCGGCCAGATCGGCCCGCGCGCGGACATTGAGCGAATCGGTCAGATTCGGCTCGGGCCAGTAAGCGCTGAGGTTACCGACGCTGCTGGTCGGTTGGAGCACGGTCTTGCCGGAGATGAGATACGACACCAACGCAGCGCGGCCTGCTACCTCGTTGGTGTTGCGCACCTCGATACGCTGTCCTGCCTTGAGTGGCAGCGTTGGCATGGAGATATCCGTCGGCGCTGTGGAACGCACCTCGAACACTCCAAGGACGACGCCGTCCGCCACGACTTCCAGCACAGGCGCGACGTTGTCGGCCAGCCAGGTGCTACTGACACGAAGGGTCAGCGTGTCGCTCATGTTGGACGCCGGCCAGACGCCGCGCAGCGCGCCGTTGTTGCTCAGCGAGGCAGACGCAGCCGACTGATTCGCCCAGTCGTAGGCAGCCAAGCCGATGCCGGCATCAAAGAAGACGCCGCGATCGGTGGGGCGCAGTACGGTAGCTCCAGCCAGCAAGTAGTGAACGTTGAGCAGACGTGTGACACCCGCGACGGTGCCGGCATTGACAAAGGCCACATCGACCTTGCTTCCCGGGCCGAACTTCGGGGCGGCGAAGCTGTAGTCGGCAGGCGTCGCACTGGTGACGTCGGCCGTGCCAACCACCACATCGTCCACACGCACCACCATGCGCGGCGCAGCACCACTGGAAGTGCCGCTGGCACGCACCGTGATGCGGTCAGTCAGATTTGCTTGCGGCCATGTCAAGCGCAGAGCACCGTCCCAGAACAGACCGGTTCCGCCGGGCTGCACGTCGATGCCATCGAAGGCCGCTGCACCGACTCCGCGGTCCACCGTGGCAGTCGTGGCACTCGGAATGACAGCAGTTGTTCCCGCCGATACCTGCTCCACAAACAGGTTGCGGTCGGCACCATTGGCGGTGTCGATGGTGTTGTTGATGTACGCGATATCGAGCTTCGACCCCGGCCTCAACGACGAGACCGAAAATTGGTAATCCGTGGGCTCAGTGGCCCTCACTTCAGCACTGCCGACCAAGGCGCCATCGAGCCAGACCTGCATGGTCGGACCGATGTTGTTTGACATCGTTGCGTGCGCACGCACCGTCAAGGCAGTCGAGTCTCGGCCAACTGCGCCACTTGCCAGGATGCGCGCGGTTGCAGTCGTTCCAGGCGTGTCAGCGGCACTTGGCTCGATGGACCCACCGCCGCCGCATGCCGCCAAGAGAGAGATCAACAAACCGGCGGAAGCAAGGCGTAGGGTCTGGATTAGGCTATGCGTCATGTGCGCAGCGGGTCATAAGTTGTGGCACGCTCGGAGGGTTAACTGCCCTTCCAGTGCTTGTGCATGTCTCGCACTTGGGTACCAGGGAAGACGACGCCAACTGCAGGCCGGACGACAGGTTTTTTGGCGGTGGAGCAGGGTGTCGGATGGCGTGCAGAGGCCGATGCTCTCGATTTCGGCGGTGGACCTGGTCATTTAAGTGGCTTGCTGTAACCGGACGTTGCTCGTCTGGAAGAAGCGTGTGGCCTGCGCAAGTGCCCGACTGGGGTGTGTGTGCAGCCTGCCGGGTCGCTTCTGTAAGCGCATCGGACAATTGGTCACTCAAGTGCCACTGCCAGGAAATGGCATCGTGAAGCTTGAACTTCGTCCGTCGCATAGGGGTCCGTCGCCGACGGTGGCGCAGATGCGTTCAGCTCATAGACGTAGCAGCCTCGCCGCCGCGCTGCCTATGCCGGTCCAGACGATTCCAGTACGCGGGATTGTCAGGCCCGTCCTGCGAACGTCACTAGGTGTCGGGATGCACTCGGTACGCTGCACGCCTCGACGCATTGGCCACGAGCTCTTGCCTCGGACGATCTGCACCGGCGTGACGAACAGCGGGTTGTTTCTACCGCACCCAGCGGTACGAAGCGTCGATTGACACGCACAGAATTAATGGCCATAGCCCGCGTGCCAGCGGCGTCCATGGATTCCGCGCCTGCAATGTTGCACTACTTCAAGGCACCACCACCTCGATACCCGGATGGCGCTGGCGGATGCAGGCGGCCAGCGCTTGCTTGGCCCCCTCGTCGCCGTGCACTAAGCGCACCTGGCGCGGTGCGCTGCGCATGCGGCCGACGAAGTGCAGCAGGTCCTGCTGATCGGCGTGGGCCGAGTAGCCAGCTAGCGTGTGCACCTGGGCACGGATGTCAATGCGCTGGCCGTCTAGATCGACCCACCCACCGCGCGGCCCGTGCTGCTGGATGGCCCGCCCGGCCGTGCCGGCGGCCTGGTAGCCGCAGAACAGCACGTCGTGCCGGGGGTCGCCGAGCATGGCCTTCAGGTAGTTGACGATGCGCCCGCCACTGCACATGCCGCTGGCGGCGATCACGATGGCCGGCCGGCCCGAGCGGGCCAGGCCCCGCACCATCTGCAGGTGGGCGGCGTGGTCGGCCACCGTGGTCACCTGGTCGAAGGCCAACGGTGGCGGCCGGCCGCCAGCTTGCGGCGGGCCTCGGCATCCCAATGCTCCTTCAACCGGGCATAGCCGGCGGTGAAGTCGGCGGCCAGCGGTGAATCGACGACGATCTGCACATCCCCCCAGGCCAGCCCCGGCGCGGCCTCGCGCTGGGCATGGCGGTGGATGATCTCTTCCAGCTCGTACAGCAGTTCTTGCGTGCGGCCGATGCTGAAGGCCGGCACCAGCACCGTGCCCCCATTGCTGAAGGCGTGCTCGCACAGCGCCTGTAGGCGCTGGCGGCGGGTCTTGCGGCTGTCGTGCACCCGGTCGCCGTAGGTGCTTTCGAGCACCAGCACGTCGGCGCGCATCGGCGATCGGGGTGCCGGCAGCAGCGGCGTGTAGGGCGCACCCAGGTCGCCGGAGAAAACCACGCGTTGGGCGGTCTGGCCCTTCTGGGTGGCGTCGAACTCGACGAAGGCCGATCCCAGAATGTGGCCGGCCGGATGCAGGCGCACCCGCAGGCCGGGGCTGCCCGCCACCACCGTTTGCCAGTGCTTGTAGGGCAGCGGCACGGTGCGGTCTTTCAGCAGCGCCAGGAACTTGCCGATCAGGTTGCGGTTGCGGGTGAAGCCCACTTCCAGCGCGTCTTCCAGCACCAGGGGCAGCAGTTGCGCGCTGGCGTGGCTGCAGTAGATCGGGCCGCGGAAGCCGGCAGCCAGCAGGTACGGGATGCGGCCGACGTGGTCGATGTGCACATGGGTGACGACCAGCGCGCGCACCTTGTCGAGCGGGAAGTCGATCTCCAACTGGCTGGCGTTGGCGCCGTCGGGCGATGTCTCGGCGCCCTGGAACAGGCCGCAATCGACCAGCACGGCCTGGCCGTCCGGCAGCGTCAGCCGATGGCAGGAGCCAGTGACGCCACGCACGGCGCCATGGTGGGTGAATTGCAGCATGGCCAGGTCTCACGGTGAGGTGTCATGGCGTAGCTGCCGAGGTGGCAGGCCTACGCGCCGGTACTTCACTTCCCAAGGGCACATCCACCAACACCGTATCGGCGGGTGGAGCGCTGCGTGTAGACCTGTTTACATGCCGTTTTTGCGCGCTGCTTACTTCGGCGCTCTGCCGTAGGTGTCCTCGAACCGCACGATGTCGTCCTCGCCCAGGTAGCTGCCGCTCTGCACTTCGATGATCTCGAGCGGCACCTTGCCGGGGTTGGCCAGGCGGTGGGTCTGGCCCAGGGGGATGTAGGTGCTCTGGTTCTCGGTGAGGATGATCACCTTCTCGCCATTGGTCACTTCGGCGGTGCCGCTCACCACGATCCAATGTTCGGCGCGGTGGTGGTGCATCTGCAGGCTCAGGCTGGCGCCCGGCTTGACCATGATGCGCTTGACCTGGTGGCGCGGGCCGTTGTCGATGCTGTCGTACCAGCCCCAGGGGCGGTGCACCTTGCGGTGCAGCGTGTGCTCGCCGCGCTGTTCGGCGTCCAGGCGGTTGACGATCTTCTTCACGTCCTGGCTGCGGGCGCGGTCGGTCACCAGCACGGCGTCGGCGGTTTCCACCACGATCACGTCGTCCAGGCCCACCACGCTCACCAGGCGGCTGGTGGCATGCACGAGGGTGTTGCGGCTGTCGGCGAACACGGCGTCGCCCACGTGGCTGTTGCCGGCTTCATCCTTGGGTGCCACCTGCCAGACGGCTTCCCAGGCACCCAGGTCGTTCCATCCGGCGTTCAGCGGCACCATGCGGATGGCGGCCGGGCTGCCCGGGCACTTTTCCATCACCGCGTAGTCGACCGACTCCGAAGGCACGGCCGCGAACTCGGCCTGGCCGGGCCGCACGAACTTGTCGTCGATCTTGCGCGCAGCCCAGGCGGCGCGTGTGGCGCTGGCGATGTCGGGGCGGAAGCGCTCCAGCGCGTTCATCCAGGCCGACGCGCGCAGTACGAACATGCCGCTGTTCCAGTAGTAGCTGCCTTCGGCCAGGTAGCGTGCAGCGGTGGCGGCGTCGGGCTTTTCGACAAAACGTTCCACCGCGGCGATGCCTTCGGCGGCCGACGCGAGGATGTAGCCGTAGCCGGTTTCCGGCCGGTCGGGCGTGATGCCGAGGATCACGATGGTGCCGTCGGCGGCGGCTTCGACCGCCTGGGTCAGCGCGCGGTTGAAGCTGCCGCTGTCCGTCACCGTCTGGTCGGCGGGCGTCACCACCAGCACCGGGTCCTGGCCGCCTTCCAGCGCCTGCAGCGCAGCCAGCGTCAGCGCCGGTGCGGTGTTGCGGCCCATCGGTTCCAGGATGACGGCGCTGGGCTCGGCCTTCAGCTCGCGCAGTTGGTCCAGCACCAGGAAGCGGTGCTCTTCATTGCCCACCACCAGCGGCGGATGGACGGCCTGGGTGGGGCTGGCCAGCCCCTGCAGCCGGGTGACGGCCTGCTGGAACAGGCTGGTGTTGCCCGATAACACCAGGAACTGCTTGGGGTAGCCGGCGCGCGAGAGCGGCCACAGGCGGGTTCCCGAGCCACCCGCCATGACGACGGGGGTGATGGGCGGATGGGAGGCAGTGCTGTTCATGGAGTTTCTAGGTCTCGAATCCGTGGGGGTTCATGCGCTGCCAACGCCAGCTGTCTTCGCACATGCGGGCCAGGTCGTGTTGTGCCGTCCACCCCAGCAGCGATTGCGCCAGGGCGGGGTCGGCATAGCAGGCGTCGATGTCGCCGGGCCGGCGGGGGGCGATGTCGTAGGGGACGGGGCGGCCGCTGGCGGCCTCGTAGGCGCGCACCAACTCCAGCACGCTGTAGCCGCGGCCGGTGCCCAGGTTCACGGTGAAGGAGCCCGGCGTTTCCAGCAGGCGGCGCAGGGCCGCCACGTGGCCTTCGGCCAGGTCCGTCACGTGGATGTAGTCACGCACGCCGGTGCCGTCCGGCGTGTCGTAGTCGTTGCCAAACACCTGCAGCCGCGCCCGCTTGCCCACCGCCACCTGGGCCACGTAAGGCATCAGGTTGTTCGGAATGCCGCGGGGGTCTTCGCCGATCTGCCCGCTCGCGTGGGCGCCCACGGGGTTGAAGTAGCGCAGCACGCCGGTCTGCCAGTGCGGTTCGGCGGCGCCCAGGTCGGCCAGGATCTGCTCGCCGATCAGCTTGGTCTGGCCGTACGGGTTGGTGGCCTGCAGCCGGGCTTGTTCGGTGATGGGCAGCGCCTCGGGTTTGCCGTAGACCGTGGCACTGCTGCTGAACACGAAGCGGTGGCAGCCATGGCGGCGCATCGCCTCGCACACGGTCAGCAGGCCGCCGATGTTATTGGCGTAGTAGCTGAGGGGCTTGGCGGTGGATTCGCCCACGGCCTTGAAGGCCGCGAAGTGCACCACCGCATCGATGCGGTGGCGCTGGAACACCGACTCGACGAAGGCGGCGTCGGTGACGCTGCCTTGCTCGAACACCGGCTGCTCGCCGCCCAGCAGCGCCTGCAGGCGCTGCAGCACGGCCGGCGAGCTGTTGGAAAAGTCGTCCAGCCCGACCACCTGGCAGCCGGCGGCCCCCAGCGCCAGCCATGTGTGCGAAGCGATGTACCCGGTGGCGCCGGTCAACAGGATGGTGGTCATGAACCGGCACGTCAGAGTTGCAGGGCGAATTGCCCGTAGCAGCTGGCGGTGCGCGAGTCGTACGGAACCGACAAGACGGAGGACGACGAGCGCGACTCGTAGCCCACGCTGCAACCCACCGTCAACGACCGCATCGCCATCCAGCGCAGGCCCACTGTGACGAAGCGTGTGTTGTCTCCGCCACTGGCCGAGAGGTTCAGCACAGAGGCATCCAACTTGCGGTGCACGTAACGCACGCTGGCATCGGCGGCCACCTTGGAGGTGACTTCGTAGGTGGCGCGGGTGCCGATGGAAGTGCTGATGCGGCTGCTGGTCAGCACTTGGTCGGCCGATCCGCCCAGCAGGCTGATTTCTTCGCCGGTGTCGCGCGTCAGGCTGGTGACGAAGCGCAGCTTGCCGGTGGGCCGCCAGTCCCAGTTGACGTCGCCGGTCAAACCGCTGAAATCGGCATTGCTGGCCACGCTGTGGCTGGTGTCGCTGAGGCTCACTCGGCCGTTGATGCTGCTGTTGCCGGTGGGCGTCCAGGTGGCGGTGAAATCGATGTCGCGGCGGTCGTATTCGTCGCGCGGGTTGCGGTCGGCATACTCGCCTTTGGTGAAGCGCAGCGCCGCCCCGGCGGTCAAGGCGCCGCTGAAGCGGTACCGCAGGCCGGCCGACACGGCGTTCTGGTCGAAATTGCGGCCCCGGTAGGCATTGAGCGAGTAGTCCACCCGGCGATAGGTATAGCTGGTCTCGGCGGTCAGCCGGGTGACCACCCCCACACGCGCCACCGCGCGGAAGCTCAGGTCGCGCAGCGTGTTCTTGTCGCTGTTGCCGGGGGCGATTTCATAACGCGCCAGGCTTTGATTGGCGTTCAACTCCACCGTGCCCGAGATGCGCTCGATCGTCGCCCAGTCCACGCCGGCCTTCAGCCCGTAGCCGGTGTTGTCCAGCGAGCCGTTGTCCATGAACTTGTTGGCGCTGACCGTGGCGTTGCCGTACACGCGCTGGCGGCCGATGGTCTGGTCCACGCCGCCGTACAGCGAGGTGGTGGAGATGGTGTCCGATACCTCGTTGTTCTGGGTCCGGTAGATGTTGGACTCGTGCGTGAAGGACTGCGACACGCCGATGTAGTAGGGTGTGCTTTGCGCATGCGCGCCGCCCGCGGCGCACAGCACGGCCGCGATGGGCAGCAGTCGGGTTCGCAGCACCATGCCGGTTCTCCTTTGAGTGTCGTTCTTGGGTTCAGTACGCATTGCGGTCAAACAGCATCACCCGCACCGTGCGCACGATGATCTGCAGGTCCAGGCCGAGCGTCCAGTTGCGCAGGTACTCCAGGTCGTACTCCACCCGCTGCTGCATCTTCTCGATCGTCTCGGTCTCGCCCCGCAGTCCGTTGACCTGCGCCCAGCCGGTGATGCCCGGCTTCACCTTGTGGCGCACCATGTAGGCCTTGATCAGCTTGCGGTACTGCTCGTTGTGGGCCACGGCATGCGGGCGCGGCCCCACGATGCTCATCCGGCCCTGCAACACGTTGATGAATTGCGGCAGCTCGTCGAGCGAGGTCTTGCGGATGAATGCACCGAACGGCGTGATGCGCGGGTCGCCGCGCTGGGCCTGCTTGACGACGGACCCGTTGTCCATCGAGCGCATCGAGCGGAACTTGTAGACGATGATCTCTTCGCCATCCAGGCCGTTGCGCTTCTGCCGGAAGATCACCGGCCCGGGGGAACTGAGTTTCACGCCGATGGCCAGCACCAGCAGGATGGGCGAGATCAGCACCAGGATGATGCTCGCCAGCACGATGTCGCTGATGCGCTTGACGAGCTCGTTGGTGCCAGTGAAGGGCGTCTCGCAGATGCCGACCACGGGGATGCCGTTCATGTCCTGCAGCCGCCCCTGGATGATGCTGATGCCGAACACGTCGGGCACGAAGAAGATCGATGCGGTGGTGCCCTGGATGCTCTCAAGCAGCTGGAGGATGCGCGGCTGGGAGCCGAGCGGCAGCGTGATGTACACCTCCTTGATGCCGTGCTCGTGCACGTAGGGCGCCAGGGCGGCCAGGCGCCCCAAAAGCTGCCCCGCGGCGGCGCCGTCGACGCGTTCATCGGCCCGGTCATCGAAGTAGCCGATGAAGTCGCTGCCTTGCTCCCGGTGGTCCATCAAGGCCTTGGCCACCTTCACGCCCAGCGCCCCGGCCCCCACCACGACCGCGTTTCGGCGGGCTTCCGGCCGTGCGGCGTGCTTGCGCAGCACGTGCCGGCCCGCCATGACGGCCAGCCACTGCAGAATCGGCGTGGCGACGGCCCATGCGATGAGCACCTGCTCCTCGAAGTAGGTGAAGCTGCGCGTGGCGTAGCCGCACAGGCCCAGGATCGCCAGCAGCGTCACCCATGAGCTGACGATGTCCGTCGCCGCCGCGATGCCCGCATCCTTGAACCGGTTGCGGCCCGGAAAGGTCAGCGCAAACACCAGCAGGCACAGCACCAGGTCGGCGCGTCCGACCGGGACCTCGAAGGCCGCGGTGGCCACCAGCAGCACCAGCACGGTGATCACCGGTTCCATGAACGCCGCGACGAACGATGTGACCGATTGGGGCGCGCTGTAGAACCTTCTGGTGTAACTGCGGTCTTCGAACATGTTGGTGGGTCACGGTGGCGGCGGAGGCGGCGCGAAGGCGGCTGGCCGCGCTGCGGACAGGGTCAGCAAGGGCTTGCTGCTGGCCCCATAGGCAAAAAAACATTCTCGCTCAATTCGATGACGGCTCCGCCGCGGCCTGCAAGTCCAGATGCAACCGGTGCCCTCCCTACAATCCATGCATGTTTCGCAGCCTCCAAGCCCTGTTGGCCCCTGCGCTCGTGGAGCGCATGGTGCTGATGGCCAACCACGTGCTGGCGTCCGAGCCCGTCGCCACCGAACGCCTTCGTCCCCATGCCGGCCGCAGCATCGGCGTGGAGTGGACCGAGTGGCCCGGGCTGCTGCCGGCGCCGCCCGTACTTTTGTTTCACGTCACGCCGGCCGGGTTGCTGGAGTGGACGCCCGACGGCGGGGCGCCGGCGCTCGCTGACCTGGTCATGCGCATCGACGCCCGCCGGCCGCTCGAGATGCTGGCGCAGGTCGCCGCGGGCGGCCGGGTGCCGATGGAAGTGCAGGGTGATGCGGCGCTCGCGGCCGACGTCAACTGGCTGGTCGACAACGTGCGCTGGGACGTGGAGGCGGACCTGGCGCGTGTCATCGATCCCCGCCTGGCGCACGAGGTGGCCGGCGTGTCCCGGGCCCTGGTCAAGGGCCTTCGCTTCGCGCTGAGCACCGGTGCAGGCTGGGCGGCGCGCTGGCGCGCCGGGCGCACGTGACCGCCCCGCGATGAGGCGGCTCGCGAGGTTGTTGCTGATCGTCGTCACGCTGCTGCGGTTCGGCGTGGACGACATCGCGTTGTCGGGTTTCCGGCAGGGATGGGTGCGCTGGCTCGCCCGGGTGGTGACGCTGGGCCGCCGGTTCGATGCCCCGCGCGGCGTGCGGCTGCGCATGGCGCTGGAGCGCCTGGGCCCCATCTTCGTCAAATTCGGGCAGGTGCTCTCGACGCGCCGCGACCTGCTGCCGCGCGATGTGGCCGACGAACTGGCCAAGCTGCAGGACGACGTGCCCCCTTTCCCGGGCGAACAGGCGGTGGCGCTGGTCGAACGTGCGCTGCGCAAGCCGCTGTCGGCCGTTTTTTCGCAGTTCGACACCCAGCCGGTGGCCAGTGCGTCGATCGCGCAGGTGCATTTCGCGACGCTGCTGTCGGGCCGCGAGGTGGCGGTGAAGGTGCTGCGCCCGGGCATGCTGGACGTGATCGAGGACGACCTGGCGCTACTGCACCGCCTGGCGCGCTGGGTCGAGCGGGTCAGCGTCGACGGCAAGCGGCTGAAGCCGCGCGAGGTGGTGGCCGAGTTCGATATCTACCTGCATGACGAGCTGGATCTGATCCGCGAAGCCGCGAATGCGGCCCAGTTGCGCCGCAACATGCAGGAACTGGGCCTGTGCCTGGTGCCCGAGATGGTGTGGGACCTCTGCACGCCGACGGTCATGGTGATGCAGCGCATGGACGGCGTGCCGATCAGCCAGGTGGAGCGCCTGCGGACGGCGGGCGTCGACATCAAGAAGCTCGCGCGCGACGGCGTGACGATCTTCTTCACCCAGGTGTTCCGCGACGGCTTCTTCCATGCCGACATGCACCCCGGCAACATCCAGGTCAGCACCGCGCCGATGACCTTCGGTTGTTACATCGCGCTCGATTTCGGGATCATCGGCACGCTGACCGAGAACGACAAGGAATACCTCGCGCAGAACTTCATCGCGTTCTTCCGGCGCGACTACAAGCGCGTGGCCGAACTGCACGTGGAGAGCGGCTGGGTGCCGCCGGAGACGCGTGTCGACGCGCTGGAAAGCGCGATCCGCGCGGTCTGCGAACCGCACTTCGACCGGCCGCTGAAGGACATCTCGCTGGGGCAGGTGCTGATGCGCCTGTTCCAGACGTCGCGCCGCTTCAACGTCGAGATCCAGCCCCAGCTGGTCCTGCTGCAGAAAACCCTGCTGAACGTCGAAGGCCTCGGCCGCCAGCTCGATCCCGACCTGGACCTGTGGGCCACCGCCAAGCCCTTCCTGGAGCGCTGGATGAACCAGCAGATCGGCTGGCGCGGCCTGGTCGAGCGCGTGAAGAACGAGGCGCCGCGCTACGCCCAGCTGCTGCCCGAGCTGCCGCGCCTGGTGCACCAGAGCCTGCAGAGCCGTGCACGGGCGGATGAGGTGAGGGCGCTGCGCGACCTCGTCGCAGAGCAGCGCCGGACCAACCGCCTGCTGCTTGCGCTGGTGTGCGCCGGCCTGGGTTTCGGCTTGGGCGCGGTGGGGGTGCAGCTCCTGCGCATGCTGTAGCGCAGCACGGCGGCTAGAATACCGGGTTCCGTCCATCTGCCTCGCTCCACGCGTTCCAAGGGTTCTGTCATGCCGATCTACGCCTATCGCTGCGCCGAATGCGGCCACACGAAAGACGTGCTGCGCAAGCTGTCCGATCCGCCGCTGACGACTTGTCCGGCCTGCGGCGCCGAGGCGTTCGAGAAGCAGGTCACCGCCGCTGGCTTCCAGCTCAAGGGCTCGGGGTGGTACGTGACGGACTTCCGCAACGGCTCGTCCGGCGGCGCGGCGGCGGCCAAGCCGGCGGCCGGCGGCGACGGCACCCCGGCCGCCCCTGCGGCGGCAGCCGGCAGCGACAGCGCGCCCGCACCGGCCGCATCGGGCGAGGCCGCCAAGCCGGCCGCCCCGGCGGCGCCCGCGGCGTCGAGCGGCAGCGGCCCCAGTGGCGGCGCCTGAGCTTTGCGCCCTGCCCGGGAAACCGCCTTGAAAAAATACCTGCTTGCCGGCCTGCTGGTCTGGCTGCCGATGGCAGTCACCGTGTGGGTGCTGCACGCGGTGCTGGGGCTGATGGACGGCGTCTTCGGCTGGATCCTCAGCACCTCGCAGGCGGTGCTGCCCGGCGGGGCGCACGGGCCCATCGACGCCCTGCGCGAGGTGCCGTTCCTGGGCCTGCTCGTCGTCGTCGTGCTGCTGCTGCTGACGGGTGTCTTCGCGACCAACATCGCCGGGCAGTGGGCCCTGCGCCAGGGCAGCCGCGTGCTGCACCGCATCCCGATCGTCAAGTCGATCTACAGCTCGGTCAAGCAGGTCTCCGACACGTTGTTCTCCAGCAATGGCAACGCCTTCCGCGAGGCGGTGCTGGTGCAGTACCCCCGCGCCGGTGCCTGGACGATCGCCTTCATCACGGGCCGCCCCGGCGGCGAGGTGGCCAGCCGCCTGTCGGGCGAGCATGTGAGCCTCTACGTACCCACCACGCCCAACCCGACCTCCGGCTTCTTCCTCATGGTGCCGCGCAGCGAGGTGATCACGCTGCGCATGAGCGTCGACGAGGCGTTGAAGTACATCATTTCGATGGGCGTGGTGGCACCGCCGCCGTCGGCTTCCTTGCCCGCCATGCCTCCCTTGCCGCCGGGAGGGCTGGCGCCTCCCGCGCCCATCGAGTCGCCCGCGCCCGAGGTGGAGCGAAATCTGGCGGGCTGAGCGCCTGGCACGCGCCCAGCCCGACGCGGCCGGCGCCCGCGCCGCCCCCCGTGCCCGCCACCCGCAAGAACCCCCGCATTCCGGAGAGATTTGAATGAGAACCTCGTATTGCGGCCTGGTCAGCGAAGCGCTGATGGGCCAGACGGTCACCTTGATGGGCTGGGCCCAGCGCCGCCGCGACCATGGCGGCGTGATCTTCATCGACCTGCGTGACCGCGAAGGCATCGTCCAGGTCGTCTGCGACCCCGACCGGCCCGAGATGTTCGCCACCGCCGAAGACGTGCGCAGCGAGTTCTGCCTGAAGGTCGTCGGCCTCGTGCGTCCCCGCCCCGCGGGCACCGAGAACGCCAACCTCACCAGCGGCAAGGTCGAGGTGCTGTGCCACGAGCTCGAGGTCTTGAACGCCAGCGTCACGCCGCCGTTCCCGCTCGACGACGACAACCTGTCGGAAACCACCCGCCTGACCCACCGCGTGCTCGACCTGCGCCGCCCCGCGATGCAGCACAACCTGATGCTGCGCTACCGGGTCGCGATGGAGGTGCGCAAGTACCTCGACGAGCATGGCTTCATCGACATCGAGACGCCGATGCTCACCAAGAGCACGCCCGAAGGCGCGCGCGACTACCTGGTGCCAAGCCGCGTCAACGACGGGATGTTCTTCGCGCTGCCGCAGAGCCCGCAGCTCTTCAAGCAGCTGCTGATGGTCTCCGGCTTCGACCGGTACTACCAGATCACCAAGTGCTTCCGGGACGAAGACCTGCGCGCCGACCGCCAGCCGGAATTCACCCAGATCGACCTGGAGACCTCCTTCCTCACGGAGGGCGAGATCCGCGAGATCACCGAGAACATGATCCGCACGGTGTTCCGCAAGACGCTCGGCGTCGAGCTGCCCGAGTACCCGGTGATGACCTACGCCGAGGCGATGCACCGCTTCGGCTCCGACAAGCCCGACCTGCGCGTCAAGCTCGAATTCACCGAGCTGACCGAGGTGATGGCGGACGTCGACTTCAAGGTCTTCTCCACGCCCGCCACCACCAAGGGCGGCCGTGTCGTCGCGCTGCGCGTGCCCGGCGGCGGCGAGATGAGCCGCGGCGAGATCGACGGCTACACCGAGTTCGTCAAGATCTACGGCGCCAAGGGCCTGGCCTGGATCAAGGTGAACGACCTGGCCAAGGGCCGCGAAGGCCTGCAGAGCCCCATCGTCAAGAACCTGCACGACGCCGCGCTGGCCGAGGTGCTCAAGCGCACCGGCGCCCAGAACGGCGACCTGCTGTTCTTCGGCGCCGACAAGGCCAAGGTCGTCAACGACGGCATCGGCGCGCTGCGCGTGAAGATCGGGCACAGCGAGTTCGGCCGCAACAAGGGCCTGTTCGAGGACCGCTGGGCGCCGCTGTGGGTGGTCGACTTCCCGATGTTCGAGCACGACGAGGAGGCCGACCGCTGGGTCGCGGTGCACCACCCGTTCACCGCGCCGAAGGACGGCCACGAGGACCTGATGGACACGGCACCCGACCAGTGCATCGCCAAGGCCTATGACATGGTGCTCAACGGCTGGGAGCTTGGCGGCGGCTCGGTGCGTATCCACCGCGCCGAGGTGCAGAGCAAGGTCTTCAGCGCCCTGAAGATCGGGCCGGAGGAAGCGCAGCTCAAGTTCGGCTTCCTGCTCGACGCGCTGCAGTACGGCGCACCCCCGCACGGCGGCCTGGCCTTCGGCCTCGACCGCCTGATCACGCTGATGACCAAGGCCGAGTCGATCCGTGACGTGATCGCCTTCCCGAAGACCCAGCGTGCGCAAGACCTGCTGACCGGCGCGCCGGGCCCGGTCGACGAGAAGCAGCTGCGCGAGCTGCACATCCGCTTGCGCAACCCGGTGGCGCAGGGCTGATCCCTCCGGGTGTGATGCCCGCCGGCCGAGGGCTGACATGACCCGCGCCTACAAGATCCCGGAGTCGGTGCTGGTGGTGATCCACACCCCGGCGCTCGACGTCCTGCTGATCGAGCGGGCCGACCATCCCGGCTTCTGGCAGAGCGTCACCGGCTCGAAGGACCACCCCGACGAGCCGCTCGGCGAGACCTGCGCCCGCGAGGTGCGCGAGGAGACCGGCATCGTCATCGGCAGCCCCGCCGTGCCGGCCGATGCGCTGCGCGACTGGCAGCTCGCCAACCTCTACGAGATCTACCCCGTCTGGCGGCACCGCTACGCGCCGGGGGTGACGCAGAACACCGAGCACGTGTTCGGGTTGCAGGTGCCGGCGGGCACGGCGGTTGCACTCAGTCCGCGTGAACACACGGCCTCGGTGTGGCTGCCGTGGCGCGAGGCGGCCGATCGCTGCTTCTCGCCCAGCAATGCCGAGGCGATCCTGCAGCTGCCGCGCTTTGCCCAGGGCGGCGCGAAGCCCACGCCATGACGCTCAATCCCCTCCAATCGACGCTGCTCCCGCCGGCCAGCACGCTCGGCCGGCTGCGCGTGGCCACCTACAACATCCACAAGGGCGTACGGGGCCTCGGGCCGATGAAGCGGCTGGAGATCCACAACCTCGGCCAGGGTGTCGAGGCGCTGGACGCCGACATGGTGTTCCTGCAGGAGGTGCGCCTGTTCAACCACCGCGAGGCGAAGGCGTTCGCCCGCACCACCTTCGGCTGGCCCGACGGCGGCCAGGCCGACTTCCTCGCCCCCGAGGGCTACGAGGTCGCCTACCGGACCAACGCGATCACGCGCGACGGCGAGCACGGCAACGCCGTCCTGTCGCGCTGGCCGATCGGCGACATCGGCCACCACGACGTCAGCGACCACCGCTTCGAGCAGCGCGGCCTGCTGCACGTGCCCATCCAGTGGAACGGCGTGACGGTGCACACCGTGACGGCGCACTTCGGGCTGATCCACGCGAGCCGCGTGCGGCAGGCCCGGCGGCTGGCCGACTTCATTGCGCACACCGTGCCCGAAGGCGCGCCCGTCGTCGTCGCCGGGGATTTCAACGACTGGGGCGAGAAGCTCGATACCCCGATGGCCGACTGCGGCCTGCAGCGCGCGCGCGAAGCCCAGGGCCGCGCGAGCAAGTGCCTGACCTTCCCGTCGCGCGTGCCGGTGTTCGCGCTCGACCGCTTCTACACCCGCGGGCTGGCCTGCCGCTCGACCTTCGTGCCCCGGGGCGGCGCCTGGGCCCGCATGTCGGACCACCTGCCCCTCGTGGCCGAGTTCGACCTTGCCTGACGCGTCGCCCGACGCCGAGCAGCCCGCGGGCGACGTGCCGCCCCCTGCGGGCCATCCGCTGCACTGGTACAGCCTGCCGCGCGCCTTGTTCACCGGCGGCAACCAGGTGCGGCTGCTGCGGGGCGGCGATGCGCTGTTCCCGGCGATGTGCCGCGCGATCGAGGCGGCGCACCACGAGGTCTGGCTGGCCACCTACATCTTCCACGACGACGCCGCCGGGCTGTGCATCGTGGCGGCCCTGGAAGCCGCCGCGCGGCGCGGCGTTCGTGTGCGGGTGGTCGTCGACGGCTTCGGCTCGGCCGCGGCGCTCGCTGCGCTGCGCACGCGGCTGGAGGCGGGCGGCGTCGGGCTGGTGGTGTTCCGGCCCACCGAAGGCTGGCGGTCATGGCTGCAGCCCGAAAGCTTCCGCCGCCTGCACCAGAAGCTGTGCGTCGTCGATGGCGAGGTCGGCTTCGTCGGCGGGATCAACGTGCTGGACGACCGCTTCGACCTCGGCCACGGCGCCCTCGACGCGCCCCGGCTCGACTTCGCCGTCGAGGCGCGTGGCCCGGTGGTGCTGCCGATCGAACACACCGTGCGGGCGGTGTGGAGCCGCGCGGCCTTCGGCCGCGACTGGCGAGACGAAGCCATGGCCACGGTGCGCAGCGCCCGGCCGGTGGCGCGGGCGCGGGCCCTGATGCGGCGCATGCGCATCCGCCCGCCGCTGCGCGCCGCGGTGCCGGTGCTGCGCGACCTGCAGCCGGTGCGCGCCGCCTTCGTCGTGCGCGACAACCTGCGCCAGCGGCGCGCCATCGAACGCGCCTACATCGACGCGTTCCGGCAGGCCCGCCACCGCATCGACATCGTGTCGCCGTACTTCTATCCGGGCCTGCAGTTCCGCCGCACCCTGCGCAACGCCGCGCGCCGCGGCGTGCAGGTGCGGCTGCTGCTGCAGGGCCGGCCGGACTACCGCTTCGCCGCGCTGGCCGCCAGCGTGCTCTACGAGGAGATGCTGGCGCAGGGGGTGCGCATCTTCGAGTACATGCCCGCCTTCCTGCATGCCAAGGTGGCGCTGGCCGACGACCACTGGGCGACGGTCGGCAGCTCGAACATCGACCCGCTGTCGCTGCTGCTCAACCTGGAGGCCAACGTCGTCGTGCACGACCAGGCGTTCACCGCGGAGCTGGCACGGCAGTTCGAGGAGGCCGTGGCGGCCTCGCGCGAGGTGCTGCCGACCGCGGTGAGCCGCGGACTGTGGGCGCGGCTGGAACGCGGCTTCGTCGCATGGAGCGCGCGGCTGTACCTGCGCGTGGGCGGCATCACCGGGCTGTACTGACCCGGCGCCGCACGCGCCCCGGCCGGCGGCGGTGACTCAGAACCGGTCGCTCAGGTCCGGCCCGTAGCGGTTGGGGCCGCGGGTGCCCCGCAACAGGCCGTTGTCGATCAGGGCCCACACCCAGCCGATCACCGGCAGCAGGTACACCAGCACCCAGAGGGCGGAGCGGTCGCGGTCATGCCAGCGCTTGGCCGAGACCGCGGCGACCGGCCAAAGCAGCAGCAGGTTCACCAGCTCCTCGGTGCGTGCGGCGTCCACGCCCACGACGCGCAGCAGCCCCGTGGCGAGCACCCCGAGCCCGATCGGCGCCAGCACGCCATAGCGCCACCAGATGCGCCGCGGGATGCGGCCGCGCAGGCCGAGGAAGATCTGCAGGGGCGTCATCGGCTCTTCGCCGGGGCGCCGCGGGGAAGGGGTGTCGAGGGACGTCATCGAGCAGGCCAGTATCCCATCGCGCCCGTGCGGCTCCCCAGTGGCGGCGCACGGGCCTCGGCCGCCGTCGCCACAATGCGACGATGCAAGATCTGGTGGTGGCCACGCCCGACGGCCTGTACTGCCCGCCCGGCGATTTCCACATCGATCCCTGGCGGCCGGTGTCGCACGCGATCATCACCCATGCCCACGCCGACCACGCCCGCCGCGGCCACGCGCACTACCTGGCATCGGACGACAGCGCCGGCGTGCTGCGCGCCCGGCTGGGCGACGACATCGTGCTGCAGACGCTCGGCTGGGGCGAGGCGGTCGAGCACCGCGGCGTGCGGATCAGCCTGCATCCGGCCGGCCACGTGCTCGGCTCGGCCCAGGTGCGGCTCGAGCACCGCGGCCGCGTGTGGGTGGCATCCGGCGACTACTTCGTCGCCGGCGACACCGGGCCGCAGGGCGCGGCCGACGTCAACGCCACCTGCGCGCCGTTCGAGCCGGTGCGCTGCGACTGCTTCATCACCGAGTCGACCTTCGGCCTGCCGATCTACCGCTGGCCCGCGCAGGCGGCCCTGTTCGCCGACATCAACCGCTGGTGGCAGCAGAACGCCGAGCTCGGCCGCGCCAGCCTGCTGATGGGCTACAGCTTCGGCAAGGCGCAGCGCATGCTGGCGGGGGTCGATCCCTCGATCGGCCCCATCGTGGTGCACGGCGCGGTCGAGACGCTCAACGCCGCCTACCGCGCCGCCGGCGTCGCGCTGCCCGCCACGCAGGCTGCCGCCGATGTGCCCAAGGCCGAGCTGCGCCGCGCGCTGGTGGTGGCGCCGCCGTCGGTGCAGGGCTCGCCGTGGCTGCGGCGCTTCGGCGAGTACAGCGACGCATTCGCCAGCGGCTGGATGCAGCTGCGCGGGGCGCGGCGGCGGCGTGCGGTGGACCGCGGCTTCGTGCTGTCCGACCATGCCGACTGGCCGGGGCTGCAGCAGGCGATCGCCGCCACGGGCGCGCAGCGCGTCATCGTCACGCACGGCTACGAGGCGGTGATGGTGCGCTGGCTGCAGGCGCAGGGCCTGGAGGCGGGCGCCTTCCGCACCGAATACGGCGACGATGCGCTGGACGATCCCCCGCCCGCCACCACGGCGCCCGGGGCGATGGCGGCCCCGGCGGGCGAGCCGGCCGGCGGCTGACCGACAATTTCCCGATGGACCGCGACGACCTCGACCCCACCCGCGCGCTGGACGGCTGGAATCCCCACCGGGGCCCGCGGCCGACCGATGCGGAGCTGACCAGCCTGCTCGACGGCTGGCAGGCTCGTGGCACCCCGCTGCACCCGCTGCGCGACGGGGACGAGCCGCCGGCGCAGCGCCTCGCGCTGCCCCGCCTGCAGCCGCGGCCCGGCGAGGCCGAGCCCGTAGAACTCGACGGCATCGGCCGGCAGGCGGCGCAGCGGGCGGCGCGCTGGGGGGCCGCCGACATCACCGACATCGAGCTGGACTGGCAGCCCGCGCCGGTCGCCGCGCGCGCCCCGGCCCACCCGCGCGTGCTTGAGCGCTGGGAGCCCGGCGCCTGGGTCGCGGCGGTGCGGCAGGTCGCCGAATCGACCACCGAGGTGCACGACGGCCCGCAGGGGCCGGTGGTCGAGACCTTCGCCGCCCTGCGGCTCATCGCCTGGTGGATGCCGACGGCGTCCGGCGCGCCGCTGGGCCGGTGGCCGCACCGGGTCCAGCTGCAGCCGGTCGAGACCGAGCGGGTGCCGCTGGCGCTGCTGTCGCCGCTGCCGCAGGACGCCCGCGTCTGGTGCCTGCACGAGGCCGCGGCCGGCGAGGCCGTCGACTGGGCGCTCGTCGGCCAGCTCGTGCTGCTGCACGACACGGGCCTGCGCGCCCACCAGTTCGAGTCGCTGCAGGCGCTGGTCGAATCGGAGCGCGAGGGGCAGTACACGCGCCTGAACGGCGGCTATCGGTGGCCGGCAGCGGGCCAGCCCGTGGAGCAGGCCGACCCGGCCGATCCGGGCAGGCAGGCCTGAAGGCCGGCACGCCCGCGACCCCCGGCCCATGCAAGCCTTCGCCGCCCTCTACACCGCACTCGACGCCAGCACCGCCACCGGCGACAAGGTCGCCGCGCTGCGCCGCTACTTCGAGCAGGCCGCGCCGGCCGATGCCGCATGGGCGGTGTATTTCCTGGCGGGCGGCAAGCCGCGGCAGGTCGTGCCGACGGCGCTGCTGCGGGCGCTTGCCTGCCAGGAGGCCGCCATCCCCGAGTGGCTGTTCGAGGAGTGCTACCAGGCCGTCGGCGACCTGGCCGAGACCATCGCCCACGTGCTGCCGCCCGCGGTGCCCGGGCCGCCGGTGGGCCTGGCCGCCTGGGTGGAGGAGCGCCTGCTGCCGCTGCGCGGGCTGCCGCCCCAGGAGCAGTCGGCCCGCGTCGCGGCCGCCTGGCGCGAGCTCGATGCCACCGGCCGCTTCCTGCTCACCAAGCTCATCGGCGGCGGCTTCCGCGTGGGCGTGAGCAAGCTGCTGGTGCAGCGTGCGCTCGCCGGGCATGCCGGGCTCGATCCCAAGCGCGTGGCGCAGCGCATGATGGGCTACACCGACGCCAAGGCCACGCCCAGCGCGGCGCGCTACCTGGCGTTGCTGGCGCCGGTGGCCGACGGCCCGGCCGGCGGCGCGGACGAGCGGGCGCCGGACGACGCCGGCCAGCCGTATCCGTTCTTCCTGGCCCATGCGCTCGAGGGCGAGCCCGCCGGCTTCGAAGCGCGGCTGGGCCCGCCGTCGCAGTGGCTCGTCGAATGGAAGTACGACGGCATCCGCGCGCAGGTCGTCAAGCGCGCCGGCCGGGTGTGGATCTGGTCGCGCGGCGAGGAGCTGGTGACCGAGCGCTTCCCGGAGGTCGTGGCGCAGGCGCAGCGGCTGCCCGACGGCACGGTGCTCGACGGCGAGCTGCTGGTGTGGCGGGACGACCGGCCGGCGCCCTTCGCGCTGCTGCAACAGCGCATCGGCCGCACGACGCTGACGAAGAAGGTGCTGGCCGATGCGCCGGTCGACTTCATCGCCTACGACCTGCTGGAGTGGCAGGGCGCCGACCTGCGCGACCGCCCGCAGCACGCCCGGCGCGCCGGGCTCGAGGCTGCGCTGGCCGCCTCGCCGCTGCGCCTGTCGCCCGCCGTGCAGGCGCGCGACTGGCCCGCGCTGGCGGCACTGCGCGCCGGCTCGCGCGAGCGTGGCGTGGAGGGCTTCATGCTCAAGCACCGCGACGCCGCCTACGGCACCGGCCGCACCAAGGCCGGCGGCACGTGGTGGAAATGGAAGATCGAGCCGATGACGGCGGACGGCGTGCTGATCTACGCCCAGCGCGGGCACGGCCGGCGGGCCAGCGTCTACACCGACTACACCTTCGCGGTGTGGAACCGGGCGCCCGCCGATGCCGCCGAGGCGCAGCAGGTCATCGACGCGATCGGCCGCCGCGAGCCCGCGCAGCCCGGCGCCCTGCAGCTGGTGCCGTTCGCGAAGGCCTACTCCGGGCTCACCGACGCGGAGTTCGCCGAGGTCGACCGTGTCATCCGGTCGACGACGCTGGAGAAGTTCGGCCCCGTGCGCAGCGTGCGGCCCACGCTGGTCTTCGAGCTGGGGTTCGAGGGCATCCAGCGCAGCCCGCGCCACAAGAGCGGCATCGCCACGCGCTTCCCGCGCATGCTGCGCATCCGCGCCGACAAGCCGCTGTGGGAGGCCGACACGCTGCAGACGCTCGAGGCGCTGATCGACGCCGCGGCGCCGCCGGCACCCCCCTCACCAGCTCGGTGAGTGCGTGCCCGGCGGCATCGCAGGGCGGTCCCAGCCGGCGGGCGTGGCGGAGAACGCCACCGGGTGCCGCAGCACCGTGAGCTCGCCGAAGCCGCTCGCCTCCTGCTGCAGGTAGGGTTCGAAAGGCGGCGCCGCCGCGGCCAGCCCGCCCGCCACACGCCCCAGGCCGCGCAGCCAGCGGCCCACGCCGGCCAGCGACAGCTGCACGTGCCAGCTGCCGCCTTCCTGTTGCTGGCGCCACAGCGCGGCCTGCGTGCCGAAGGCGAGCAGGTAGCCCGCGGCGTAGTCGAGGATCTGCATCGGCAGTGCACGCGGGCGGTGCTCTCCGGCGGCCAGCGCCTCGGCGAGGTTGAAGCCGGTGGCCGTCTGCACCAGCGAGTCGAAGCCGCGCCGGCCGGCCCACGGGCCCTCGGCGCCGTAGGCGCTGAGCGACACGGCGACGATGCCGGGCCGCATCTGCGCCAGCGCCTGCGGGCCGAAGCCCAGCGCCTCCAGGGCGCCCGGCCGGTAGCCCTGGACGAACACGTGCGACGCCTCGACCAGCGCGCGCACCGCTTCGCGGCCGGCCTCGGTGCGCAGGTCGGCATGGGCCGAGCGCTTGCCGCGGCTGGTGTCGGCGATGGCAGCGATGTTGGGCAGGTGGGGGGCATTCACGAGCAGCACGTCGGCGCCGTAGGCGGCCAGCGTGCGGCTGGCCACCGGGCCGGCCAGGATGCGGGTGAGGTCGAGCACCCGCAGGCCGTGCAGCGGCCGCGCGCCCTCGGGCAGCGCCGGCCAGCGGCGCGGGTCGGCGGGCGGCGCGCCGGCGATGCGCTCGATGCGCAGCAGCGGCTGCGCGGCGACGGCCTGGCCCTGCAGGTGGGCGTCCCACTGCTCGAAGCTGCGTGCGGCGGCCACCACCAGGCCGGCCTCCGCGGCCGCGGCCTCGAACCCCTCGGCGTCCCACTCGCGCAGTGCCACCAGCACCTCGGCCCGCTCGACGGCGGGGCCGGCGGGCAGGCCCAGCAGGCGCAGCGCGCCGTCGCGGTGGTGGGCGAAGTTGGCGTGGATGCGCACCCAGCCGCTCTCCCCGGCGGGGCCGCAGGGGTACAGGCCCGAGAGCGGATCCCAGAGCTCGGGCTGCCGTCCGTCGACCAGGAAGTAGGCACAGCTGTCGAGCGCGGCATGCCGGCGGTCCACCTCGATGCGCTGGCGCTCGCCGCCGCCGCGGCGCAGGTGCCACAGCTCGGCCGCGGCGAGGCCGGCGGCGCCCAGCGACGCCTGGGCCGCGGTGGCGACCGCGAACGACGAGGGCAGCACCGGTTCGCTGCCGGGCAGCGCCGCGCAGGGCAGCGCCTCGGCCGGCAGGCCGGCCGCGTGCCAGAGCGCCGCGAGGGCGGCGCCGGGAAGGAGGGCGGGGGCTGCGTCGGCCATGGCGGACCCTAGCGCGACTTGCGTTCGCGCACGGCGGCGAGGAAGTCGTCGAGGATGGGCGTGCCGTCGAGCTGCTCGTCGTGGAACTGGTTGAGCGCCATGAACTCCGGGTGCCACTGCATGCCGAACACATAGCTCGGCCCCTTCCAGCGGATCGCCTCGACGACGCCGTCGGGGATCGCCAGCGCCTCCACCTCCAGGTCGTGGCCCAGCTCCTTCACCGACTGGTGGTGGATCGAGTTGATGGACGCCGCCGTGCGTTCCGGGTACAGGCTGGCCAGCTTGGTACCCCGCACGAGGCTCACCCGGTGGAACTGGCGCTCGTAGGTGTTTTCGTCGTGGTGCTTCAGCGCGCCGGGCAGCTGCGTCGGGATGTCCTGGTACAGCGATCCCCCGAAGGCGACGTTCAGCAGCTGGCAGCCGCGGCAGATGCCCAGCACCGGCTTGCCGGCGGTGATGAACGCATCGAGCAGTTCCATCTCGTAGAGGTCGCGCACGCGGTCCCCCGCCCACTGCGGCTTCATCGGCGCTTCGCCGTAGGTCTCCGGCGAGACGTCGGTGCCGCCCTGCAGCACCAGGCCGTCGAGCATGTCCGCGTAGTTGCGCAGGCTCATGTCGGTGCGTCGCACCAGGCCTTCGCGCTCGACCGCCGGGATCATGACGCCGAGCACCTCGCGCGACATCACCCAGTGGGCGACCGACTGCTCCAGGTAGTGCAGGGTTCGGGTGAACACGCCGCCCAGGCTCGGCACCGGCGACGTGGGATGGTAGATGCGGGCGGACAGGCCGATCAGCAGCGGCGAGGATCGTGATGAGGCGTCGGGCATGGTGCGGAGGGTGGCGGCAGCGTGGTGATAGGGCCGTGGTCAGGCAAACGCCATGCCCTGGCCCGGCTCGTGCGTGTGGCCTGATCGTATCGGCGGCGCTGGTTATCCGGGGCACCGGTGCACATAAAAGTACGTAAGCTGCGCTGATGATCCACCTGTTGAACCTGTTGGCGGCCATCGCCCTGTTGGTCTGGGGTACCCACATCGTGCGGACCGGCGTGTTGCAGGTGTTCGGCGAGAACCTGCGCAACGTGCTGGCCTCCAGCTTCAGCCGCCGCGTGCCGGCGATGCTGGCCGGGCTCGGTGTCACGAGCCTGGTGCAGTCGAGCACCGCCACCTGCCTGATCGTCGCGTCCTTCGTCGGCAAGGGGCTGGTCGCCACCAGCGCGGCGCTGGCGGTGATGCTCGGGGCCGACATGGGCACCGCGCTGATGGCGGTGGTGTTTTCGTTCGATCTCTCGTGGCTGTCGCCGCTGCTGATCTTCGTCGGCGTGGTGATGTTCGTCTCGCGCCAGAACTCGGTGGCCGGCCGGGTGGGGCGGGTGCTGATCGGCCTGGGGCTGATCACGCTGGCGCTGCAGCTCATCGTGCAGGCCACCGAGCCGCTGACCCGCTCGCCGGCCGTGCGCACGCTGCTGGTGTCGCTGCCCAACGAGATCCTGCTCGACGTGCTGGTCGGCGCGGTGCTGACGGTGGCCGCCTATTCCAGCCTCGCCATCGTGCTGCTGACCGCCACGCTGGCCTCGCAGGGCATGCTGCCCGCCGGCGTTGCGCTGGGGCTGGTGATCGGCGCCAACCTCGGCAGCGGCGTGCTGGCGATGCTCGCCACGAGCGGCGCGTCGCCCCAGGTGCGCCGGCTGCCGCTCGGCAACTTCCTGTTCAAGCTGACGGGCGCGGCGATCGCGATGCCGCTGCTGGGTTATGTGCACGTCGGGCTGCAGCAGGTGGTGCCCACCGTGCACCAGCAGGTGGTGCTGTTCCACCTCGGCTTCAACGTGACGCTGGCGCTGCTGTTCATCGGCTTCACCGGCGTCGTCGGCCGCTGGGTCGAGCGCTGGCTGCGCGAGCCCAGCCGCAGCGGCCCCGGCGAGCGTCCGCGCCACCTCGATCCCGTGGCCCTGGCCACGCCGTCGCTGGCCATCAGCTGCGCCGCGCGCGAGGCGCTGCACCAGGCCGACGTGGTCGAGACCATGCTGCGCGGCATCCTGCCGGTGATCCGCCACAACGACCTGCAGCTCGCCGAGCAGCTGCGCCGCATGGACGACACCGTCGACGAGCTGTACTCGGCCATCAAGTTCTACCTGACGCAGATCTCCCAGGAGGCGCTGTCGGAGCGCGAGGGCCGCCGCTGGACCGATATCGTCAGCTTCACCATCAACATGGAGCAGATCGGCGACATCATCGAGCGTGTGCTGCAGGACGTGGAGGACAAGAAGATCCGCAAGAGCCGAAGCTTCTCCGACGCGGGCATGGCCGAGATCTGCCACCTGCACGAGCGCCTGCTGGCCAACCTGCGGCTGGCGATGAGCGTGTTCCTCGACGGCCACGTGCGCGACGCGCAGCGGCTGCTGGAGGAGAAGGCCCGCTTCCGCGACCTGGAGCACGAGTACGCCGCCAGCCACATCGCCCGGCTGCGCGACAACACCGCGCAGAGCATCGAGACCAGCTCGCTGCACCTCGACCTGATCAGCGACCTGAAGCGCATCAACTCGCACCTGTGCTCGATCGCGTACCCCATCCTCGAGTCGGCGGGTGCGCTGGCCAGCACGCGCATTCGCCATTCGCAGCTCTCGCCGCTGACCGAGGATTCCTAGTTCCGCGCCCGCAGCACCTTGCGCAGCCGCCGTGCCAGCATGTCCTCGCTCAGCGGCTTCTGCAGCACGTGCTCCTCGGGGATGTCCTTCAGCGCGCCGAGGTCGACGAAGCCGGTCAGGAACATCGTCTTGAGGTGCGGGTGCGAGAGCTTCAGCAGCCGCACCAGCTCGGCGCCGTTCATGCCGGGCATCGCGAAGTCGGCGAGCACCAGCTCGATGTCCTTGCGCCGCGCGATCAGCTCCAGCGCAGCGCCGCCGCTGCCGGCCTCGATCACCCGGTAGCCCTGGTCGCGCAGCATCGAGGCGGTGGCGTCGCGCACGGCCGGGTCGTCGTCCACCAGCAGCAGCGTGTGGCTCGGCGTGTCGCCGTACAACTGGCCCGGCACGGTCGCCTCGGCATCGCGCGGCCGCACCTCGCCGTCGGCGCGCGGCATGTAGACGTGCACCGAGGTGCCGACGCCCGGCTGCGTGTCGATGCGCACGCCGCCGCCCGACTGCTTGGCGAAGCCGTACACCTGCGCCAGCCCCAGGCCCGAGCCCTTGCCCACCTCCTTGGTGGTGAAGAAGGGCTCGAAGGCCTTGGCCAGCACCTCGGGCGTCATGCCGCTGCCGGTGTCGCTGACGGTGAGCGCGACGTAGTCGCCCGCCTCGGGCTCCTCGGGCCGCTGCGGCGGGCCCAGGGCCACGTTGCCGGTGCGCACGGTGATGCTGCCGCCGACCTCCATCGCGTCGCGGGCGTTGATCGCGAGGTTGAGCACGATCAGCTCCATCTGCGTCACGTCCACCAGCGCCGGCCAGAGCGCCTCGGCCGGCTCCACCGTCAGGCGCACGCTGCCGCCCAGCGTCGACTGCAGCAGGTCGCGCAGCGCCAGCACGGTGTCGTTGAGGTCGATGACCTGCGGCTCCAGCCGCTGGCGGCGGGAGAACGCCAGCATCTGCGCGGTGAGCTTCGCGCCGCGTTCGGCCGCGCTCTGCATCGAGTCCAGCCGCTTGAGCACCCGCTCGTCGGGCGGGCCGGCCTGCGCCAGCAGCCGCCGGATCAGGCTGATGTTGGACAGCACCACCGTCAGCAGGTTGTTGAAGTCGTGCGCGACGCCCGAGGTCAGCTGGCCGACCGCTTCCAGCCGCTGCATCTGCTGCAGGGTGTCCTCGACGCGGCCGCGCTCGGCGATCTGCTCCTTCAGCTCGCGGTTCGCCGCGGCCAGTTCGTCGACGGCGGCGCGCTCCTCGGTCACGTCGCGCCCCACGGCGTAGAGGAAGCCCGCATCGGGCCGCACCGCCCAGCGGATCCAGCGGTAGCTGCCTTCGCTGGTGCGCACGCGGCTGTCGAAGCGTGCGGTGCCCACCGTGCTGCCGAGCAGGTCGATCGCCTGGCGCGTGGCATCGACGTCGTCCGGGTGCACCAGCGCGATCATCGGCATGTCCATCAGCTCGGCGCCCGTCCACGAGAGCAGGCTCTCCCAGGCCGGGTTCAGCGCCTCCGGCGTGCCGTCCGGGCGCCACACGGCCATCAGGTCGGTCGAGAGGTTCCAGATGCGGTCGCGCTCGCGGGTGCGCTGCTCCACCCTTTCGCCGAGCGCCTCGTTCAGCCGCCGCAGCGCCTCGCCCTTGCGCCGCTGGCCGGTCACGTCGCGGGCGGTGCCGACCAGCCGCACCCCGCCGTCGTCGCCGTCGAAGCGGCGGCCGTCGATGGCGAGCCAGCGCACGCGCTGGTCGCCGGGGGCGATCACGCGGTGCTCAAAGTCCAGCTCCGGCCGGCCGTCCGGCGCGAGCGCGGCCGCGAGCGACTGTTCGAACAGCGCGCGGTCGTCGGGGTGCACGATCTCACCGACGAACCGGGCGTGGTCCATCGGCGCCTCGGGGGGGATGTCGGCGATGCGGCGCAGGCCGTCGTCGATCCAGAGCCGGGCGCCGGCGGGATCGAATTCCCACACGCCGATGTTCGCCGCCTGCGCGGCCAGGCGGAACAGCACCTCGGCCTGGCGCTGGCGCTCCAGCGCGAGCCGGGTCGCGGCCTCGCTGGCGCCCAGCGCCGCCTCGGCGTTCCGTCGGCGTGCGCGCTCGCGCGCTTCCGCCAGCGCACGCTCGACGGCCTTGGGCAGCCGCGCGAGGTTGCGCTTGAGAACGTAGTCGGTGGCACCCTGGCGCAGCGCGTCGGTGGCGATGTCCTCGCCCACCACGCCGGAGACGAAGACGAAGGGCACGTCGGGCAGGCGCGCGCGCGCCTGCAGCAGCGCCTGCAGCCCGTCGAAGTCGGGCAGCGAGTAGTCCGCGAGCACGATGTCGAGGTCATCGCGCTGCAGCGCCGCCTCGAACTCCTCGCGGCGCGCGGCGCGCACGACCTCGATCGGCATCTGCGCCCGCTGGAGGTGGTTGCAGATCAGTTCGGTGTCGATGTCGCTGTCTTCGAGCAGCAGGACGCGGGCCGGGCGGTTCATCGGGCAGCCAGGCGGGGCGGCGGCTGGTTGAGGACCGCCCAGAACATGCCCAGCTCCTGGATGGCCTGCAGGAACGCGCGGAAGTCCACGGGCTTGACCACGAAGGCGTTCACGCCCAGCTGGTAGCTGCGCACCAGGTCGCGCTCCTCGCGGGAGGAGGTCAGCATGACGATCGGCACCTGCCGCAGCAGCGGATCGTTCTTCACCCGCTCCAGCACCTCGAGCCCGTCGACGCGCGGCAGCTTCAGGTCGAGCAGCACGACCGCGGGGTCACCGCCGTCACGCTGGTCCCAGGGGCCGCGGGCGTAGAGGTAGTCGAGCGCCTCCACGCCGTCGCGCGCCACGTGGATGGGGTTGGCCAGCTGGCAGCGCTCGAGCGCGGCGAGGGCCAGCTCCAGGTCGTTGGGACTGTCCTCGACCAGCAGGATGGGACGCAAGTCGGCCGCGTGACGGATCGTCTGCGGCTGCACGGGGCGGTCCTCAGGCTTCTTGTCCATGGTGGGGCTCGGGATGGGTCCTGCGGGGTAGTCCAAATCGGAAGGTGGCTCCCTCGTTCGGCTTGCCTTCGGCGGCGATCCAGCCCCCGTGGCGGTCGATGATCCGGCGGGTCAGCGCCAGGCCGATGCCGCTGCCCTCGAAATCCTCGGCACGGTGCAGGCGCTGGAAGACGCCGAACAGCTTGCCCATGTAGTTCATGTCGAAGCCGACGCCATTGTCGGCGACGGTGTAGACGGTCTCGTGCGCCCGCGTCTCGCCGTGGACGCGGATCACCGCCTCCGGCTCGTTGCGGGTGTACTTCAGCGCGTTGTCGATCAGGTTGGCCAGCGCCTGGCGCAGCAGCGCGGCGTCGCCCCACGCGGGGGGTATCGCGCCGATCTGCCATTCGACCCGCCGGTTGCCCTCGTCGATGCGCATCGAGCGGCGCACCTCCTGCGTGAGCTTGGCCATGTCGACCCGGCTCATCTCGAGGCTCGCCCGGCCCAGCTGCGAGAAGTTGAGCAGGTCGTCGACCAGCCGCCCGGCCGACAGGGCCGATTCGACGATGGTGTCGAGGTAGTGGCGCGACCGGGCGGCGAGCTGCGGCTCGTTTTCGCCCAGCAGCTGCGCAAAGCCCACGATGTGGCGGAACGGTGCGCGCAGGTCGTGCGACACGGAGTAGGAGAAGGCCTCGAGCTCCCGGTTGCTGGTCTCCAGCCGGTCGCTGAGCGCGGCGCGCTGCTCTGCCTGGCCCAGCACGAGCGTCACCATCGCCTGGCAGAACATGCGGGCGCCATCGATTTCCACGGCGGTCCAGCGCTGGGCCGTCCCGCGCACCTCCTCGGTCCAGGCGTCGAACGACGCGCGGGGAGACAGGCTGCCGTCGCCGGCGGCCGCTTTTTCCGGCCGGCCGCCCCAGCGCACGGTATGGACCAGCTCCGGCCGGAACCACATCACGTAGTGGGGGTGCAGCACGGAGATCGGCGCGGCGATCAGGCCGCATGCGGTGTCGGTGAAGCCGGCTGCCGGCGGGTAGGCGGCCGGCAGCGAATGCGTGTGGAAGGGCTCGGTGGGGTCCTGCCGCTGGTGCAGCCAGCTGGCCAGCGCCTGGAGCTGGGTCGGCGACGGGGTGAGGCCCACGCAACGCACCTCGTCGTCGCCGCGCAGCACCGCCGCGCCGGTGGCGCGGGCCAGGCGCATCCAGGCCTCGGGCTGCTCGGCCAGCCGCGCGGTGATGGCGCCGGGCGCGTCGCCGGCCTGCGCCATCCGGGCGACCAGGTCCTGCTCCAGCTCCCTGGCGGCCCAGCGCAGCGCCGTCTCCTGGCCGCGCTCGCGCGAGCCGATCTTCAGCGCGAGGATCTGGCCGAGGAAGTCGCACGCCGCGCGCGTGGGCGGCCCGATGCGGTGCGCCTCGGCGTGGTGGCAAGACACCAGGCCCCAGAGCGCGCCGTCGATCACGATCGACACCGACATCGACGAGGCGGTGCCCATGTTGCGCATGTACTGCAGGTGCACCGGCGACACGCTGCGCAGCGCCGCGCCCGACAGGTCGAGCGGCTGGCCGTCGAGCGGGCTCACGGCTGGCTCCACCGGCACCGCGGCATAGGACGCGTCGGGGATCAGCCGCAGCCTGTGGCGGCGGTACAGCTCGCGTGCCTGCGGCGGGATGTCCGACGCCGGGAACCGCAGGTCGAGGTACGAGGGCAGGCGGCCGTTGCCGTCTTCGGCGATGACGGTGCCGTGCCAGTCCTCGTCGAAGCGGTAGAGCAGCACGCGGTCGAAGCCGGTGAGCCGCCGCACTTCGCGCGCGGCGAGCTGGCCCAGGGCCGCGACGTCGTCCTCGCCCTCGACCCGGTCCAGGAAGCCGCGCAGGCGCGGGTACAGCGCGTCCAGCGTCTGCAGCTCGTGCGTGTCGACCGGCTCGAGCTCCAGCACCAGCCCCTGGCCGGTCGCATGCCCGGTGAGCTGCAGCGTCTGTCCCCCGGGGACCTGGTGGGTGGTGTGCAGCAGCCCGTCGCCCTTGTCCGTCCAGGCCGTGAGCCGGCTGGCCAGCGCCGGGTCCAGCGCGGCCATGGTCGCGGGCAGGGCGGGGAGCCCCAGCAGCGCGCAGGCGTTGGCGCTGGCCTGCAGGATGCGATGGTCGTTGGGCGCGACCACCAGCAGCGCGCCATGCGGCTGGATGCTGCCCGGGATGTGGATCGGTTCTCGGGCGCAGGCGTCGATCGCCCCGGTCACACCGCCACTCCCCACTCGCTGGGCACGTCGTCGGTGCCGCCGGCAGCCGGCGTGACGGCCGGTGCCATCCAGGCCAGCAGCAGCGCGAAGGTGGCTTGTGCGCCCGCGACGATCGCGGCGTGGTGTTCCGGCGGCGCGGCCTCCAGCCGCGCGAGCGTCTCGCGCCAGCGCTCGCCCGTCGCGTCGCCGTAGGGGTTGAAGTAGCGCAGACCCTGGGGCGGGCTCCAGTCGGCGGACTCGGCCAGGCGGCGGGAGATCATCCGCCCGCCGAGGGTGGAGCCCTCCATCACATAGAGCGAGCCGAGTGCGGCCGCCTCGGTGCGGCAGAGCTGGGCGGCCTCGGGCACGATCGGCAGCGCCTCGATGTCCAGGTCGTCGATGTCGAGTTCGCGCAGGTCCTGCTCGATCAGCGGCAGGCGCTGCCGCGGCTGCAGGAAGGCCTCGTCCTGCAGCACGCGGGCGAGGGCCGGCTCCCACACCCGATGGAAGCCGTGGAAGCGCATCAGCACGGCGACGTAGCGGATGTAGCTCAGGGGCTCTGCGAGCAGGTCCAGCAGGTTCTCGAGCTGGCCGTGGTCGTCGGCCGTGGCCGAGCGCAACCGGGCGTGCAGCGGGCGGGGTGCGTCAGGCGTGGGTGACATGGTCGGCGGATGCGGGTGTTGCAAGGGGTCGGGGAAGCGTCCGTCGTACGGACGGATCCCGGCCCCTGGTTTTTAACACCCCGCCGTGCGCCCCCGTGTCAGCCGATGCCGATACCTGCCTCGCGGGGCAGTTCGCTGCGCCGGGGCAGGTCGGCGCCGCGGCGCGAGCAGGTGATCGCCGCGGCGCGGGCGGCGAACGCCAGCGCCGCGGCCAGTGCCGCTGGCGGCTGCGCCCGCAGCGCCTCCGGCGCCAGGCCGCCCTGCTCGGCCAGCCAGGTGAGCAGGGCGGCCTGGAAGGTGTCGCCGGCGCCGACGGTGTCGACCACGTCGACCCGTACCGGATGCGCCTGGGCGGTGCCGGCCGCCGTCCAGCCCTGTGCGCCCTCGCCGCCGCGGGTCACGACGACGAGCGCCACGCCGCGCGCCAGCCACTGCGCGGCCAGCTCGGCCGGTGCCACGCCGGGGAAGAGCAGCCGCAGGTCCTCGTCGCTCACCTTCAGCAAGTGGGTGCGGGGCAGCATCCAGTCGAGCAGCGCGTGCCAGCGGCCGAGGTCGGGCTCGACGTTCAGCCGGATGTTGGGGTCGAAGCTGATCAGGCTGCGCCCGTGCTCGCGCTCGATCAGCGCCCGCTGCACGCTCGCCACGGGCTCGACCACCGTCGCGTACGAGCCGACGTGGAAGGCGCGCGCCTCGGGCGGCACGCGGGCCAGCGCCTCCGCCGCCACGTCGCGGTCGGCCGCATGGTCGCCGTAGAACGAATAGGACGGCACGCCCTGCGCATCGATGCCGACCAGGCTGAGCGTGGTGCGGGCGGCGCTGCGCGGGGTGCAGCGGGTGTCGACGCCTTCCTCCTGCAGCGCGCGCATCAGCCGCTCGCCGAGGAAGCCGGTCGACACGCCGCCGAAGAAGCCCACCGGCTGGCCGAGCCGGGCGAGCCCCACGGCCACGTTGAAAGGCGAGCCGCCGATGCGGGCGTCCAGCGTCAGCCCGGTAGGGGTCTCACCGGCCGCGAACACGTCGAACAGGGCTTCGCCGCAGACCACGAACATGCTTGTCTCCTCGATGGAACGAGTCCGCAGCATGCCGGCCGCACCCGCTTCCGGCCACCGGGTTTTCCATTAATCAATCAACTTGATTTATTAAAGGAGGTCGCCGAGAGTAGATGGCATCGGCCCCACCGTCGTCCCACGGGCCGCCCTCTGGAGACACGCACCATGCCCCTGCATCGCATCGATCTTTCCGTGTTGGCCGCCGCGGCCTTGGCCCTGGGCCTCGCGGCGCCGGCGTCCGCGGCCGAGCCGGTCATCGGCCTGATCACCAAGACCGACACCAACCCCTTCTTCGTCAAGATGAAGGAAGGCGCCACCGAGGCGGCGAAGGCCAAGGGGGCCAAGCTGATCGCCGGGGCCGGCAAGACCGACGGCGACAACGCCGGCCAGGTCACCGCGATGGAGAACATGATCGCGGCCGGCGCCAAGACCATCCTCATCACGCCCAGCGACGCCAAGGCCATCGTCCCGGCCATCAGGAAGGCGCGCGACCGCGGCGTGATGGTGATTGCGCTGGACAGCCCCACCGACCCGGCCGAGGCCACCGACGCGCTCTTCGCCACCAACAACTACCAGGCCGGCGTGCTGATCGGCCAGTACGCCAAGGCGGCGCTCGGCGGCAAGCCGGCGAAGATCGTCACGCTCGATCTCTTCGCGGGCCACCCGGTGGGTGCGCAGCGCCACAACGGCTTCCTCAAGGGCTTCGGCCTGCCCGCGCCCGACGCGAAGAGCAACGAGCTCGGCAAGGACCCGGCCATCGTCTGCATGGCCGACAGCTACGGCGACCAGGCCAAGGGGCAGACCGCGATGGAGAACTGCCTGCAGAAGAGCCCCGACGTGAACGTCGTCTACACCATCAACGAGCCCGCCGCGGCCGGCGCCTTCAACGCGCTGAAGAAGGCGGGCAAGGACAAGGGCGTGGTCATCGTCTCGGTCGACGGCGGCTGCCAGGGCGTGCGCGACGTCAAGGCCGGCAAGATCGCCGCGACCTCGCAGCAGTACCCGCTGCGCATGGCGGCGATGGGCGTGGACGCGGCCCTCGAGTACGCCAAGTCCGGCAAGAAGGCGAGCGGCTACGTCGACACCGGCGTGGCGCTGATCACCGCCACGCCGGTGGCGGGCGTGGAGAGCAAGGACATCCAGGTCGGCACCGACCTGTGCTGGGGGAAGAAGTGATGAGCACGATCACCGCCGTCCATCGCAAGGAACCGAAGGGACACGCCATGCTGAAGTCCGTGCAGAGCAAGCTGCCGCCGCTGGGCGTGCTGGGGCCGTTCATCGCGCTGCTGGCCGCCTGCCTCTTCTTCGCCACGCAGACCGACCGCTTCCTCAGCGGCGAGAACTTCTCGCTGATCCTGCAGCAGGTGATGGTGGTCGGCGTCATCGCGATCGGCCAGACGCTGATCATCCTGACCGCCGGCATCGACCTGTCGTGCGGCATGGTGATGGCGCTGGGCAGCATCGTGATGACGAAGTTCGCGGCCGACCTCGGCATGCCGGCGCCGCTGGCCATCGCCTGCGGCATCGCCGTGACGACGCTGTTCGGCCTGGTCAACGGGCTGCTCGTCACGCGGCTGAAGCTGCCGCCCTTCATCGTCACGCTGGGCACGCTGAACATCGCCTTCGCGATCACGCAGCTCTACTCGCAGTCGCAGACCGTCACCGACCTGCCCGAGGCCATGACCTGGCTCGGCGGCACCTTCGGGCTGGGCGGCACCAACGTCGCCTTCGGTGCGGTGCTGATGTTGCTGCTGTACTTCTTCGCCTGGTTCACGCTGCGCGAGACGCAGTACGGCCGGCACGTCTACGCGGTGGGCAACAATCCCGAGGCGACGCGGCTGACGGGCATCCCGACCCAGCGCGTGCTGCTGTCGGTGTACGTGATCGCCGGGGTGTTCTACGGCATCGCGTCGCTGCTGTCGGTGTCGCGCACCGGCGTCGGCGACCCCAACGCCGGGCAGACCGAGAACCTCGACGCCATCACGGCCGTGGTGCTGGGCGGCACCAGCCTGTTCGGCGGGCGCGGGGTCATCCTCGGCACGCTGGTGGGCGCGTTGATCGTCGGCGTGTTCCGCAACGGGCTCACGCTGATGGGCGTGTCGTCGGTGTACCAGGTGCTGGTGACCGGCATCCTCGTGATCCTCGCGGTGGCCGCCGACCAGATGTCGCGCCGCACCGCCCGCTGAATGTTTGGAGACGCAGCCATGACGAACCCTGCCCCCGCCGACGTGGTGATGAAGGCCTCCGGCCTCGTCAAGAAGTACGGCCAGGTGACGGCCCTCGACGGCGCCGACTTCGAGTTGCGTGCCGGCGAGATCCTCGCGGTGATCGGCGACAACGGCGCCGGCAAGTCCTCGCTGATCAAGGCGCTGTCCGGCGCTACCGTGCCGGACAGCGGCGACATCCTGCTCGACGGCCGCGAGGTGCGCTTCAGGAGCCCGATCGATGCGCGCCGCGCCGGCATCGAGACCGTCTACCAGGACCTCGCGGTGGCCCCGGCGATGTCGATCGCCGAGAACCTCTTCCTCGGCCGCGAGGTGCGCCGCCCGGGCGTGCTCGGCACGGTGTTCCGCATGCTCGACAAGAAGCGCATGCTGGAGGAGAGCATCGCCCGCATGAACGACCTGAAGGTCGGCATCCGTTCGATGACGCAGGCGGTCGAGACGCTGTCGGGCGGCCAGCGGCAGTGCGTGGCCGTCTCGCGCGCGGCGGCCTTCGCGCAGCACGTGGTCATCATGGACGAGCCCACCGCCGCGCTCGGCGTGAAGGAGGGCAACATGGTGCTGGAGCTGATCCGGCGCGTGCGCGACAAGGGCCTGTCGGTGGTGCTCATCTCGCACAACATGCCGCATGTGTTCGAGATCGCCGACCGCATCCACGTCGCGCGCCTGGGCAAGCGGGCGGCCGTGCTCAACCCGAGGAAGATCAGCATGAGCGACACCGTGGCCGTGATGACCGGCGCGATGGCCCCGCAGGACATCCCTGCGGACTGCCTGGCCTGACCGCCATGCCCCGGGAGACCGTGCCGCACGCGCAAGCCTTCGCACCCGAGGACCACCGGCTGCGCCCGCGGGGCTCCAGCCAGGGCGGGCTGCGCCAGTACAACGAGCGCGTGGTGCTGCAGGCCATCCGCCTGCACGGGGCGCTGCCGGCGGCCGAGATCGCGCGGCTCACGCAGCTCACCGCGCAGACCGTCTCGCAAATCACGAAGCGGCTGCTCGACGACGGGCTGCTGGTCAAGGGCGAGCCGGTGCGCGGCAAGGTGGGCCAGCCCTCGGTGCCGCTGGCGCTGGCACCCGAAGGGGCCTATGCCATCGGCATCAAGGTGGGCCGGCGCAGCCTCGACGTGCTGCTGGTGGACTTCACCGGCGCGGCCTGCCAGCGTGCCTCGGTCGCGTACGACTACCCGGAGCCCGAGGCCGTCACAGCCGCCATCGATGCCCATCTGCGCGAGATGCGCCAGGGCCTGGGCGCCGGCCGCCGCGAGCGCCTGCAGGGCATCGGCCTCGCGGCGCCGCTGTCGCTCGGCGGCTGGCAGACGCTGCTGGGCGTGGAGTCCGAGCGCGCACGGGCCTGGGACCGCGTGGACCTGCCCGAGCGCGTCGCCGCGATGAGCGGGCTGCCGGTCACCTTCGTCAAGGACACCGCCGCCGCCTGCGTGGCCGAGCTGGTGGCCGGCCGCGGGCGCAACGTGCGCAGCTTCCTCTACGTGTTCGTCGATACCTTCATCGGCGGCGGGCTGGTGCTCGACAGCCACCTGCGCGGCGGCCTGAGCGGCAACGCCGGCGCGGTCGGCTCGCTGGCGATGGGGCGGGCCCGCCCGGGCGGGCCGCCGCCGCCGCAACTGCTGAGCGTGGCCTCGCTCTTCACGCTGGAGACGATGTACCGCGCCGCCGGGCTCGATCCCGTCGCCACCGTCGACGCCTGCGCAATGCAGCCGCCCTGGCTCGCCTGCACGCAGGCCTGGCTGGACGAGGCCGCGCCCGCCATTGCGCTCGCGCTGCACGACGCCGCCTGCCTGCTCGACCTGGAGGGCGTGATCATCGACGGCCAGTTCAGCCGCGAGCTGCTGGCCGCGCTGCTGGCCGCCGTGGAATCGGCCTGCCGCGACCTGAGCTGGGAGGGGGTGCGGCGGCCGGCCGTGCTGCCCGGCACGATCGGCCCCGATGCCCGCGCGCTCGGCGGTGCGCTGCTCCCGCTGCACGCGAACTTCGCCCCGGACCGCGACCTGTTCCTCAAGCTGGAGGCGCCCGCGGCGAAGCTGTAGCGCGGCGGCTCAGGCCGGGAGCGACACCACCCGGATGTGTGTCGACGTCGGCAAGGCCATCACCGGCACCGTCCCGTGGGTGCCGTCCTCGATCTCGATGTCGCTCACCGTGGCCGAGGTCATGCCCGGCGCCATCGCCTGGAAGCCGACGATGGCCAGCGCGAGTGGCGCGCCGGGCGGGCGCGCGTCGTCCACCTGAACGCTGATGCGGATCCGGTCCTCCCCCGGGCTGATCTCCTGCTCGAAGCGCCCGGTCATGCCGGCATGCAGCATCCATTCCCCCTCGGCGCCCGAGCGCGCCTGCAGTACGTTGGGGTCGAAGGTCACCGTGAAGGCGATGCGGCTGACCGGCCGGCGGGCGTCGACGCTGACGACCAGTTCCGCCATGTCGCCCACGCCCAGGGTGTGGGGCGCCTGCGCGACCAGCCTGACCGGCGGACCCGGGGGCGGGGCGGCCGGCGCGGCGTCGGAGGGCTGGCGCGCCAGCGCCGGGGCGGCCGCCGGGCCCGGCGGCGGCGAAGCGGCCACGGCCGAAGCCCAGGGCTGCGGCGCCGCCGGCTGCAGCACCACCACCGGGCTGTGCGGCGGCACGCTCAGCCATTCGGACAGCAGCAGCGCGATGGCGGCGGAGGCCGTGACGAGCAGCATCGCGACGGCCGGCGATCCCACCCTTGCCGCGATCCCCCGCCTGTGCCTGCGTCCGCTCACCGTCGTCTCCCGCTGGGTCGAATGAAGTGGGGAGAAGGTACGCCACACGCGCCCAAATTCTTGAGGGGTAAATGTTTTGGCGGCGCCCCGGGTCGCGGGGCGCCGCGGATGCCGGCGTGGTGAGTTTTGCTCATCATTCGAATAACAAAACGTCGTTTCGTACAGCGCTACGGTCCCCTTAAAGTTCACCGCGGTCCGGATGTTCCTGGCCGGCTGAAAGAAATCCTTGTCGATGGTCTCGCCGGCACACGCTGCGCGGGCCGGGCCCAAGGGCCGCGATGCAGGGTATGGGAGACAGTAGTGCATGAGTCAGAACACGGCGACGCCGTGTCAGGGCGGCGCGGAGCCGGCAGGGGTGCGCAGTCGCCGCGGCCGTCGACGCGCGCCGAGGAGGTCGACGAACTGGAGCGGGCGCAACGCATCGCCAACGCCTGCGTGAAGCCCGAGGACATCGACTGGCTCTCCAAGGGCTTCAACGCCTTCCTCGCCAGCGGCGGCCGGCTGCCGCTGGAGCGCTGCCTGAAGCTGCCGACCAACGAACGCGCGCTGCGCCGCGCGCTGCGCGACCGCTGGCTGCGCCACGCCTGGGCCCATCTGGACGACGAGCCTTCGCCGTGGCGCCGCTCCGAACTGCTGGCCGCGGAGATCCGCCGCTTCGAATCGCGCAAGTGGGCGCGCTGGTCCACGCTGGATCAGCCGCCCGACGGCTCCAGTTCGCTGGAGGCCGCGCTGTTCGAGGCCTTCCGCGCCCATGGGCGCGTGCCTGCCACGGCGATGCAGCTCCACAACATCGCCGGCTTCAAGAGCACGAAGGAGCGGCCCGACGGGCCGCTGCGTGCACCCGAGACCGTTTGACCCTTTCCATCCACCCTGGCGGAGACACCCCATGACCCAGACCAAGACGACGACGACGAGAAGATGGCTGCTGAACGCGGCGGGCACGGCGCTGCTGGCGCTGAGCGCGGTGGTGCCGCTGCAGGCGCAGGCGCAGGACATC
>NZ_JAZIBG010000045.1:0-670 GCF_036621135.1 Aquincola agrisoli
AGGACGACTCGATCAGTGAGCTATTACGCTTTCTTTAAATGATGGCTGCTTCTAAGCCAACATCCTGACTGTCAAAGCAATCCCACTTCGTTTCCCACTTAGCCGTTACTTGGGGGCCTTAGATGATGGTTAGGGTTGTTTCCCTTTTCACGACGGACGTTAGCACCCGCCGTGTGTCTGCCAGATAGTTCTCTTGGGTATTCGGAGTTTGGTTAGAATTGGTACAGCTCGCGCCGCCCGCATCCATCCAGTGCTCTACCCCCCAAGGAATTCGTCTGACGCTCTACCTAAATAGATTTCGCGGAGAACCAGCTATGTCCAGGTTTGATTGGCCTTTCACCCCTATCCACAAGTCATCCCAGACCTTTTCAACGGGCACGGGTTCGGTCCTCCAGCTGGTGTTACCCAGCCTTCAACCTGCTCATGGATAGATCACCTGGTTTCGGGTCGTCATGCGACGTACTTATTCGCCCTATTCAGACTCGCTTTCGCTGCGCCTACACCTAACGGCTTAAGCTTGCACGGCACATGAAGTCGCTGACCCATTATACAAAAGGTACGCCGTCACCACGCGTGGTGGCTCCGACTGCTTGTAGGCTTCCGGTTTCAGGATCTATTTCACTCCCCTCGTCGGGGTGCTTTTCACCTTTCCCTCACGGTACTGGTTCAC
>NZ_JAZIBG010000046.1:0-36303 GCF_036621135.1 Aquincola agrisoli
CGCCCATACACACCCAGCCAGCGAAGCAATCACTGCCACCAGAGAGACCGGCCTCGAAATGCCAACTGCAATGCCAAATGAAAGCAGCACGGGCAGACCATATGCGGCGGCAGCCGTGATCGGCCCGCCAAACACCAAAGCCTCAACCCCAAGCAACAGCGAGCGAAACTTCATGATGCCCAACGCCTGAATTAGCCGCGCCGCGAAGCGGCGTCGGCTTGAACGAATTGTTAGACATCATTGGCGCTGACCAAGCAGGCTAGTGACTTCGCGCTTAATGAACGCAATGAGGTCTGTCAGTTGATCTCCTCGGAGAGCCAAGCGATCTTCACAATGTCCTAGATAGGCCTGCCGAGCTTCAGATAGTGCGGACTGATGCTCGTCTGGCAAACGCTCGACCACCCACTCAGCGGCAACGTCCTTTGGTGCAATCTTACCGGTTGCTGCGCTGTACCAGACGCGAGCTAACGTAAGCACTACATTTCTTTCATCTCCAGCCCAATCCATGGGTGTCTTCCATAACTTCAGAGTGTCGGCCAGCGCACTGAAAAGGTCGCTTTCTGGCACCGGCTCGAAGAATTCCGCTGCGGGCGGTCCTGCCAAGGCAATGCTGTGTTGCCTTGCTTGCGTTATAAGAAGCGCCAGATCAGCATCAATAACAGCGGGCTCGACGATGCCCGTAAGAATGTCTTCTCGCAACCATTCTCCGAATTGCAGTTCCCGCCTAGCCGGATAACGCCACGGAACGATGTTATTGCGCACGACAATGGTCACTTCCAGGGCACGGAGATCCTTGCTTTGACCAGGTGGCGCCGAAATTTTGAGCAGATCGAGCATCAAAGCTTGCCGTGCGGTTTCATCAGGCATTGCCGCCACCGTGACCAGCAGATCAATGTCGCTACATGGCTTCAGGCCACCGTTTAACGCGGAGCCGTACAAGTGCACGGCCAACAGCGCTGATGCCAGATGACCTTCGATAACATCCAACGCACGCGATAGCTGCTCTGATATTTCAGCGGGCACGGAGCCGGTCATAATATCTAACTAAATTTAGGCAACGGCTCTGTCGCCGATCCCTGCGGCCTAACGCCTAGTACGTCCCCGGGCGGACCGGGGTAAAGTAGCTGGCCACCCTGCATTAGGCCGCCTAAATTTTTCCGTATGAGCCACATACTGCCCCTGTGCCACACATGGATGGCCTGCCGCCGTCATTCGTTCTGCGGGTGCCAGCAACCTCGGCACGTTAAATCCACATCAGCAAAATCTGACCCGTTGAATGTGCCGATCAGCTGTGAATATTCGCCGACAGTCTTCAGGAGATCCGCTGATTGCTTTCGCGCCGGCTTCGACGAGCCATCGAATGCGTCCCAACGGCGCATCCTCACCCCCCCAACACCTCCCCCACCCGCGCCAACAACCCCGACGCCCTGCGCGTCCGCGCCCCCACCGCCGCCGCCACGCCCTCGGCGCCCCCGGCGATCACCACCCGCGCCTTCGCCCGCGTCACCGCCGTGTAGAGCAGCTCCCGCGTCACCACCCGGTGCACGCCGGCCGGCATCACCATCAGCACCGCCTCGAACTCCGAGCCCTGCGATTTGTGCACCGTCATCGCATACGCCGTCTCGTGCGGCGGCAGGCGGGCTGGGTGCACGGCGCGGAAACCTCCGGGCGCGGCGGCGTCGGGGAACCAGGCCTGCAGCGCGCCCTCGGCATCGGGCAGCACCAGGCCGACGTCGCCGTTGAACAACCGGCGCAGCGGGTCGTTGCGCAGCACCATCACTGGTCGGCCGGCGTACCAGGGGCCGGGCGGGGCGTCGGCGGGGCGCAGGCGGCGGGCCAGGTGCTCGTTGATCGCCAGCAGCCCGCGTGGGCCCTCGCGCAGCGCGCACAGCACGCGGAAGCGCTCGAACGCCGCCGTCGCGGCGGCCACGTCGTGCGGCGCCTGGCGCACCGCCTGCGCATACGCGGCAAAGCCGTCGAACCCGGCCGCCAGCGTCGCGGCGCCCGGCTGCGTGCCGGCATCGGGGATCCAGCGCAGCGCGTCGTCCGCCGCTTCGCCGGGCGCCGTGGCGGCGGTGGCGGCGGCGGGCTCGCCGCCGCCGTCGTCGCCGAACAGGCTGGGCTGGCGCGCGGCGTCGCCGGCCGCCTTGGCCAGCCGCTGGCGCACGGCCTTGGCGTCGCCGGCGTTGATCTCGCGCGCCAGCCGGCCGATCGCCGAATCGGCCGCGAAGCGGAAGTTCTGTGTGAGCCACACCGCGCTGTCGTGCAGCGCGCTGGGCTGCGCCGCAGGCGGCGGCACGATGGCCTCGGCCGGCAGGCCGCAGAGGGCGGCCAGGTCGCGGCGCGCTTGGTCGCTCAGCGTCGGGTCGGCGCTCAGTTCGGCGAACACGGCGCCCGATTCGACCGCGGCGAGCTGGTCCTTGTCGCCCAGCAGCACGATGCGCGCGTGCTCGGGCACGGCTTCGAGCAACTGCGTGGCCAGCGCCAGGTCGAGCATCGAAGCCTCGTCGACCACCAGCGCGTCGATCGGCAGCGGGTGGGCGGCGTCATGCGCAAAGCCGCCGGGCGTCACGCCCAGCAGGCGGTGGATGGTGTACGACTGCGCCGGCAGCTTCTCGCGCAGCGGCACCGGCAGGTGCGCGGCACGCTGGCGCAGCGCCTCGGTCATGCGGGCTGCGGCCTTGCCGGTGGGCGCGGCCAGCGCGATGCGGCAGTCGGGCGATTCGGCGAGCAGGCTCGCCAGCAGGTTGACGACCATGGTCGTCTTGCCGGTGCCGGGCCCGCCGCTCACCACCGCCAGCCGCCCGCGCAACGCCAGCCCGGCGGCGATGAGTTGCCAGTCGGCCCGCCCGCCCAGCGCCGCGGCGTTGCCGGCAAAGCGCTCGCGCAGCCGGGCCGCCGCCTCGGCCGAGGGCGGGGCGAGCGCGGCCTGTGCCGCACGCGCCAGGCGCGTGGCGAGGCGGCGCTCGTAGTCGAAGTAGCGGTGCAGGTAGAGGCGGCCCTCGTCGTCCAGCACCAACGGGTGGGCGCCGGGCTGCGCCGCGGTGCCGGCCACGCCCGAGGCCATCAGCGCGCGGCGCAGCTCGGCCGGGTCGGAGGGCAGCGGCTCGGTGCCCGGCGCATCCGTCTCGTCGGCGTCCGCCGCCGCGGCGCCGGCGTACCTCGGCAGGTCCGCGAGCGCGATGCAGACGTGGCCTTCCCGCGTCGCCCGGCTCACCGCGCGGCCGGCCTGCCCGGCGATCCGGGCGCAGCGCGCGTCGGCGCCGGCTTCGGTCGACCAGCGCTGCAGCCAGAGGCCCAGGCCTTCGGACAGCGCGTCGGACGGCTCGGCCGCCGCATCGTCGAACCTGGATGCCCCCGTCATGCCGCGGCCTCCTCGCCGCCCAGCAGGGCCGACAGCCGCTGCAGCGCCGCCTCGCCCGGCCGGTGGAAGAACACCCCGGCCGGCGTGCCGTCGGGCTGCAGCCAGCCCGGGCGCACGCCGCGCACGAAGAGGTAGTACACGCCGCCGAAGTGCGCCTCGTGGCGGTAGCCGGGCAGCCGGTGCTGCAGGTAGCGCTGCAGCGCCACGCTGTAGAGCAGGTACTGCAGGTGGTAGCCGTGTTCGGCCATGGCCGCCTCCATCGCGGGGGCGTCGTAGTCGCCCGCCGTGTCGCCCAGGTGGTTGGATTTCCAGTCGAGCACGTAGTAGCGCCCCCCGTGCTCGAACACCAGGTCGATGAACCCGCGCAGGTAACCCTCCAGCGTGCGGAAGCCCAGCCCCGGCGGCGGATAACCCAGCGCGCGCAGCGCGGCGTTGAGGCCGGCGGCCGTCAGGCCGTGCGCGGGCAGGGTGAATTCCATCTCCACCCGCCGGCGCTCGGCAGGCACGTCGGCCAGCCGCACGCCGCCCGGCAGCGTCGTCTGCATGACGTCGGCCAGCAGCCGCGCGAGCATCGGCGCCAGCGGCAGCGGCCCGGGCGGCTGCGGGTGCAGCGCCAGCGCCCGGTCGATCGCCGCGCGCCAGCCGCCGGGCCGGCTGAAGTCGACCTGCTCGAACACCGCATGCAGCGCATCGCCGGCCGCCGCCCCGCGCGGAAAGCGCAGGATGTCGTCGTCGGCCAGCGGCTCGGGGGCTTGCGCCGCGGGCGTGCTGGCGGCATCGGTGCGCAGGTCGTGGTCTGCCGCGGCGGCCTCCAGCCCGGCTTCCTGCGCCGCCTCGTGGCGCGCTCCGAGCGCGAGGCTGCTGTAGCTGCCCACCCACCAGGCCGACGGCAGGCGCGCCGGCGGCGGCAGCGCGGCCAGCGTGCCTTCGCCCGCGGCGGCCGGCGGTACCGGCAGGCCGGGTGCGTCGGGCAGCGGCTCCCAGGCGATGGCCGGTGCATGCCCGGCGGCCAGCGCCGACCAGGCGGCCGCCACCGCGGACGGCGGCAGCTTGTGCTCGGCCCAGGCGGCGGGGTCCATCCCCGCGCCGGCCACCAGCCAGTTGAGCAGGCTGCGGCTGCTCTCGGCGGCGCTGCCGCGCACGGCGTAGGCGCCGGTCACGAGGTAGCAGCGGTGCACCGCACGGGTCAGCGCCACGTACACCAGCCGCAGGTATTCCGCGCCCGCATCGCGCTTGCGCTGCCGCCGCACGGCGTCGAGCGCGGGTTTGTCGAGCAGCCGGAAGTCGAGCACCGGCCGGCCGTCGCCGCCGTCGTCCTCGTCGTGGTACTCGACCGCGTCGCCCTGGGGCGTGGTGTCGCTGCCGGCGCGGCCATCCCACAGGAAGGGGCAGAACACCACCGGGTACTCCAGCCCCTTCGACTTGTGGATGGTGACGATCTGCACCAGGTTGCGGTCGGATTCGAGGCGCAGCTGCGCCGCCTCGTCGGCCGTGCCCTCCAGCCGCTGGCGCTGCAGCCACTGCAGCAGCGCGGGCGGCGCGGGGTGCTGTTCGGCGGCGGCATGCAGCAGCTCGGCCAGGTGCAGGAGGTTGGTCAGGCGCCGCTCGCCGTCGGGGCGGCCGAGCAGCCGCTGGCTCACCTGCTCGGCCTGCATCCACTGGCGCAGCATCACCCCCACGCCGCGGGCGATCCAGGTGTCGCGATAGCCCGCAAAGCGCTGCACCAGCGCCAGCAGTGCCGCCTCGTCGGCCGACACCGCGTCGATCTGCGCGGCGTCGCAGTCCATCCATTCGGTGGCGAGCGCGGCGCGCAGCCGGCGCTCTCGCGTGGGTTCGAGCACGGCGGCGAGCAGCCATTCGAGCGCCTCCGCGTCGGGCCCGGCGAACACACTGGCCTGCGACAGCTCGACGCTGCCCACGCCCAGCGCCGCCAGCGCGATGCGCATCGCGCCGCCCTGGGCGTGGCTGCGCACCAGGACCGCGATGTCGCCGGCCGCCAGCGCCCGGCCGCCGAGCGTGACCTCGCCCGCCTGCGCCGCGCGCAGCAGCCGCGCCACCTCGGCCGCGCAAGCCCGGGCCGCCGCGGCCTGCGCGGCGCCCTTGGGCAGCGGCTGGCCTTCGTCGTCGCGCGGCAGCGCCCAGCACTGCAGCGGCGCCCGCGGCGGCGTGCTGCGGTCGTCGAACACCGCCCGCGGCTTGGCACCGCAGCCCACGGGCTGGTAGTCGAGGCCCGGCAGCATGAAGGCCTGCGGGTTGCGGCCGAACAGCGCGTTGAGCGCATCGATCAGCAGCCGGCTCGAGCGCTGGTTCTCGGCCAGCGTGTAGTCGGCCCCGGCCTGCGCGCGGGCCTGCAGGTAGGTGTGCAGGTCGGCGTTGCGGAAGCTGTAGATGGCCTGCTTCGGGTCGCCCACAAGGAAGAGCGGCGCACCGCCGTCGCCGTAGACGCGGCGGAAGATCGCGAACTGCAGCGGGTCAGTGTCCTGGAACTCGTCGATCAGCGCCGCCGGAAAGCGCTGCCGCAGCGAGGCGGCCAGCGCCTCGCCCTGCGGGCCCGACAGGCGCTCGTGCAGGTTGAAGAGCATGTCGTCGAAGGCGATCACGCGGCGCTCGCGCTTGTGGCTGCGCACGGCCTCGGTGCCTTCGGCGAGCAGGTCGCGCAGCAGCGCCAGGCGTTCGAGCGCCATCGCCTGCCGCACCCCCGCGCGTTGGTCGAGCAGGGCCTGGGCGGCGTCGAAGAACGGATGTGCCGGCGGCTGCTGGCCCTTCTTCACCCGCTCCTGCAGCCGCGCGGCGCCGAGCAGCTCGACGTGCCGGGGTGCGCAGGCGAGGGCGGCGAACGCATCGGCCGGGGCCAGCAGCTCGTCCCAGCCCTGCGCGGCGCTGTCGAGCGCGGAGGGCTTGTAGGTGGTGCCGTTCAGGCGCGGCAGCGCATCGGCCACGGCCTGCACGATGGCGGCGCGCTGGGTTTGCCACAGCGCGCGCGCGTCGGCGTGCGCGGCCGCCAGCGGCGCGGCGAGGGTGTCGGCGGGGGGCAGGCCGCCCGCTTCCAGTTCGTCGGGCCAGCGCAGGCGCGACAACGGCTTGGCCAGCCGGCGCTTGAGCAGCGCGGCCCAGGTGGCGGGCGTGTCCCGGCACAGCGCGAGCTGCGCCGCCAGCAGCGGCGACAGCCCGGGCGCGGCCACGCGCCGGCGCCACACGTCGGCCGCGACCTCGTGCAGCAGGTCGTCGTCATTGGGCACCAGCTCCAGCGACAGCGGCATCTGCGCGGTGAAGGGCGCATCGGCCAGCGCCCGCTGGCAGAAGCCGTGGATCGTGAAGATCGACGCCTCGTCGAAGGTCTGCAGCGCCAGGTCGAGCCGGCGCGCCAGCAGCGCGGCGTCGCCGCCGCCGGCGTCATGCAGCGCCGCGAGCAGCCCGGCGACGAACGGGTCGGCCGGCCGGGCCGCGTCGGGCGGTGCGCGCAGCGCGCCCAGCACGTCGACGATGCGGCCGCGGATGCGCTCGCGCAGCTCCGCGGTGGCGGCGTTGGTGAAGGTCACCACCAGGATGCGCTGCACCTCCAGCCCGCGCTCCAGCAGCAGGCGCAGGTACAGGCCGCAGATGTTCCAGGTCTTGCCGGTGCCGGCGGAGGCCTCGATCAGGCTCACGCCGTCGAGCGGGCAGTGGAAGACGTCGAGCGCGGGGCGGGCCGTCACGGGACTGCCCTCCGCACTGCGTGCTCCGGGATGAGCGCTGGGGAGCGGCCCGGCGCCCTCATGCCGGTTCTCCGACGCGCGCGTCGTCCAGGCAGGCGATGAGCGGCAGGTAGACCGCGTCGGCGCAGGCCGCGAAGGCCTCGTCCAGCGGCTCGGGCAGCCCGCGCAGCGCCAGCCGGTAGGCCGCGTCGCGCGATTCGCCGAAGGGCCGGTGCCGGTCGACGCGCCAGGCGGCCTCCACCTTGGCGCGCTGGCCGCCGGTGGTGGCGTGCACCCAGGAGGTCTTGGGAAAGAAGTGCAGCGGCGCCTGCAGGCCCTGCGCATACAGCGCCACCAGCGCGTGCAGCAGGGCCGGCGCGGCGGGCTGCGGCCGCAGCACGAAGCTGCCGTCGCGCGACCAGAAGCGCGTGCGGGGCAGCACCCCGGCAGGCGGCTGGGCGTTCAGCAGCAGGTGCGGCAGCCAGGCGTCGAGGTAGTCGACGGGGTGGGTGTCTTCATAGCGCCAGCGCATCAGGCCTTCGGGGCGCAGGTCGGCGAAGCTGCCGTGCAGCTGCCACGGCGTGCCGTCGAGCGTGAGGTCGAGCGCCACGTGGTGCGCCGGCAGCGGGGCGGCCTGCACCGCCGCGCGCACCTCGCCGGCGAAGCGGCCGAGCTGGTCGATCTCCGCGTCGCGCTGCTGCAGGCCCAGCGCGCCGGGCGGGTATTCGGTGCCGGCATCGGCCAGCGCCTGCAGCGCCGGCGCGTCCAGGCCCTGCAGCAGCGGCGGCAGCAACCGCTGCGCGAGGGCGCGGCGGCCAGCCCGGTCGGCGACGAAGGGCTCGTCGTCCTGCAGCTCGTCCGCGGCCTGCGGCAGCTCGATGCCGATGCGCCGGCGCAGCAGGTAGCGGCAGGGGTTGCGGAAGAACTCGGCCAGCTGCCCGATCGACACCGTGCGCCAGGCCTCGTCGGGCGGCGGCAGCGGCGCGGTGAAGAGCGGCCGGGCCGGCTGCGCGGGCGTGTCTTCGGCGTCGTCTTCCTCGTCGTCGTGCAGCGCCGCGGCCAGGTCGTCGCCACCGTCGAAGCCGGCGCCCGCAGCCGGCCGGGCGAGGGCGGCGAGGCGGCGTTCGCGGCCCTGCAGCGCCTCGGCGTACTCGCGGTGGAAGCTGCGCCGCCGCGGATCGCCGCCCGCCTCGAAGGCCTCGGGGGAGAAGGGCTGCAGCGGATGCTCCACCACCAGCTGCTGCCTCGCCCGCAAGACCGACGCCGGGTCGGCCGGATCCTGCGCGACGGCAGGGGCCAACGTGTCCAGCAGCTCCGAGACCAGCACCGAGGGCGGCAGCGGGGCGTTGTCGCGCACGCTGCGGCCGGTGTAGGCCAGCAGCACGCGCTCGCGCGCGGCCAGCAGCAGGTCGAGGAACAGGTTGCGCTCGTCGATGCGGCGCTGGCGGTCGCCGCGCCGCGGCTGGCCGGCCATCAGGTCGAACTCCGCCTGGCGCGCGGCGGTGGGAAAGGCGCCGTCGTCCAGCCCGATGGCGCAGACGATGCGGTAGGGCAGGTTGCGCAGGCTGCTCATCGACGAGAACGTGATGCTGCCGGTGGGCACGCCGCCGCGGGCGGGGTCGTCCAGCCATTGTTCGAGCGCGCTGCGCAGCACGGCCAGCGGCAGCGGCGCCGCGCCTTCGTCGCACAGGCCGCCCTGGCGCATCGCGTCGGCCAGGCCGAGCACGGCCTGGCGCAGCTCCCGCAGGTCTTCCAGCTCGTCGTCGGCCGGCGCAAGGAAGCGCTCGAGCGTGCGCAGCAGCAGCGCGCGCCAGCCGTCCGGCGATTGCGGCGACTGGACCTGCGCATGCAGCTGCGCCAGCGCCTGCGCGAAGTGGGCGAAGGCGCCCAGCACGTCGGCCTCGCTGCCCTCGGCATCGCCGGCGGGCAGGCGGCCGGCAAAGGGCGCCGCCGCCTGTGCCGGCAGCGCATAGCCGAGGAAGAGCCGCCCCAGGCCGTCGTCGAGCGTGTGGCGTGCATCGGCCGGCACGTCGAAGCGCGCGCGGTGCGCGGCATCGAGCGCCCAGCGGATGCCGGCATCGGCGATCCAGTCGTGCACGCGGTCGAGCGCATCGGCATCGAGCCCGAAGCGCCGCGCGACGGCCGGCTGCTGCAACAGGCCGAAGAGGGCGCTGGCCGGCAGCCGGGAGCCCGCCAGCGCCAGCAGGTCGAGCAGCGCGCGTGCGCAGCGGTTGATGCGGCTGCGCGGCCGGCCGGTGACGGCGAACGGGAGGTGCCGCTCCGGTGGCGCGGTGCCGAACACGGCGTCGATCAGCGGCGCCGCGGCGTCGAGGTCGGGCGTGACGACCAGGATGTCCGACGGCAGCAGCCCGCCGTGGGCCGGGTCGGCGAACAGCGCGAGCAGCTGGTCGTGCAGCACCTCGAGCTGGCGTGTCAGCGAGTGGCAGGCATGCACCTCGATGCTGCGGTCGGCGGTGGCGCTGCCGGGCTCGATCTCCGCCAGGTCGAGCACCGCGTTGTGCAGGCGCGCGAGCAGCGTATCGCCCGGGTGCGGCGCGAACCAGGCGTCGTCGACCAGCCCCTCGCCGCCCGCCTGCACCAGCAAATCGATCTGCGCCTGCGTCTGGCGGCCCCAGGCGGCCAGCAGGTGGTTGCCTTCCTCGTGGCCGGCCAGCGCCGGGTCGCGGCCCTGCGCCGCCAGGTGGCTGAGGCGGCGGCGGTCGACCACCTCGAACCAGTATTCGCGGCAGGGGTTGAGCACGTAGAGGTGCAGCTCCATCCAGCGCCCGAGCTGCTGCAGCAGCCCGATGTGCAGCGGCGGCATCGTCGGCACGCAGAAGACGTGCGCCGCCGCGGGCAGGCCACGCTCGCGCGCGAGCGCGGCGCCGCCGGCGGCCAGCGCCTGCACCATCTGCAGCGCCGGGTCCGCCTCGGCCAGGCCGATCTCCGCGGTGATGCGCCGCCACAGCGCGGCCTGCCACGCTTCGTCGGCCAGCACCGCGGCATCGGGGCTGCCGAGGTCGGCGCGTTCGCCCGCGCGCCAGGCGGCCAGCCACTCGGGCCGGTAGGTGATGTATTGCTCCAGCAGGCCGGCGGCGCGCCGCGCGAGGTCGAGCCGCATCACGTCGTCGGCCTCGGCCAGGTAGGCGGCGAGCCGCGGGTGCCCGGCGACGAAGGCCGCATCGCCGAAGGCCGAATGGATCCGCCAGGCCATCACGGCCGGGGTGAAGGGCGATTCCTCGGCCACCCGCACCACCCGCCCGATCTGCCGCCACAGCCACTGCGCCAGGAACGAGAACGCCAGGTTCGCGCACACGCCGTGGGTGTCGGCCGCCGCCAGCGTCAGCCGCCGGCGCAGCGCGGCGCTGGGCACGATGACCTGCACCGGCGCCAGGGCGTCGCCCTGCGCGCCGCCGAGCTGCGTGATCAGCAGGGCGGCGAGTGTCTCGAAGCGGTTGGAGAAATGGAGGTGCAGCAAGGGGCGGCGCAACGGCGGGGGAGGCGCGAGCCTACCCCGGATGCGGCCCTCAGCGCCCCGAGCGCAGCTTCAGGATGCCCACGGCCTCGCCCAGTGCACGGGCCTGGCCTTCGAGCGTCTGCGCCGCCGCGGCGCTCTGCTCGACCAGCGCGGCGTTCTGCTGCGTCATCTCGTCGAGCTGGGTGACGGCGCGGCCGATCTGGTCGATGCCGCCGGTCTGCTCGCGCGTGGTGTCGGAGATGGCGTTGATCAGCTCGCTGACGCGCTGCACCTGGCGCACGATGTCGCCCACCGTCTGGCCGGCGGCATCGACGAGCCGGGTGCCGGCGTCGACCTTCTGCACCGAGTCCTCGATCAGCGACTTGATCTCCTTGGCCGCGTCGGCCGAGCGCTTGGCCAGCATGCGCACCTCGCCCGCCACGACCGCGAAGCCCCGGCCCTGCTCGCCGGCGCGGGCGGCTTCCACCGCGGCATTGAGCGCCAGGATGTTGGTCTGGAAGGCGATGGAATCGATGACGCCGATGATGTCGGCGATGCGGTGCGACGAGCCGGCGATCTCGCCCATCGTCTGCACCACCTCGCCCATCGCCTCGCCGCCGCGGGCCGCGGCCTGGGAGGCGGAGGTGGCCAGGCCGGTGGCCTGCTGCGCGGTGTCGGCGTTGTGGCGCACGGTGCCGCTCATCTGGTCCATCGACGCGGCGGTCTGCTGCAGGTTGGCGGCGGTCTGCTCGGTGCGGGACGACAGGTGCAGGTTGCCGCTGGCGATCTCGCGGCTGGCCATCGTCACGCCGCCGACCTCGCTGCGCACGTCGGCGACGATGGCCTGCATGTTCACGGTGACCTGGTTCAGCGCCTTGGCCAGGCCGTGGAACTCGCCGTAGGCGCCAGCGTCGATGTTGACCGACAGGTCGCCGGCGGCCAGCCGGTTGGCCGGGGGGATGAGGCGGTCGGCGCGCGCGAGCAGTGAGCGGCGCGTCCAGGCGGCCACGCCGGCGCCGATGGCAGCACCGGCCAGCAGGCCGGCCCAGTCGGGGCCGATCACCCAGCGCGACAAAGCCACGGCCGCCACGCCCGCGGCGGCGGCACCGCTCAGGCGCATGGCTTGTGCGAGCACGGCCTGCAGGCGCGCGATGCCGGTGGGCACCACCGCGCCAGCCGACAGGCGGGTGCGTAGGCCGCCCTGGGCGGCTTCGGCGCGCATGCGTGCGTAGAGCGCCTGTGCCGCTTCCACCTGCGCGCGCGTGGGCTGCGTGCGCACCGAGAGGTAGCCGACGGCGCGGCCGTCCTGCATCAGCGGGGTGACGTTGGCGACGACCCAGTAGTGGTCGCCGTTCTTGCGACGGTTCTTGACGAGGCCGATCCACGGCGTGCCGCTGCGCAGCGTCTGCCACATGTCCCGGAAGGCCTCGGAGGGCATGTCCGGGTGCCGCACCATGTTGTGCGGCTGGCCGATCAGTTCCTCGCGCGTGTAGCCGCTGATCTCGATGAAGGCCGGATTGCAGTAGGTGATGCGGCTGTCGAGATCGGTCGTCGAAACAATCGTGGTGCCTTCGGCAAAGAGGTATTCGCGTTGTGTGACGGGCTGGTTGTTGCGCATGCCGGGGCTCTGAGGACTGCGGGACCCCGGCGTCGGTGCCGGGTCGGTTACACGCTTTGTCGGCAGGCGGGCGCCGCGACTTGAGCGGCCCGCCCGAGCTTGAAGATGCCGACCACCTCGGCCAGCGACCGCGCCTGGCCCTTCAGCGAATCCGCCGCGGCACCGCTTTGCTGCACCAGCGCGGCGTTCTGCTGCGTCATGCGGTCGACCTCGCTGACCGCCTGGCCGACCTGGTCGATGCCGGCCGTCTGCTCGCGCGTTGCATTGGAGATCTCGCCGATGAGCTGGCTGACGTGCTTGACCTGGTTGACGATGTCACCCACCGTGCGGCCGGCGGCATCGACCAGGCGGCTGCCGTCGTCGACCTTGTGGACCGAGTCCTCGATCAGGGCCTTGATCTCCTTGGCCGCATCGGCCGAGCGCTTGGCGAGCGTGCGCACCTCGCCGGCCACCACCGCGAAGCCGCGGCCCTGCTCGCCGGCGCGGGCGGCTTCCACCGCGGCGTTCAGGGCCAGGATGTTGGTCTGGAACGCGATGCCGTCGATCGTACCGATGATGTCGGCGATCTTGCGCGACGCGGTCGAGATCGCGCCCATCGTCTCGACGACCTCGCCCATGGCCTGGCCGCCCTTGGCGGCCGAGTCGCAGGCGGTGGCGGCGAGGCTGGTGGCCTGCTGTGCCGTCGCGGCGTTGTTCTTCACCGTGCTGGTGATCTCTTCCATCGATGACGCGGTCTGCTGCAGGCTCGCGGCGGTCTGGTCGGTGCGGGCGGCCAGGTCGGCGTTGCCGCTGGCGATCTCGTTGCTGGCGTAGGAGACACCGGCAATCTCGCTGCGCACGTCGGCCACGATCGCCTGCATGTTTACGCTGACCTGGTTCAGGCCCTTGGCGAGCGCGTTGAATTCACCGTAGCGGGAGGTGTCGATGGTCTGCGACAGGTCGCCGGCCGCGAGCCGGTTGGCCACCGGGATGAGCTGATCGGCCCGCGACAGCAGCCCGCGCCGGGTCAGGGCCGTGGACACGCTGCCCACCAGCGCGCCGCACGCCGGCGCGGCCCAGCCGGGCTCGAACGCCCACGCGCCCAGCGCCGCGGCACAGGCGCCGGCCGCGGCGCCGCCGGACAGCTGCGCCAGCCGCGACGCCAGCACGCCGACGCGCGCCAGGCCGCGCGGCCGCAGCGCGCCGCCGTCAAAGTGGGTGCGCAGGCCGCCGGCCGCCACCTCGGCACGCATGCCCGCATAGAGGGCCTCGGCCGCCTGCACCTGCTGCCGCGAGGGCTTGGTGCGCACCGACATGTAGCCGGTCGCGCGGCCGTCCTCCATCAAGGGCGTGACGTTGGCGACGACCCAGTAGTGGTCGCCGTTCTTGCGGCGGTTCTTCACCAGCGCCGACCAGGGCCTGCCCGCACGCAAGGTATGCCACATGTCGCGGAAGGCCTCCGGCGGCATGTCGGGGTGGCGGACCATGTTGTGCGGCTGGCCGATCAGCTCGTGCTTGGCATAGCCGCTGACTTCGATGAACGCCGGATTGCAGTAGGTGATGCGGCTGTCGAGGTCGGTCGTCGAGACCAGCGTCGTGCCATCCGGGATCTGGTATTCGTGTTGGGAGACGGGGAGGTTGCTGCGCATGGTCATCCTTGTGGTGCGCTGTACGACACCCGGCACGTCGGCGCCGGATGCTTGCGGTTTCGGCGGCATCCCGGGCTTTCTTGAGCTGGCAAAGCGCTAATGCTGATTGTTTATTTATCCAAAATGCTGCCGCTTTGCGCCGGCCATGCCGGTGCCGGCAGATCGTGCGCAGGCATGACGGATTGGTCGGCTGTTCATCGCATATCCCCTGCGGCGCGGTCGTCAAGTCGTCACACACGGATACACATCTCACGGAACCGGGGGCCACGCCGCAGGGGCAGCGCGTTGTCCTACATGCCCGCGTGACCCGGGGCGACAGACGCGTGGCCCGGCCCTGGGAAGACTCGGCGGCTTGTCCGGCTCCAACGCGCTCCGGCGCCCCAACTCGCAGTCCCATGGCCCATGCTTGGCAGTTCTTCCGGGCCGGTGGCGTCGACCAGGTGGTCATCGCCAGCGGTGCCGACATCGCCCACCTGCGTGAACTCGACCAAAAGCTCTGGGTCGCGCTCGCCTGCCCCACGCGGGGCATCGATTTCGATCCGCGCACCCTCGACCTGATCGATACCGACCACGACGGCCGCATCCGTGCGCCCGAACTGATCGCCGCATGCGAATGGGCCTGTGCGCGGCTGAAGGATCCGCAGTCGCTGGTGCAGGGCGGGGCCCGGCTGGCGCTGGATGCGCTGGACGACGCCTGCCCCGAGGGCGCGGCGCTGCTCGAGGAAGCGCGGCGCACCCTCCAGCGGCACGGCGATGCGGATGCCACCGACATCGGCCTGGAACAGATCGGCGAACGCCAGAAGCACCTGGCCGGCGAGCGGTTCAACGGCGACGGCGTCGTCACGCCTGCCACCGCGGGCGACGACAAGGCGCTGGCGACGCTGATCGAGCGGATCGTGCATGTCCAAGGCGCCGTGGCCGACGCCGGCGGCGGCCAGGGCACCGACCGGGCCCGCGCGACGGCCTTCCTGGACGCTGCGCAGGCACTCTTCGACTGGCACACCCGCGGCGAGCAGGACTGCGGCGGCCTGCGCGCCGCGGCCCAGGCGGTGGATGCCGTGCACGACAAGGTGGAGGACTTCTTCGCCCGCTGCCGGCTCGCGAGCTACGACGCCCGTGCCGCGGAGGCGCTGGGCGCACCGCCGCCGGAAGAACTGCGCGGCTACGCCACGCAGACCCTTTCGCTGGCCGCCGACCCGCTGCGGCAGCTGCCGCTGGCCCCCGTGGCGCCCGGCCGGCCGCTGCCGCTGGGCGAGGGTGCCAACCCGGCGTGGCAGGCGGCGCTGGCGGCGCTGCGCACGCAGGCCGTGGCCCCGCTGCTGGGCGACGACCAGGCCGGCCTCGACGAAGGCCGATGGCAGCAGCTCAAGGCGCGCGTGGCGCCGTGCCGCGCCTGGCTGGCCCAGCGCCCCGCCGGGCCGGTGGCGGCGCTCGGCGTCGATGCGGTGCGGGCGCTGGTCGGTGCCGACCTCGGCGAGACACGGGCCCGGCTCACCTCCCTGATCGAGCAGGACCTGGCCGCCGCGCCGGTGCACGGGCACGTGAACGACCTGGAGAAGCTCGTGCGCCTGCAGCGCGACCTGCTGCCGCTGCTGCGCAACTTCGTGTCATTCGCAGCCTTCTACCGCCGCGAGGGCGCGGTGTTCCAGGCTGGCCGGCTGTTCCTCGACGGGCGCAGCTGCGACCTCACGGTGCAGGTGGCCGATGCCGCCAAGCATGCGGTGGTGGCCGGGCTGGCCAAGGCCTACCTCGCCTACTGCGAATGCGTGCGCGGCAAGGAGAAGATGACCATCGCCGCGGCCTTCACCGCTGGCGACGTGGATTTCCTCTTCGTCGGCCGCAACGGGCTGTTCTACGACCGCGAGGGCCGCGACTGGGACGCCCGCATCATCAAGGTGATCGAGAACCCGATCAGCATCGGCCAGGCCTTCCTGTCGCCGTACAAGAAGTTCCTGCGCATGATCGAGGAGCAGGTCGCCAAGCGTGCGGCGGCCAGCGATGCCACCGCGCAGGGCAAGCTCGGCGGCTGGGCCGGGCGCATCGCGTCGGCCGACAAGTCGCCGCCGGCCAGCGCGGCGGCCGCGCCCGATGCCGGGGCCGCCGCCGCCAGCCGCGGCCGTGTCGACGTGGGCACGGTGGCGGCGCTCGGGGTGGCGCTGGGCAGCATCAGCGCGGTGATCGTCGGCGTCTTCGCGAAGTTCGTCGACCTGGGCTGGTGGATCCCGCTGGCGATCCTCGGCATCGTGCTGTCGATCTCGGGGCCGAGCATGCTGATCGCCTGGCTCAAGCTGCGCCAGCGCAGCCTGGGGCCCATCCTCGATGCCGGCGGTTGGGCCATCAACGGCCGCATGCGGCTCAACGTGCGGCTCGGGGCGTCGCTGTCGCAGACGGCCCACCTGCCGCCGGGCACCTACCGCCGCCCCGATCCGTTCGCCGAGCGCCACGGTGCCCGCTGGGCGGTGGCGGCCGTGGTGCTCGCGGCCGCCGTGGCCGGCGGCGCGTGGTGGGCGGGCTGGCTCGACGGCGCGCTGCCGCTTTCGCTGCAGCGCGCGCCGGCCGTGGCCGTCACGGGTTGATCGCGTCTCCCAGCACCAGGCCTTCGCGGCGCGGGTCGGCGCCGCCGGCCCACACCTTCCGGCCGTTCACCGTGTCGCGCATGATGGTGCTGATGCCGCTGCTCTGAGCACTCACCGACACCGTGTGCCCCAGGGCACGCAGGCCGGTGACCAGCGGATCGTTCGCGCCGTTGTTGGTCTCGTCGATGTTGGGGTGCTCGCCGCCGAGGCTGGTGGTGCGGCTGTTGGCGGCGCCGAAGTCGACCAGCGAGGTCGCCTGCTGCGCGTTGAGGCCCCAGTCGAGCGCGCCCACCAGCGTCTTCGCGACGTACTGGATGATCGTCGCGCCGCCCGGGGAGCCGGTGGCCATGACGAAATCACCGGGCTTGCCGGCGCTGTCGAGCTTGAACACCAGCGTCGGGGCCATCGAGCTGCGCGGACGCTTGCCCGGGCCCGGACGGTTGGCGATCGGGTTGCCGTTGGCATCGGCCGGCGCGTCGAAGTCGGTCAGCTGGTTGTTCAGGATGAAGCCGTTGGTCATGTGGTACGACCCGAAGCCCGCCTCCACCGTCGTCGTCATGGAGACCGCGTTGCCCTGGCGGTCGACGATGCTGAAGTGCGTGGTGCCGGCCTCCTGCACGGTGCTGATGCCGACCGGGGTGGCGTTGAAGTTGCCCGGCTGCGCGATGCCGATGCTCGACGTCAGGCTGATCAGGCCCGCGCGGCTCTGCAGGTAGGGCTTGTTCAGCAGCGTGTCGGGCGAGTTGCCGGGCAGGGGCACGAAGTCGGTGTCGGCGATGTAGGCGTTGCGGTCAGCGTAGGCCAGGCGGCCGGCCTCGGCGGTGAGGTGAACGCCCAGCACGGTCGGCTTGCCGCCTTCGAGGTCGATGGCGGTGGGCTTGTACTGCGCCATGTCGAAGTTCTCGAGGATGCCCATGATCGACGCGACGGTGATGCCGCCCGACGACGGCGGCGGCATGCCGCAGATCATGTGCGTGCCGCGGTAGGTGGTGCAGATCGCCTCGCGCTTCTTGGCCTGGTAGCCCGACAGGTCGCTCAGCGTGAGCTTGCTGGGCGTGATGGGGGTGGCCGCCGGATCGTCGCCGACCGTCACGCCTGCCTTCGCGACGATCGCCTGGGCGAGGGCGCCGTTGTAGAGCGCATCGGCACCGCCGTTGGCCAGGGTGGTCAGCGTCGCGGCATAGGCCGGCAGCGTGAAGGTCTCGCCCAGCTGCTTGGCGCTGCCGTCGGCCTTCAGGTAGGCGGCCGTCGCGTCCTTGTCGCGCAGGAAGTTGGTGCGGGCGCCCGCGATCGCATCGGCCATGCGGCCGCTGATCGGGAATCCGTTCGTCGCGAGGTCGATGCCGGGCTGGAAGAGGTCCTTCCAGGGCTTCTTGCCGTGCTCGGCGTGGGCCAGCCCGAGCATGCGCACCGCCCCCGGCACGCCGATGGAGCGGCCGCTGGCGCGGGCGCTGGGCACGGGCGTGGTCCGGTTGGTGGCGTCGTCGATCCAGCGGATGTAGTTTTCGGTCGCGGCGGCGGGGGCCGTCTCGCGGCCGTCGTAGGCGGTCACGGCCTTGGTCTTGGCGTCGAAGTGCAGCATGAAGGCGCCGCCGCCGATGCCGCTGGACTGCGGCTCGACCAGGCCCAGCACGGCCTGCACGGCGACCGCGGCATCGACGGCCGAGCCGCCGCTCTTGAGCACCTCGCAGCCGGCCTTGCTGGCCAGCGGATTGGCCGTTGCGACCATGTAACGCGATGTATAGACAACCTTCTTGCCGACGCGGTAACCGGATGCGGGCTCCGGCGCGGCCGGGTCTCCGGGCAGGCCGGAGCCGACGACGACGGTGCCGCCGGCATCGGTGAGGATCTCGCAGCCCGTGCCGGCATCGCTGGAATCCGAGCTGGTGTCGAAGAAGCAGCCGGACAGGGCGGCGGCGGCGGCCGTCGCGAGGGGTGCGAGGATCCAGAGGCGGCGGGACGTATCGATCATGGGGACTTCTCCTTGGTATTGGACCTTCCGACTATCGTGCGATGTCGAAGGCGTGCCAATCAGCAAGAACCTTGCCCTCCTTGCTGCACCGCGTCAGGGCACGTGCTCGAAGGCGGCCTGCATGAAGGCCCACGCGAGGCGCGACGCGTCGGGCCCGGCCGGGTCGCTGTAGGCCTGCTGGCGGTCGCCGCCGCTCCATGCGTGGCCCAGGCCTTCGATCTCGCACAGCCTCACCACCACCTTGCGGCGGCAGCGGTAGTCGGTGACGTTCATCGCATGGCGTGCGCCCCGCTGGACGCGCCGGGGCGTCGACGGCAGGGCGCCCAGCGCATGCGCCCATGCCTGCGCCGCGAGGCGGCCGCTGTCGGGCGAGACGATGCCGTCGGCGGTGCCGTGCAGCACCAGCAGGGGCGGCAGCGGCGCCTCGTCGGGCAAGGCGACGCGGCCCCGGCCGCGCATCGCCTGCAGTGCGGTGGCGGTCGATTGCGCGCTGCCCGGCGCGACGCCCGAATGCATCACCACCGCCGCACAGCGCCCCGGCGCCAGCGTGGCCATCAGCGCGGCCATGCCGGCGCCGGCCGACAGGCCCGCGAGGGCCACGCGCGAGCGGTCGGCCGGGTAGCGCAGGCAGACCTGGTCGATCATCGACTGCAGCGTGCGCGCCTCGGCCTGGGCGTGGCCGCTGCGCGTGTCGTACCAGCGCCAGCAGCCCTGCGGATGGGCCAGCGTGTCCTGGTCGGGGTAGAGCACCAGGAAGCCGTGGCGGTCTGCCAGCCGGTGCATGCGGCTGCTGAGCGCCATCGCCCGGCCGTTCTGCCCGCAGCCGTGCAGCATCACGACGAGCGGCACGCGCTGCTGCAGCGCCGCCCGCACGCCCTTCAGCGCCGCGGGCCGGTAGAGATGGAAGCGGCGCAGGCCGGCGGCACCGACCGCCACGCCCGGCAACCAGTCGCCGGCCGCCGCGGGGAAGCGGGTGTGCTGCGCCGCCGCCTGCACGGCCTGGACCACCGCCGCGCCGCTGCGGGCACGGGCCTGGCGGGCCAGCGGGGCGATGGTCTTGAGGGTCTGCCGCAGGCGCTTCTTCGCGCTGCGGTTGAAAGCCCGCGCCCAGGCCGAGGCGATGCTGCGCTTGGCCACGGACGGGCGGCGCCGCGCGGTCAGTAGAGGTGCCGGGCGAGGAACTGCAGCGCGCGCCCGTGCGCCAGCGCGGCCGAGGGCGCATGGTAGGAGGCCCGTGCCCAGCAGTTGAAGCCGTGCGTCGCGCGCGGATACACATGCAACTCGGCCGCCTTGCCGGCAAAGGCGCTGCGCACCTCCTCGACCTTGGGCAGCGGGATGGCGTGGTCCTGCTCGGCGTAGTGGAACTGGATCGGGCAGGTGATGGCGGCGCTGCGGTCGAGCTGGTCGTGGATGCCGCCGCCGTAGTAGCAGACCGCGGCGTCCACGCCGGGGTCGGCGGCGGCGATGTACGCGAGGCGCCCGCCCATGCAGTAGCCGATCGCGCCGACCTTGCCGCCGGCCGCATCCACCTCGGTGCGCGTCCGCAGCGCCGCCACGGTGGTCTTGATGTCGGCGGCCAGATGCTCGGGCTTGGCGGCCTTCATCAGCTCGATCGCGCGGTCGTAGTCGGCGCCGCTGTAGCCCAGCTCGACACGCGGGGCATCACGCCAGAACACGTCGGGCGCCAGCACGACGAAGCCGTCCATCGCGTACTGCTCGGCCACCGCGCGGATGTGCGCGTTGACGCCGAAGATCTCCTGGAACAGCACCAGCCCCGGGCCGGTGCCGGCCGGCGGCAGCGCGAGGTACGCCCCGTACTGCCCGCCGTCCTGCGCGTTGATCTGAATCCACTCGGTCTTCATGGTGCGGCCTCCTGCCAATGCGAGTCGCCCGACAGCGGGCGTCCGGTGCATTGTGGGCCAGCGGCGAGGCCGGTGGCCGGGGCCGGGCTTTGCGGCGCGGCGATCAGGCCGGCGCGGCCTCGGCCAGCTTGAAGGCGGAGACGGCCTCCACCAGGCCGTGCGCCTGGCGGCTGAGGTTGTCCGACGCCGCGGCGCTCTGCTCCACCAGCGCGGCGTTCTGCTGCGTCACCTGGTCGATCTGCGAGACGGCCTGGCCCACCTGCGCGACGCCGGAGCTCTGCTCGGCGCTGGCCTCGGTGATCGCCGCGACCGTCTCGCTCACGCGGTGGATGGCGCCGACGATCTCGTCCATCGTCTGGCCCGCGCGGTCGACCAGCGCGGTGCCTTGCTCCACCTGCGTGACGCTGCCGCTGATCAGCGTCTTGATCTCCTTGGCCGCATCGGCCGCGCGTTTGGCCAGCGTGCGCACCTCGCCCGCCACGACCGCGAAGCCGCGGCCCTGCTCGCCGGCGCGGGCCGCTTCCACCGCGGCGTTCAAGGCCAGGATGTTGGTCTGGAAGGCGATGCCGTCGATGGTGCCGATGATGTCGGCGATGCGCTTGGAGCTGGCGTTGATGCCCTTCATCGTCTCGACCACCTGGCCCACCACCTCGCCGCCGCGTGCCGCGACGCTGCTGGCGCCCAGCGCCAGCTCGTTGGCGCGCCGCGCGTTCTCGGCGTTGTGGTGCACGGTGGTGCCCAGCTCGTCCATCGTCGCGGCCGTCTGCTCCAGGGCGCTGGCCTGCTCCTCGGTGCGCTGGCTGAGGTCGATGTTGCCGTGCGCGATCTGCCGCGAATCGCGCGCAATGCATTCGGAGGCGTCGCGCACCTGCGCGACCAGCATCGACAGGTTGTGCTGCATGCGCATCAGCGAGGCGAACACGCTGCGGGCCGGCGGATGCGCCATGCCGGCGAGCGGGCGCAGGTCGCCCGCGGCCACCCGCTCGGCCGCCTGGCCGAGGTCGGCGGGCTCGGCGCCCAGCGCACGGGTCACGCGGCGGGTGATGACCAGCCCGGCCACGGCCGCGGCGGCCACGGCGAACAGGCAAACCAGGGCGAGCAGGGCGCGCTGCTCGGCGGCGTGTTCGACGGCCTCCTGGGAGAGATCCCGGGCCCGCTGCTCGGTGAGTTCGGCGTAGTCGTTCTCCACCTTGGCCAGCGAGGCCAGCAGTGGCCGGCACTCGTCGTTCATGCGGACGATGGCTTCGTCGCGCCGGCCCGCCAGCGCGAGGTCGACGATCGCGAGGGCCACCGGGCCGTAGGCGGACTCGATCCGGTCCATCTCCGCGACCAGCCTGCGCGCCTGCTCCGAGGCGTCGGACGCGATGGCGATCGCCTGCTTCAGCTCACCGAGCGCCCGGCGCACGTCGTCGTGCGCCTTCTGGACCTCCGCCTTCTCCAGCGCCAGGTCTTCCGGCCGGGTCACCAGCACGAGGTTGCGGGCCGCGATCGCACGCCGGTCGACGGCGGTGCGCAGGTGGGCGGCGAGGATCGCGCGGGCGTTGATGCCGTCCACGTAGCCGGAGAAGCGGCTGTTGGCGTCGTCCAGCGACGTCAGGGACAGTCCCGCAACGACGAGCACCACCGCCGCCAGGCCGCCGAAGGCGGCGCCGAGCTGGGCACGCAGGGAAAGGTTCTTCAGGCTCATCGAGTGCGGCTTCCAGGGTGCGCGCGGCTCACCGGCGCGGGTGGGGGCCTTGCGGCCCGTGGGGTGGCGGCGAATCCACCGTCGCGGCAGGCCCAGGGCCCGGCGACGTCCCGATTCGGTTTGGGATATCGACCGTTTGCGATTGCAACTTGAGGCGGCGCCGCGCGGAGTCCGGTTGCCAATCGGGGCCCGGTGTCACTATAGTTGTCTATACAACCAGCGTTTTCGGAGATGCCCATGAGCTCAGCCGCCCTGCAGAACGATCCGCGCTACGACGCCGGCCGCGTGATCCGCGCGCCGCGGGGCGCTGCGCTGCACTGCAAGAACTGGCTGGCCGAGGCCGCCTATCGGATGATCCAGAACAACCTCGATCCCGACGTGGCCGAAAACCCCAAGCACCTGGTGGTTTACGGCGGCATCGGCCGGGCGGCGCGCGACTGGGCCTGCTTCGACCAGATCCTCGCGTCGCTGAAGGCGCTGGAGGAGGACGAATCCCTGCTGATCCAGTCGGGCAAGCCGGTGGGCGTATTCAAGACGCATGCCAACGCCCCGCGCGTGCTGATCGCCAACTCCAACCTGGTGCCGAAGTGGGCCGACTGGGAGCATTTCAACGAGCTCGACCGCCAGGGCCTCTTCATGTACGGCCAGATGACGGCCGGCAGCTGGATCTACATCGGCAGCCAGGGCATCGTGCAGGGCACCTTCGAAACCTTCGTCGAGGCCGGCCGCCAGCACTACAAGAATGATCTGTCGGGCCGCTGGATACTCACCGCCGGCCTGGGCGGCATGGGCGGCGCCCAGCCGCTGGCGGCCACGCTGGCCGGGGCGGTGTCGCTGACCATCGAATGCCAGCAGAGCAGCATCGATTTCCGCCTGCGCACGCGCTACGTCGACCGGCAGGCGAAGGACATCGACGACGCGCTCGCGCTCGTCAAGCACCACTGCGACCGCAAGGAAGCCGTGTCGATCGCGTTGCTGGGCAACGCGGCCGAGGTGCTGCCCGAGCTGGTGAAGCGTGCGAAGGCGGGCGGCCTGAAGCCCGACCTGGTGACCGACCAGACCTCGGCGCACGACCTGATCAACGGTTACCTGCCGCCCGGCTGGACCGTGGAAGGCTGGAAGGCCGCGCAGGACGATCCGGCGCAGCATGTCGAGCTGAAGGCCGCCGCCGCGCAGGGCTGCGCGGTGCACGTGCAGGCCATGCTCGATTTCCAGGCGATGGGCATCCCCACGGTGGACTATGGCAACAACATCCGCCAAGTGGCGTTCGACCAGGGCGTGAAGAACGCGTTCGATTTCCCTGGCTTCGTGCCGGCCTACATCCGCCCGCTGTTCTGCGAGGGCAAGGGCCCGTTCCGCTGGGTGGCGCTGTCGGGCGACCCGGAAGACATCTACAAGACCGATGCCAAGATCAAGGAGTTGTTCCCCGAGAACAGGCTCACCCACCGCTGGCTCGACCTGGCGCGCGAGCGCATCGCCTTCCAGGGCCTGCCGGCGCGCATCTGCTGGCTGGGCCTGGGCGAGCGGCACCTGGCCGGCCTGGCGTTCAACGAGATGGTGAAGCGCGGCGAGCTGAAGGCGCCCATCGTCATCGGCCGCGACCACCTCGACACCGGCTCGGTGGCCAGCCCCAACCGAGAGACCGAAAGCATGAAGGACGGCACCGACGCCGTCTCCGACTGGCCGCTGCTCAACGCGCTGCTCAACACCGCCGGCGGTGCCACCTGGGTGAGCCTGCACCACGGCGGCGGCGTGGGCATGGGCTATTCGCAGCACGCGGGCATGGTGATCGTGGCCGACGGCACCGACGCTGCGGCCGAGCGACTGGCGCGTGTGCTGGTAAACGACTGCGCCTCGGGCGTGATGCGCCATGCCGATGCCGGCTACGAGGCCGCCGTGGCCTGCGCCAAGCGCTTCGGGCTGAAATTGCCGATGATCCAGGGATGAACGATTCCGCCGCCCCCGCCTGGGATGCGCTCTGGCGCCATGTGCACCTCGCCACGATGGCGGGCGAGGGCTACGGCGCCATCGAGCACGGCGCGGTCGCGGTGAAGGACGGCCGCATCGCCTGGGTGGGCGCCGAGTCCGCGCTGCCGGCCGGCGCGCGGGCGGCGCGGGAGCACGACGGCGCGGGCGCCTGGCTCACGCCGGGGCTGGTCGATTGCCACACCCACATCGTCTACGCCGGCAACCGCAGCGACGAGTTCGAGGCCCGGCTCAACGGCGTGCCCTATGAAGAGATCGCTCGCCGCGGCGGCGGCATCGTCTCGACCATGCGCGCCACCCGCGCCGCCACGCCGGCCGAGCTGTTGGCGGCCAGCCGCCCGCGCGTCGCGAGCCTGCTGGCCGAGGGCGTCACCACGCTGGAGATCAAGTCGGGCTACGGGCTCGACACCGCCAACGAGGCCAAGATGCTGCGCGTGGCGCGCGAGGTCGGCCGCACGCTGCCGGTGCGCGTGTGCACCACCTTCCTCGGCGCGCACGCCGTGCCGCCGGAGTTCCAGGGCCGGCCCGACGACTTCATCGCGCTGATGTGCGACGAGACGCTGCCCGCGCTGGCGGCCGCAGGGCTGGTCGACGCGGTCGACGCCTTCTGCGAGAACATCGGCTTCACGCCGGCGCAGACCGAGCGCATGTTCCAGGCCGCCGCCGCGCACAAACTGCCGGTGAAGCTGCATGCCGAGCAGTTGTCCGACCAGGGCGGCGCGGCGCTGGTGGCCCGCTTCAAGGGCCTGTCGGCCGACCACCTCGAATGCCTGAGCGCCGAGGGCGTGGCCGCCATGGCAGCCGCCGGCACCGTGGCCGTGCTGCTGCCAGGGGCCTTTTATTTCCTGCGCGAGACGCGGCTGCCGCCGGTGCAGGCGCTGCGCGATGCGGGCGTGCCGATGGCGGTGTCGACCGACTGCAACCCCGGCACCTCGCCGATGCCCTCGCTGCTCGCCGCGATGAACATGGCCTGCACCTTCTTCCGCCTCACGCCGCAGGAGGCGCTGGCCGGCGCCACGCGCCATGCCGCGGCGGCGCTGGGCCGGGCCGGCGAGATCGGCACGCTCGAAGTGGGCAAGCGCGCCGACTTCGCGCTGTGGGCCATCGACCGGCCGGCCGACCTGGGTTATGCGATGGGCTTCAACCCGTGCCGGCAGGTGGTGAACGCCGGCGTGGCCCGGGAGCCCCGCCAGGGCGGAGGTCTGCCGTGAACACCCCGGCGCCCAGCGGCCGCTGGCAAGACCTCGCGACGACCGACTTCGGCACGCTCGACCCGCTGCGCACCATCGCGCTGCTGCCGGTGTCGGCCACCGAGCAGCACGGGCCGCACCTGCCGCTGTCGACCGACGCGGTGATCAACCGCGGCTTCGTCGACGCGCTGCTCGCCGACCCGCCCGCATCAGCGCGGGTGCTGGTGCTGCCGGCGATCGAGGTGGGCGACAGCCTCGAGCACACCGCCTTCGCCGGCACGCTGGGCGGCGATCTTCAGTCGCTGCTCGGGCTGTGGCTGTCGATCGGCCGCAGCGTGGCGCGGGCCGGTGTGCGCAAGCTGGTGCTGTTCAACAGCCACGGCGGCCAGCGCGGGCTGGTCGACCAGGTGGCCCTGCGCCTGCGGGTCGACTGCGCGATGACCGTCGTGCGCGCGCACAGCTACGGGCTGGGCATGCCGCCGGGGCTGTTCGACGTCGACGAACTGGCGCACGGCCTGCACGGCGGTGCCGTCGAGACCTCGCTGATGCTGCACCTGCGGCCCGACCTGGTGCGACTCGACCGCCTGGCCGACTTTCCTTCCGCGGGCCGGGCCATGGCGGCACGCGGCGGCGTGCTGGGCATCGAGAAGCCGATCGGCCTCGGCTGGATGGCGCAGGACCTGCACCCCGCCGGCGTCTGCGGCAATGCGGCGGACGGCAGCGCCGTCAAGGGCGAGGCGCTGCTGCGCCACGGCACGGCGCGCCTGAAGGCGATGCTGGAGGAGCTGGCCGCGCTGCCGCTACTGGCCGTCTAGCGGCGCGTTGTCGCTGCCGAGGTGGCCGGCGCGATGTCGCTTGGTGTGGACGTAGCGCGCGTTGTGCACGTTGGTGGGGGCGGTGAGCGCGACACGGGCCGCCACCTCGATGCCGCCGGCCTGCAGCGCGGCGATCTTGCGCGGGTTGTTCGTCAGCAGCTCGATGCGCGTGATGCCCAGCGCCTGCAGCATCGCGACCGCGGCCGGGTAGTCTCGTTCGTCGTCGCGGAAGCCGAGGTGCCGGTCGGCGTCGATCGTGTCCAGGCCGCCGTCCTGCAGCCGGTAGGCGCGCAGCTTGTTGGCCAGGCCGGTGCCGCGCCCTTCTTGCGACAGGTAGAGCAGCACCCCGCCGCACTGCGCGAGCTGGCTGACCGCGCGGCCCAGCTGGTCGCCGCAGTCGCAGCGCAGGCTGCCGAGCAGGTCGCCCGTCAGGCAGGACGAATGCAGCCGCACCGGCACCGGGCGTTGGGTGTCCAGCGTGCCGAAGACCACGGCCACGTGCTCGGTGCCGCCGCCGACCTCGCGGAACAGCACCAGCGTGCAGTCCTCGCGTGCGGCGATGGGCACCCGCGCGTCGCTGACACGCTGCAGGCGCAGCGTCGCGGCCTCCAGCAGGCGCTCGGCATCCGCCACCGGCAGCACGAGGATCTCCGCCGCGGCCAGGCGCGGCGCCAGGCTGCGCGGCAGCTCGGCGGCGACGAGGGCCGGCGTGAGCCGCGCGCGCTTGGCGATGCGCAGCGCCGCGTCCATCGCCGGGCCCGTGGGGGCCGCATCGCGCAGGGCCTGCGGATCGAGCACGTCGGCGCTGACGGCGGCCCAGTGCTGCAGCGTCTGCAGGCCGACGTTCGGCGGGCAGCGCAGCGCGGCCGGCGCGGCCGTGCCGCCCAGCGACTGCATGCGCTCGCCCGTCAGCAGCAGGCGCAGCGGATGGCCCCAGGTGTCGAGGGTCGCGAGCCGCTCGGCGCTCAGCGTCTCGACGGCGGCCACGAGCAGCAGCGGCGCGGATTCGTCCTCGGGCTGCAGCACCAGCTCGCGGCCGTGCTTCAGTTCGAGTTGCGCCCGGTCCAGCCGCACCGTGGCGCGCCAGGCGGCATCGTCCGCGAGGGGCAGGGGAGCGGACGTGGCGGACACGTCGGGCAGGGATGAGCGGTGCAGGCCGAGGGGAGACATGGCGCCGTAGCATAGCCAAGCCCCGGCGCCGCCTGGGCCGACGCCTTTTTTGCCCCTGCCGCGAGTTCCCCATTGAACGCTGACGAACCGACGACGAACCGCCCCGCGTGGGCCGAGATCTGGGCCGCCGCGCTGGAGATCGCCCGCTGCCGGCGGGCGGGTCGGGCGGCCCCGCCGTCCGTCGGCGCGCTGCGCCGCACCGAGGCCGGCTGGGCGGCGCAGGCGGCGCTGGCACCGGGCGATGCCGCGCTGTTCGCGCTCTACAAGCCGCTGCTCGACCGCGGCGCCGATGCCGCACCGTGGCTCGTCGGCCAGCTCGGCCAGAGCCTGGACGGCTGCATCGCCACGGCCTGCGGCGATTCGCATTTCGTCACCGGTGAAGAGAACCTGTTGCACCTGCACCGCCTGCGCGCGCTGTGCGACGCCGTGCTGGTCGGCGCCGGCACCGCCGCGGCCGACGATCCGCAGCTCACCACCCGGCGCGTCGACGGCCCGCACCCGGTGCGGGTGCTGATCGATCCGGCGGCGCGCCTGTCGCCGCGGCTGCGTGCCCTGAGCGACGGGCAGGCGCCCACGCTGTGGCTGCACGACGCTTCGGCCGCCGGGCCGGGCACGCCGCTGCCGCCCGGTACCGCGATGCTCGCGGTGCCCGGGCTGGCGGGGGCCGACGGCCGGCTGCACGGGGCGGCGCTCGTCGCCGCGCTGGCCGCGCGCGGGCTGAAGCTGCTGTTCGTCGAAGGCGGCGGGGTGACGGTCTCGCGCCTGCTGGCGCAGGGCTGCCTCGACCGGCTGCACGTGGCGGTGGCGCCGGTGATCATCGGCGCCGGCCGGCGCGGGCTGGCGCTGCCGTCGTTCGAGCGCATGCGCGACTGCCTGCGGCCGAAGGCACGCACCGTGCCGATGGGCGACGACCTGCTGTGGGACCTGGACCTGCGCGGCTGACGGCGTGCGGCAGCCTAAGGCCGCAGCGCGACCAGCTCCTGGTGGCCGACCGCCAGCACGCCTGCGCCGGCCCGGCGGCGTAGGCGCCAGGCCTCGAAGCGGCCGGCCGCGTCGGGCCGGGCCTGCGAGGCGGCGGCGGCCATGCCGTCGACCTGCGCGGCGCGCATCGCACCGTCGAGCCGCCAGTCGCTGGCCGCCTGCCGCAGCCGGTAGCCGTGGCCGGCGAGGCGCTGCGCCGCGAAGCCCGGCGCCTGCGGGCCGAGCGCCGGCCCGAAGCCCTTGTCGCCGCCCTGGTGGCGGGCATAGGCCGCCTCGGCGAGGGCGTCGTCCGGATCCGGCTCGGGCCAGCCGAAGCGGCCGTCGATGCTGAGCGCGAACCACCAGCCCACCCCCCGGGCGCTGCCGGCGTCGATCAGCGCGCCGAGGCTCGCCGCCGACATCAGGTCGAGCAGGGCCGAGGCCGTGACGAGGCCGATGCCCTCGAAGGCCTCGGGCGCCGGCGGCCGCGACAGGTCAACCCGGCGGCGGTCCACCGTCAGCCGCAGGCCGGGCGCCTCGACCTGCAGCCGATCGCCCGAGGGCAGCAGCCTGCCGCCGAGCGACCGGGCCCATCCGGCCAGCAGGCCGGGCCAGGCGGCCAGCAGCGCCGCGTCGTGGTCGAGCACCTGCCAGTGCTGCGTGCCGCCCAGCCGCGGCGCCAGGTAGCGCAGGTTCGCGCCGGTGCCGGCACCGAGATCGATCACCCGCAGCACGCCGCCAGGCCGCGGCAGCGCCCGGGCCGAGGCGGCTTCGTCCAGCGGGCCGGCGGCGGACGCCCGCGCCGCGGTGTCGAAGGGCTCGCGCTGCTGCAGCCAGGCGGCGCTGAAGGACGCGGCGCTCATAGCGGCCAGCCGCTCGGCCTTCGATACGGGAACGCCCGATACAGAGAAAGCGAACGCCGCCGCCACGGGATTGTTCTCATGCCGGCCCCCCGCCTGCGGCCCCCACGCCCTCCAGCACCGCCGCGAAGCGCCGGCACGCGGCGTCCCAGGTCGGCAGGCGCTCGCGCGCACGGCGCGCACCCGCCTGCAGCGCCGTGCGCGTGCCGGGGTCGTCCAGCAGCCGGCCGAGGGCGCGGCTCAGGGCGCCCGTGTCCTGCGGATCGACCAGCACGCCGGCGTCCGGCGGCACGGTGCCGCCGATGGCCCCGCCGGTGGTGCTGACCACCGGCAGCCCGTGCGCCAGCGCTTCCGCGAGCGCCATGCCGTAGCCCTCGAACGCCGACGCGAGCACGAAGGCGTCGGCGCGCCGGTAGCACGCCGCCAGCGCCGCGTCGTCCACCTCGCCCAGCAGCCGCACCCGCGCCGCGAGGCCGTGGGCGTCGATCGCGGCGCGCAACGCCGCCACGCAGGCCGGGTCGCGGTCCAGGCTGCCGGCGAGCAGCAGGGTCCACGGGCGCGCGCGCCACGGCGCCAGGGCCTCGACCAGCCGCCGATGGCCCTTGCGCGGGGTCACCGTGGCCACGCAGAGCAGGTTCGGCGCGGCGCCCGGGCCGGCGCCTTCGGCGAGCGGGGCGGGGTCGGTGCCGGGTTCCACCACGGCGATGCGTTCCGGCCCCACGCCGAGCGCCTGCACGAGCCCGGCCGTGGCGCGGCTGGTCACGATGACCTGCCGTGCGGCGGCCAGCGCGCGGGCCTCGCGCGCCCGCAGCAGCGCCGGCGCCTCGCAGCCGGTTTCAAGCCACAGCGGGTGGTGGACCAGCGCGACCCAGCGCAGGCGCCGGGCATGCGCCTCGGCGATCTCCGGCATCGCCCCGAACGCCAGACCGTCGGCGAGCACCTGCGCGCCGTCCGGCAGGGCCGCCACGGCCTGCGCGGCGGCGGCCAGCTCGTGCGGGGCGGGCCTGGGGAACGCCCCCTGCAGCACCAGCGGACGCACGTCCAGGCCCAGCGCCCGCAGCCCGAGGCCGATGCGCCGGTCGTAGCGGTAGCCGCCGGTGGCCTGGTGCCAGTCGCCCGGCAGCAGGACATGCCAGGGCGCCGGCGCGCTCAATGCCGCCCTCTCGTGCCCCGCCTGCCCGGCCTGCAACCGCCGGTCATGCCGGGGCGGCGCCGGGCAGGCGGCCTTCGTAGGCCGCCCAGGCGATGTGCGATTCGTGCAGCGTGACGCGCAGGCTTTGCAAACCCGCGGCGTGGGCGCCCAGGTCGCCGCCGGCGATGCGGGCCGCCACGCGGTCGAAGACCACGCGCGCCATGAACTCGGTCGTGGTGTTGCGCCCCGCGAAGGCGGGCTCCTCGTCGAGGTTGCGGAAGTTGAGCTTCGCCAGTTCCTCGTGCAGCACGCTGGCCGCCAGGCCGATGTCGACGACGACGCCGTCCGGGTCGAGCTCGGGCCGGCGCAGCTCGAGGTCGACCACGTAGGTGGCGCCGTGCAGCCGCTGCGCCGGGCCGAACACGGCGCCGGCGAAGCTGTGGGCAATCATGAAGTGGTCGCGGACGTTGACGGCGTACATGGATGGTCGATGCGTTGGCACAGGGTGTCGGAAGGTCCTGCCGCCAGGCGCGCCAGGACCGCGGGGAGTTCGGAGAACGGGGCGGTGTCGGTGATCAGCCGGTCGAGCACGGGATCGGCCAGCAGCGCCAGCGCCAGCGCCATGCGGCGCCGGTGGTTCCAGCGCGCGCGCTGCGCGGTGGCGACGTGGCCGACCTGCGAGCTGACGAGCCGCAGCCGCCGCGCATGGAAGGCCTGCCCGAGCGGCAGGCTGACCGCGCGGCGGCCGTACCAGCTCAGCTCCAGCACCGTGGCCTCGAAGCCGGCCAGCGAGAGGGCGGTGGCGAGGCCTTCGCCATGGCCGCTGGCGTGCACGACGAGGTCGGCATCGGCGCGTGCACCGGCCGGCAGGCTGAACGCGGCGCCGAGCGCGCGGGCCACCGGCGCGCGTGCGGCCTGGGTGTCGACCACCTCCACCTCGCAGCCGGGCATGCGGGCCACGAGCCAGGCGACGAGCAGCCCGACGACGCCGGCCCCCACCACCGCCACCCGGTCGCCCGGCCGCGGCGCGGCGTCCCACACCGCGTTCAGCGCCGTCTCCATGTTCGCGGCCAGCACGGCGCGGCCGGCCGGCACGCCGCCGGGCACCGCATGCAGCGCCTCGATGGGCACGACATAGCGGTCCTGGTGCGGATGCAGGCAGAACACCGTGCGGCCGGCCCAGTCCGGCGGCCCGGCCTCCACGACGCCGACGCTGGCATAGCCGTACTTCACCGGCCCGGGGAAATCGCCGGCCTGGAACGGCGCGCGCATCCGCTCGTGCTCGCTGGCCGGCACCTCGCCGCGGAACACCAGGCCTTCGGTGCCGCGGCTGACCGCGCTGTGCAGCGCCCGCACCCGCGCCTCGCCGTCGCCAGGCGGCGGCAGGGTGCCGGTGCGCAGTTCGGCGCGGCCGGGCTCGACGATCCAGCAGGCGGTGGCTTCAAGGGGGCTGTGCATGGGCCGTCTTTCTGCGGCAGGATCGGGGTGGGACAACGAATTCATCTTACTGAGGTCGATGCACCCTCCGGAAACACTTGCGCGCACGGCCGCCGGGACGCCTGCGCACACGCTGCGCCGCGATGCCGGCCGCGAGTTCGCGGCGATGGCGCTCGTGGCTGGCGCCGCTGCCATGGCCGTCGCCGCGCTGGCGGGTCTGGGTGGCGACTACCCCGCCAAGGCCGTGACGCTGTATGCGATGGCCGCCGCACTGGCCTGGCGCGGCCTGGGCGCCCACGCACCGCACGCCCGTTTCGGCGCGGGCAACCGGCTCACGCTGGCCCGCCTGGCCAACGTCGTGCTGCTGGCAGCCCTGGTCGGCGAGGCGCCGGCCGATCCCCGGCAGCTCGCCTGGGGCATCGTCGTCGCGGCCACGCTCGGCGCGGTGCTCGACGCGGCCGACGGCCCGCTGGCCCGCGCGGCGGGCCTGGCGAGCGAGTTCGGCGCGCGCTTCGACATGGAGACCGACGCGCTGCTGACGCTGGTGCTGTGCGCGCTGCTGGTGCAGTTCGACAAGGTCGGTGCCTGGGTGCTGGCCTCGGGGCTGATGCGCTACGCCTTCGTGCTGGCCGCGCTGCGGTGGCCGTGGCTCGCGGCGCCGCTGCCGCCCAGCCGCCGCCGGCAGGCGGTGTGCGTGGTGCAGATCACCTGCCTGATCGTCTGCCTCGGCCCCATCGTGCCGCGGCCGGGGGCCACGGCGCTGGCGGCGTTCGCGCTGGCGGCGCTGGCGCTTTCCTTCGCCGTCGACGTGCGATGGCTGTCGCGGCACCGTCATCCGCCCCAGGAGGTATCGAGATGAAACACTGGCTCGCCTGTTCCGCCGCCGCCGTCGCACTCACCGTGCTGGGCCCCCTGGCCACCGCCCCTGCGCATGCCGCCGCGGAGACCTACGAGATCGATCCCGCGCACCTGTCGATCGGCTTCCTGGTGGACCACGTCGGCTACGGCAAGGTGCTCGGCATGTTCCTCAAGGGGCGGGGCACCTACCGGTTCGACGAAGCGAGCGGCGCGCTGTCCGCGGTCCGCGTGGAGGTCGAGACCGACAGCGTCTTCAGCAACCAGCGCCAGCGCGACGGCCACCTGCGCGGCGACGAGTTCCTCAACGCCCGCAAGCATCCGAAGATGGTGTTCACCGCCGAGGGCGCGAAGCGCACCGGCCCGCGCACCTTCGAGGTCGCGGGCCAGCTCGAGCTGCTCGGCCAGGCGCATCCGCTGACGCTGCAGGCCACGTGGAACAAGAGCGCCGAATCGCCGCTGCCCGGCAAGCGCTACACGATGGGCGTGTCGGCACGCGGCACCGTCAAGCGCAGCGTCTACGGCATGAACTACGCGCTGTCGAACGGCTGGGTCGGCGACGACATCGAGGTGATCATCGAGTTCGAGGCCGTCCGGCAGTGAGGCCCGCGGCCGGTGCCGCGATGACCCCGGAGGTCATCGCCTGGCGGCGCCTTGGTGGCTATCGTCGTGCCGTCACACACCCACAGGAGCGACAGCGATGGCAGCGTATGCAGTGGCCCACCTCACCGACGTGTCCATGGGGCCCGACGTGGTGGCGTACCTGGAAGGCATCGACGGCACGCTGCGGCCGTACGGCGGCCGGTTCCTCATCCACGGCGGCCGGGTCGAGCGCCTGGAAGGCCGCTGGTCCGGCGACCTGATCGTCATCGAGTTCCCCAGCCTCGCGCTGGCCCGGCAGTGGTACGCCTCGCCCGCCTACCAGGCGATCCTGCCGCTGCGGCTGCGCCATGCGAAGGGCCTGGCATTCCTCGTCGACGGCGTGCCCGCCGATCACCGCGCCACCGACGTGCTGGCGCCCGCCGCCGGCTGAGGGGCGATCGCCACCTTGCCGGCGATGCCCTGCCGCGCCATCTTGGCGTAGGGGCAGAGGCGTTCGGTCTCGCGCACCAGCCGCTCGGCGAGGCGGGTATCGACGCCTGGCAGGTGCACCGCGAGGTCGGCCGTCAGCATGTACCGGCCGTCCACCGGATCGCGGCCGAAGGCGACGGTCGCATGCACCGCGGCCTCCGGCACGGCGATGCCCGACTGTGCGGCGAGCAGGCAGAGCGCGCCGTGGAAACACGCTGCGTAGCCGGCGGCGAACAGCTGCTCCGGGTTGGTGCCGCCGCCGGGGCCGCCCAGCGCCTGGGGCAGCCGCAGGTCGAGGGCCAGCGCACCGTCGTCGGAACGCACCTGGCCGGAGGCACGGGCGTGGTCCGCCTCGCCGCCGCTCACGGCCACCGTGGTCGTGTACAGCGGCTCGAAAGCCAACCCGCCGTACTTGTCGAGCAGCGTGGCCGGCGGCGGCTGCAGGCTGGGCATCGCGGCCTACGCCGCCTGGCGCGGCTGCTGCGCCAGCCAGGTCTCGAAGTGCGCCGCGCCGAGGCGCGGCTGCTCGCCGGGCACCAGCGAGCGGTCGTCCAGCACGACGCCGAAGTACGGCGCCTGTGCATCCGCGACCACCTGGCGCCGATCGCCGGTGTGGGCCAGGTAGCGCTGCACCCACGCTGCCAGGCTCGCGCGCTCCGGCCCCGCGATCTCGATCGTGCCGTTGACCGGCGCCGCCAGCGCCGCGTCGGCCACCGCGAGCGCCACGTCGTCGGAGGCGATCGGCTGCATTGGTGCCGACGACAGGCGCAGGGCCGGCCCCGGCCCCGCAGACTGCGCGATGCCGCCCATGAACTCGAAGAACTGGGTCGACTGCACGATGGTGTAGGGGATGCCTGCCTGCCGGATCAGGTCTTCCTGCAGCTGCTTGCCGCGGAAGTAGCCGCTGCCCAGCAGGCGGTCCGTGCCAACCACCGACAGCGCGACGTGGTGCCGCACGCCGGCCTCGGCCTCGGCGGCCAGCAGGTTGCGGCCCGAGGTGCCGAAGAAGTCGAGCACCGCCTGGTCCTCGAACGACGGCGAGTTGGCGAGGTCCAGCACCACCTCGGCGCCGGTCAGCGCCTGCGCCAGGCCCTCGCCGGTGAGCGTGTTGACGCCGGTGTTCGGCGAGGCGGCCAGCGTGTCATGGCCGCGGGCGCGCAGGAGCTTGACGGCCTTCGAGCCGACCAGTCCCGTGCCGCCGATGACGACGATCTTCATGGGGTGCTCCGTTTCGCTTCAGCTCAGGTTGGCCTTGGTCAGGCCGTAGGGCACGTCGAGCGTGCCGGGCACCGCGCGGAACGCGACGTTGATGCGGTTCCAGGCGTTGATCGCCATCACCGCGAAGGTGAGGTCCGAGATCTCCTTTTCCGTCAGCTCGTCTCGGACGCTGTCGTACACCTCGTCGGGTACGCCATGCGGGGGCAGCGTGGTGAGCGCCTCGGTCCAGGCCAGCACGGCGCGCTCGCGCGGCGTGAACAGCGTCGACTCGCGCCAGATGCTCACGTGGTAGAGGCGCAGCTCGCGCTCGCCGTGCAACTTGGCCTGCTTCACGTGCATGTCGAGGCAGAAGCCGCAGCCGTTGATCTGCGACGCGCGGATGGAGACAAGGTCGAGGCTGGAAGTCTCGATCGCGCTGTCCTTCACCAGCATGTTGAACTCGACGAACTTCTTGAACAGCGCCGAAGACTGTTGCATGTAGTCGATGCGTTGGGTCATGGTCTTTCCTTGGATCGGGGGTTGGGATGCGATGGAGGGATCGTAGGCAGCGATGCCAGTGCGCACCAGGCCTGCGGAGGGGATCACTGCGTTGCCTGGAAGGCACCAATTGGCGGGACGGTGCCGTAGAGGTCCAGCGCGCGCGTCGCCGCGGTCATGTAGTCGATGAAGGCGCGCAGGCGCGAGGGCAGGTGCTGCCGGTGCAGGTAGCACAGGTGGTGGCCGCGGTCGTCGGGTGCGTACTGCGCGAGGCAGGCCACGAGCCGCCCGGCGCGCAGGTGGTCGAAGATCTGGTAGCCGGCCAGCTGCGCGATGCCGTGGCCGTCGAGCACACCCTGCAGCACCAGGTCGGCGTCGTTGAAGGTCACCGCCGCGCGCGGCATCACCTTGCGCAGCTCGCCGCCCACCTTGAACTCCCACTCGTAGACCCGGCCGGAAGCGAAGCGGAAGCCGATGCACTGGTGCGCGGCGATGTCGTCGATGCCCTCCGGCAGGCCGTGGGCCTGCGCATACGCGGGCGATGCGCACACCAGCATCTGCATCGGGAAGAGCTGCTTCGCGACGATCTGGCTGTCTTCCATGCGCCCGTTGCGGAACGACACGTCGATCCGGTCGGAGGTGAAATCGGTGGGGCCGTCGTCGAGCACCAGGTCGATCTCGATGCCGGGGTACTGGGCGCGGAAGCCCCACAGCAGCGGCGCCACGACCTTGCGGCCGAACCCGACCGCCGAGCAGACGCGCAGGTGCCCGCGCGGCGGGCCCTGGCGCAGCTCGCGCATGCCGTCGAGGGCCTGGGTGAGGTGCTCGATGCCGGGCCGGCAATGGGCGTGGAAGGCCTCGCCCTCGCTCGTCAGCGACAGGCTTCGCGTGGTGCGGCTGAACAGGCGCACGCCCAGCTGGTCCTCGAGCTTCTGCACGCCGCGGCTGACGGCCGAGCGGCCGATGCCGAGCCGGTCGCCGGCCTTCGCGAAATTGCCCTCCGCGACGACCGCCATGAAGGCGACGATGCCCGCATAGCTGGCCGCGAAGCTGGAGAGCAGCGAGTCGCCGGGCGGGCCGTCCGCCAAAGGGGAGGAAGGAAGAGCTTCAGGGGGGAGGGAGGGCTTCATGCCTCCCTAGACGGGCCGGCCCCGCCGTTTGTGACAGCGGGCCGGCGCGGCGGCGCGGCTCAGCTCCCGCAGACCACCCCGGCCTCCACCAGCGCGCGGTAGCCGCCGTCGTCGACGCCGAGCTCGCGCAGCAGCTCGCGGTTGTGCTCGCCCAGCTTGGGCGC